>JAHDHI010000006.1:43153-91029 GCA_020631395.1 Bizionia sp.
AATCCAATTAAAGCACCTATCAGCCCCATGAGAATAAAAAGGATTAGAGTCCAATTCGGATACATGAATAAAAACAGAATATCCGTGTAATGATATAGATATAGCAATTTTCCAAAACGCCAAACTCCAAAAAGTGACAATAACATTTGAATAATTCCATTTATGGGAGCACTTTGAAGTAATCTAACCATTTTTATCTTTCAGATATTTTAGCAAATTCACAAGATGCTGTTCAGAATGATGTTTCATTAGAAACCTAAATTGATAAAGCCCATCTTTTTCGCTGTTGTTTTCCAATCTCCATTGAACTTCTATCAAATCTTTTATTATGTCAGTCAAATCATCTATTGAATCTTCTGTTACCAAATCTGCATCTTCGATGATCTTATGGCTTTCCCAAGCAGAATGATACCAACCAAAATCAGGAAAATGTTTTGTTACGATGCTTCTAATTCCGTCATAATCTAAATTCAACGGATCTTCATAATCAGTTGGGTCAAATTCTGTTTCTACATTCAGATACTCCGCGTAAATTTCAACTAATAATTTTTGAATTTCGAGCGTTTTATCTTCGGATTCAAGTTTTTCATTAGTCCCAAATTCTACTATTCTATCTATCAGTTTTTTTAATTCGCTCAAACTTCGTATAATGTGTTACAATTTATTATGCAAGTGTAATCGCTCCATATCTAAACAATATCCAAAGCTTCCTCTATAACGGCATATATCCTTTCCAATTGCTCCTTGGTGATCACATAAGGAGCTTGAATGTAGATGGTGCTGCCAAGTGGACGTAAGAACAGACCATTTTCCATGAAGAAACCGAATAGCTTGTCTCGCAAGTTACCATAGCGTTCCATTTCTATGTTTAGATCCAATGCGAATATTACACCAGTCTGCCTTGTCGATTTTACCTTTGGGTGATTCTTTATGCGCTCGTTGAAAGTTTGGTGGGAGGCAGTGATTCGTTCTATGTTGTCTTGTATGGCTTCCGATTGCAACAACTCGATCCCCGCCAAGGCCGCAGTACACGCCAATGGATTGGCGGAGTAGGTATGACCATGAAACAGACCTTTCCCGATGTCGTCGCTATAGAAGGCATCGTAGATGTCTTGGGAACAAGAGGTAATGGCCATTGGCAACAACCCTGCGGTCAATGCCTTGCTTAGGCAGATCACATCCGGTTTTTGTTCCATGTGCAATGATGCGAAATGTCTACCCGTCTTGCCGAAACCAGTCATTACTTCATCGGCAACGGTAATGATGTCATGTGCCTTGCAGAACTTTAGAATCTTGTCCAACCCCTTTGCATCATGCATCTTCATTGCTGCCGCACCTTGTACCAAGGGCTCGTAGACAAAACCAGCTACTTCGTTGTTTTCCAAGATAGCCTGTAGTGTTTCCAAGATAACGTCGTCATTGGTTCCGTTTGGAACAGGAATGCGTTTTACGTCCAAAAAGAAATCCTCGAAGGGGCCATTGTACACAGATAGGCTTGAAACACTCATGGCTCCAAAGGTATCGCCATGGAAACCATCTTCGAAAGCGATCAAGGTATTGCGTTTGTTTCCATTGTTGAAATGGTATTGCAATGCCATCTTGATGCCTATCTCCACGGAAGACGACCCATTGTCACTAAAGAAGATCTTGTTTTGATTGTCTGGCAATATCTTGATGAGCTCTTCCGAGAGCCTCACTGCCGGTTCATGTGTGAAACCGCTGAATACGACTTGATCCAATGTTTGCATCTGTTCCATCACACGACTGGTGACGTACTCGTTGCAATGCCCATACATGCATGTGTACCAGGAAGCAATGGCATCTATGTACTCATTGCCATCTTCGTCATATAGGATGCATCCCTTTGCTCTTTTTATGGCTATGGCTTCCGGATGCAACTTATGTTGCGTCAATGGATGCCAGATATGCTTTTTGTCTCTTTCTTGTAATGTCATGATATATTGTCGTTCTGTATTCGAGTACAGAATGTATTTTGTATTTAGTGTGATCCTGAAACAAGTTCAGGACAACGAAACATTATAGTTTTTCCAATTGACCTTTGAATCTTTCTGCATATTCCTTGACGACATTCTGGTCGAAATAAGGCTCTTCTTCTATGCGTCCAACAATGGGAACACTGGTCATTGTCTTGATGATGGTTTCTGTGGTCTTGTGCTCATTCCCGCTAAATACGATGGAGACATCAAAGCCTTTCTCCTTCAATAAATTTACGGTCAAAAGCGTATGATTTATACTGCCGAGGTAATGCCTAGATACTACGATGACCTTGTAATTGGGTTTTATGATGTCCAATATGGTTTGTGAATCGTTTAAAGGAACCAACAAACCACCTGCACCTTCAATCACCAAATTGTTCTTGGTCTTTGGTGCCTTTATGTTTTTCAATTGGATGGTGATGCCATCTATCTCTGCTGCTGCATGTGGACTCATTGGCGTTTTCAATGCGTAGGCGTTTTCGTGAAATCGTGATGTGGCATTGGATACCAACCCTTTCACCTTTTTGGTATCGCAATCCTCCAATTCCCCTGCTTGTATGGGTTTCCAATAATCTGCTTCCAAGGCTTCGGTAATGATGGCGGAAGCCACGGTCTTGCCAACCTCGGTGGAGATGCCTGTTATGAAATATGTGCTCATTTAAAAATGGTGTTGCAAACGTTACAGCGGTATTTTGTTTTTTCGAAAAAGGGAAACAACATGTAGAAAATGTTTTTTCGAGAAGGTTCCGCTATCAATATCTTGGTAGAATTGCAGTTGTCGCACACGATTGCTTCACCGTTCTTGTCTTTTTCGTAGGCCCTGATCCTGTTATAGATCGTCATGGCCTTGTTCAAGTCCTCGTTATGTACCAGTAGCTTTACTCCGCCAATGGCTTGACTTATCAATGGGTCTGAATCCACGGTCTTCTCATCGGCCAACATGACACGAACATATTCTTCTTCCAACTTGGATTTTGTGATGTGGGCTTCCGTGGAATATGGAAATGTGGCTAAAATAGTATAGTGATCTACCATGGTCGTGATTATTTTTAAACAAAGGTACTAAGTAAGGTCAATACCTCCGAGATTTCTTTTTCCGAATTGTAAGAATGCAGGCAAAACCGCAATCTTTCCTGTCCTTTTGGAACCGTCGGGGATAGAATGGGTTTTACATCAAATCCATTGATCTTCAGTTTTTTTGCAATCTCCTTTATCGTTTCATTGCCAGAGACAACACAACAATGAATTGAAGAGTTGCTGCTTATGAACAAACGTTCCAGTTGAAGTCTTTCAATCTCTGTTTTGAAGAATGAAATGTTCTGATGCAACTTTTCAATTTTGGATGTCTTCAAAAGTTCCGAATACGAGGATTTAATGGTTGCCAATGCATGTGGTGACAATGCCGTGGTGTATATGAAAGAGCGAGAGAAGTTGATTAGATATTGCTTTAAAGACGAACTTCCCAGGATTGCCGCGCCGTGGCATCCCATTGCCTTTCCGAAGGTCGCTATTCGAGCAAATGGTTGTTGTTCCATTTTCAACTCTTGGACCAATCCATTTCCTTTTTCTCCAAAGACACCAATGGCATGTGCTTCATCCACTATCAGATGACAGTTGTTTCTTGTGCAAAAATCGGCAAAAGCCTTTAAGTCCGGCGTGTCTCCATCCATGGAAAAAATGGACTCGGTGACGATGTATGTGGTTTGTTTCGATTTTGAAGGAAACTCGGAGTGACGGAGTACCAGTGCCTTCAATGCATCCAGATCGTTGTGTTTGAACTTGTAGCTCTTTGCATTGCTCATCGTAATGCCATCTCGAATGGACGCATGGCTATATTCATCGTAGAAGATGAGGTCGCCGCGTTGAGGTACGCAGGAAAAGAATCCCAAATTGGCATCATAGCCGGAATTGAAGACCAATGCATCCTCACTATCATGGAATTTGGAAAGCATTGTCTCCAAAACAGCATACAATGGATGATTTCCCGATAGGAGTCGAGAACCTGTGGCTCCATTTTGAGTAAAATGATTTTCGGTTAGATAGTGATGTGTCGCTTCGAAGAGGGCTTCGCTTTTGGAAAAGCCCAAGTAATCGTTGGATGAAAAATCCACCAAACCATTTTGTGTGCCGAGTTTGCGTAACGCATTGCTTGCATTACGATCATCTAGTTTCCGTTGTAGTTTGTCGGGAAGATCATTCATGCTTCAAAGATACGATTACTGGACATTCTTTTTGCTTCTTACGCTTTCGACTATTACGGTGGTTAGAATCAACAAACCACCGAAGAAGGTGTTCCACGTGGGGATTTCCCTCAAGAAGAAATAGGCGAGTATTATGGCATAGATGGGTTGCATGCTACTGATGATGCAGGCGGTGCTGGCCGAGAAATATTTAAGGCTTCGTATAAACAGAGTATGACCTATTGCAGTGGTCAGCAGTGCCAACAAGATGACATATGGGAATTGTGTCTGTATGGATGACATATCCATGAAAAACAGGAAAGGAGCCAAGATGATGCTCACTATAACCAATTGGTATAACATCAACATGGTGCCATTGTAATTTTGTGTATGACGTTTTATGATAAGTGTTCTCAAAGCATAGAACAAAGCAGATAGAAGTCCTATTAGAATTCCCTTTACGTGGGTGTTCTCGAAGTTGAGTTCCGGAACCAGAATGTAGATGCCCAGCAAGACCAGAGAGCCCAATAGAATATGTACTGGGTTCAATCTCGTTTTGGCGAACAAGGGCTCCAAGAGTGCCGTGATTATAGGGAAAGTGTATAGGGACAAGACTCCAAGTGCCACATTGGACAGCTTCAAGGCATAGAAGTAGGTGACCCAATGTGCTCCCAAAAGCAATGAACTGAGAATGAAATTGGAGGTGTCTTTTCTAGAGTTTATTCGCAAGTCAATTTTTTTGTATTTGCAATAGCCATATAGTATGACCATCGCCAAAGCTGCTCGCCACCAAACGGTAACGGGAGGAGGCATCGCGATGAATCGCCCCAATACTCCTGAGGTACTGATGAACAAAGTGGCCAAACTCAGCTCGAGCAATTGTCTGACATGTTGGTTTTTCATTAGGTGTTGTTTTTTAACTTTTCCTTGTCTATCCATTTGTAATCGTTGGGAATGGTGGCGTCCAACAAGTCTATGTTTAATTCTTCCGATAGGTCATAAGCCATTCCCAATGCGAGTTCGAAATCATGTGACTCGTAAAGGGTGAAATCTCGATTGCCATTGCACCATAGCCTTACTACGAAATTCATGGTAGCTGGCTCCACGAATAGTGAAACATATTCATAGTTTTCAATGGTTCTCCAGCGACCTATTCCAATTGATCCAACCCCTTTGGTAGTCTTGAATTTTGATTGTGACAAGTTGATGTGAATTTGCTTTTTCAAACTGAAGTTGAAACCTAGAATCATTAAAAAGACCGAAATGCCGATGTAGTTTACATAAGGTTCGAAGTATTCTACCTCGAAGAATATCCACAGGACGAAAGACAAGATGCCGCCTATTGCAAAAGTGAAGCAAATGGCGGCAACTATGAGTTCTCCATAGGGACGATTATTTGCTTTTATTACAATAGTGTTATTGTCTTTCATTGTTCAAATATAGATAATGCCATAATAGGCTTAAAATAAAATTGATTATTTTTTTTCGACGATATATTATTGTTTTTCGATAACTTTAATATATTTGTTATCGTTAAACAATAATTTTAAAAAATGAACTAAGAATATAATCATGAAAAAATTAAGTATTTTAAAATCTTTGGTGGACTTCATATGGATAGTCACTTGTATTCCTTCGGTTGCCGTTATTTTGTTCGCCTCGATATATATGTTTGTCGATGCATCAATCTTAGGATTTGTATTTAATTTGGAGGACAATGAAATCGAGGACTTTGGTCTGTCGATTCAATTGTCTACCCTACTTTTGTTTGTGGTGATCTTTGTAATTGTCTATTGTTTTTATTTGTTCAGAAAGACATTGCAATGCTTTCAAAGACGAAAACCTTTTGACTCTTTTATAATTGACACGTACAATAAAATAGGGAATATGCTTGTGTTCTCTGGTATTGGAGCAACAGTGCTATTTTTTAGCTTTAGATTGATTTTTGAATCAAAGTTTGAAATTCATCTGGGATTCAGCCCATATTTGTTCATTGTCTGTTTGGGTTTGTTCTTCATGGTATTGAGTGAGGTGTTTAAAGTAGCAAAAGTAGCAAAGGAAGAAAACGAATTAACCATATAACTTATGTCGATAATTGTTAACTTAGATGTCATGCTTGCCAAACGCAAGATGAAAAGCAAGGACTTGGCTGAGATCATTGGCATAACGACTGCTAATCTGTCTATATTGAAATCAGGCAAGGCCAAAGCAGTGCGTTTTTCCACTTTGGAAGCCATTTGCAAGGCCTTGGAGTGTCAACCAAGTGATATTTTAGAATATGTCGAAGACTAACATTACATACCATAGAGCATCAACCACTGAAGAATTAAAGGCCATTTTAGATCTTCAGCAAAAAAACTTGAGCGATGTGCTCTCAGGAAAAGAAAAAGAAAAAGAAGGTTTTGTGACTTTGCGACATGACCTTGATGTTCTTGAAAAAATGAATGATGCTTGTGCGCATTGCATAGTCAAAAACAATGGGAAGGTCGTTGGCTATGCCCTATCCATGCTTCAAGATTTCAGAAACGATGTTCCGTTGTTAATGCCAATGTTCGATGAGATCGACACTGTCTTAAAAGAGAAGAAATCAAACCTCGACTATCTCGTGATGGGGCAAATCTGCATAGATAAAAGTATGAGGGGACAAGGCGTATTCAGAAGTTTGTATGCTTATATGTCAGAAGAACTAAAAAGTGATTTCGATGCCATTATAACCGAGGTGGATGCAAAAAACGAGCGATCCTCGAATGCGCATCGGGCAGTAGGCTTTCAAATCCTGAAGAAGTATGAATCCAATAATCAACTTTGGGAATTAATTGTTTTGGAGATTAAATAACCAAAGTCATTTTCCCGTATCTTTACAGTCTATGTTTGCACTTGTGGATTGTAATAATTTCTATGCTTCATGTGAACGTGCCTTTAACCCTGACTTACAAGGAAAACCAGTTGCCATCCTCAGTAATAACGATGGTTGCGTGATTTCACGAAGCGATGAAGCAAAAGCTGTTGGATTGCCAATGGGGGCGCCTATTTTTAAATGGGAATCCTTTTGCAAGACCAATGGCATACACGTCCTGTCTTCCAACTATCCTTTGTATGGAGACATGAGTAGCCGCGTGATGTCCATATTGAAACAGTTTACCCCAGATGTGGAATTGTATAGCATAGATGAATCTTTCGCAGAGTTCAGAGACTTCAAAGACGATTTCGATTACAATGACTATGGGTTGCAAATTAGAAAGCGCATCTTGAAATGGACGGGTATACCCACCTCTGTTGGGATTGCACCAACAAAAGCACTATCCAAGGTGGCAAATAAGATAGCAAGGAAGTTTCCCAAAGAAACGAAAGGGGCCTATGTCATAGATTCTGAAGAAAAGCGAACAAAGGCCTTGAAATGGATTAAAATTGAAGATGTCTGGGGCATTGGTAGGCGCTTATCTAAACGATTGAAGCAAAAAGGATGCAAAACGGCTTACGATTTCACGCAATTGTCCAACGATTGGGTCAAACAGAATTTTTCCGTGATAGAATCTCGTTTGAAACGAGATTTGGAAGGTATTCCCACCTTGGTGTTGGATGAACATAGAGACCGTAAGATGATTGCAACCACGAGAAGTTTTGAATATACCTATTCCGACATCGACAACATAAAGGAACGTATTTCCACCTTTGCATCGAGTTGTGCCGAAAAATTGAGAAAGCAAAATTCAAGTTGTTACGTAGTTATCGTGACCTTAAGCAGCGATAGGCATAAAAAAGATTCGGAGCAACATCGTGTAAGTACAAGCATAAACCTGTCTTATCCGACGAATTCATCATTGATCATTGCCAACTATGCCATTGGTGCAGCAATGTCGATCTTCAAGGAAGGGATAAAGTACAAGCGCGCAGGTGTTATCGTTACGGGGTTGGTGCCAACGGACAATTACCAATTGAACATGTTTCATAACGAAGACCCCAAACACAAACCATTGATGGATTCCATAGATAGCCTAAATGCGAAGTATGGTGATTATAAGATAAAGTTGGGGAATCAGGATTTGGAAAGAACGTGGAAAATGCGCCAAGAACGATTGTCGCCAAGATATACCACCAATATCAACGATATTATAGTGGTGAGATGATACCGTTTCCGTTTAGCAGGGAATTTTGTAAATTATGACAAAATTTAGAAATTGAAACACAACAAAGGAAGCTCTCTTTATTGGGAAAAACAAAGTAGTTTCCATTTGAACGACATATGAAAATTCCTTTTTTGAAAGGAACGAAAACAAGTTTTCTATGATAAAGCACAAGTCAGGAAGTTTAACATTTTACACTCCAGAGGTATTTGACAATACTGGGGCACATTTTGTGGATGTGGGAATTTCAGCAGGATTCCCTTCACCAGCCGAAGATTTCAAAGAGCAACGGTTGTCCTTGGACAAAGAGTTGATAAAGAACAAGGAAGCCACCTTTTTTGCAAAGGTGAGTGGGCAGTCCATGATAGGAGCTGGATTGGATGACAACGACCTATTGGTCATCGATCGTAGTCTAGAACCGGAAAACAACAAGATAGCAGTGTGTTTTCTAGATGGGGAATTTACTGTAAAACGTTTGAGGGTATCAAATGGAGAAGTCTGGTTGCAACCAGAAAATCCAGATTATCCCATAATAAACATCACGGAAGAAAATGATTTCTTGATATGGGGCATTGTAACCAATGTGATTAAAAAGGTGTGATTCCATATGAAGTTTGAAAATCCCCTATTGTTCTTT
Source organism: Bizionia sp. (assembly GCA_020631395.1). Classification (GTDB taxonomy): domain Bacteria; phylum Bacteroidota; class Bacteroidia; order Flavobacteriales; family Flavobacteriaceae; genus JAHDHI01. Next base: position 52,092 of record JAHDHI010000006.1, read on the forward strand.
GTTTGCTCCATTGGAGTTTTCAATGGTTTCTTGGCAAGTTTTTATTTCTTGTTTTTCAGCAAGCAAAAACGCATTCAGAATTTCTTTTTTGGCTTGTTGCTGTTGCTGTTGAGCATTAGGATAGGAAAGTCTGTCTATGTCATCTTTACCGAGCGGACGGAACGCAATGCATTGATCTTGCAAATAGGTTTGTCTGCTTGTTTCTTAATAGGTATTGCATTGTTTTATTATTTGAAGTCTTCGGTGGAAAACACCAAGGTCGTTCCGCGTTCATGGAAAATTCATTTGGCAGCATTGACTCTTGTAATCTTGATTGTAGGTGTTGCGATGCCATACGCTACCAATAGAGACTTGTGGAGTCAATATGTAGTGCATTCGATTTATGCGGTTTGGGGTATTTATATTTTATTTTCCGGTCATGTAATTAAAGGTATTTTCAAGAAGCTTTTCAACAAACGAGAAAAATGTGCGACTTCCGAACTGTGGTTGGTTGCCGTTTTCATTGGGAACGTACTAATATACTCGGCATACCTCATAGGTTACTTTTATTTGTATTTAATTGGTACGATCACATTTTCAGTAGTTTTTTATGTGCTATTGATCTTTTTGTTGTTTAAGAAGAATAGAGAAAACGTATTTCAGGACATTCCTGAAAAATATGCTTCTAAGAAGATTGAGAGTGACACTGCCAAACAGTTGATGAAAGCTTTGCACGATGTGATGGAAGAGCATCAATTTCACAAAAATACGAATGTCAAATTAAAGGATGTTGCCCAAGAATTGAGTGTTTCTTCCCATAGGTTATCTCAATTGTTGAATGATAATTTGGGAAAGCGGTTTCCTTTGTTCATAAATGAATATAGGATTGAAGATGCCAAGAAACTATTGCTTGAGAACAATCAATTTACATTGGAAGCGATAGGGTTCGAGGCAGGGTTCTCTTCTAAGTCAACTTTTTACGCAACCTTTAAAAAGATAGTTGGGCAAACGCCTTCCGAGTATAAAAAACAATTTTCTTAGCCCAACAATCAATAGGCTTTTTCGAGATTAGGCCTTGTAACCCATAAAAAAAGGGTTCGACCATGAAGAAAGTCGAACCCTAGGTGTTTTAATCCATGCACTTGGAGGGATGGTGTCCAAGCAAATGAGTTGTTGCAATTATTTAATGACGATTTGCTTTTTTACATTGTCCCCATCAATATTCAAAGTTAAGATGTAAACTCCGGAACCCAATGTTTCACTCAATTGAATGACTTTGTTTTCATTAATGATGCCATGCCCCTTGAGATTTCCCATTAAGTCCACTATTCTATATGTTGCATGTTCATATCTTCGAGAGATGTCCATAGTCAAATACTCTCCTCTATTTAAAGGATTTGGGCTAACCACAATAGCACCTTCTATGGTTTTTACTTCTTTTGAAAATTCATTTTCACCTGTTTTGTCTGAAGCTCCTATGGTAAACTCTGTTGATTCCGTGCTTCCAAAGTCTCCTCCTTCGACAACAATTTCATTGTCGAGTTTAACCATATAGAATCCATTCCCATATTTGCAACAAAGACCATCATTGAAATTGTCATTGATCGTAAACGTGTATGTGCCATTTGGTAAGCACCCAGTAGTTACTATGACTAAATTATTGTTGTTTTCACTTGAATCATAAAAAGAGCTATTTCTTTCGGCTACGATTTCACCTACACTGTTTCTAATTTCCCAAGACGTATCTTTTGGATATGAATCAAATTGAATCTCAATTTGGACTTCAGTACAACCAACGGTGGAATCTCCGGTATCGGTATCGTCCCCTGTAGAGGAATCTTCCACTTCATATCTGTCATCAATTAAAAACAAGTTTTGAATTTCCTCCATACTCAAAGCTCTATTGAATACAGCTGCTCCATCAATGTTTACCATGGAACCTTTGTCAATTCCTGAATGTACGACTTGCCCGAAAGTTAAAGGCGCTCCTACTCCTATTTTTCTCCTTACTGTTGAAAGCACTCCATTTTGGTTTGATAATTTAAGCTCAATGACATAATCTCCATTGGAAACATCGACGGTAGGCATGTTGGTGGTTACTTGGCCAACGCCATCGATGACATTGAATTCTTCGAAAGGGACGATAGATGCGTTTTGATTTATTTGGAACAATTTATATGCTACCGTATAATCTTCAATGTTCTCCCCTTCATTGTCTTCTTGGGCTTCTCCTACAAATCCGTATTTGATTTTGTTTAATTTCTTTCCGTTTTGCGTGTCAAAGGACAAAACGACATATTGCTCGTAAATACCTTTGTCTCTTCTGTTGTTGTCAAACTTGATCATGAATTTATTTGGGGAATAGATTTCGAAATCCGAAAGGCCTTTGTATTCATCTGCAGGAACAAAATAGGCAGGATTAACACTTCCATTGAACTTGTCGTCATAAATGATTCCCCCAGCCTTGTCAGCATGTTCGTTACCGTAAACATAGCCCGTAGCGATACCATTCACATAACTTGTTACTTTTATTCCATCATATACCATTGCCAATTGATACCAAGGCTCATCAGATGTTATGTCGGCACCATCCACAGCCCTCAATTGGGCATAAGGATTGCTGGTTTGTGGATAGGATCCAGAACCTGTCGCTGAAAAATGACTGAAGAGCCTTTTAGCGCCTTTCATTTGTTTGGTGAACAAAGAAAATTGTCTTTGTCCGCTATATTTTTTTTCGACGTTGGCAATGCCTTCTTCATTTCCCTCATCCCAAATTCCCATGATAGAATGGTAATTGCTCGATGATGAGTCAAAGAACTTCACCCAACTGATAAGTGTAAAAGGGTTTTTGCCATGAATCATTCCCAAAGCTTTGTTCTGAAATTCCGATCGAGGGACTTGAGCGAACAATCTACCTGCATTTATTTTTATCGATTTGCCAAATGGTCCAGTATGATCTCCTTCTATTGGAGTTTCATTGTCCCAATTGTTTAAAGTGTAATTTTTCGATAGATTATTATGTTTTTTCAGATATACAGGATAAAGCTCAGGATTGTCCACATCTGCTTGCAAGGAAGAATAAGCTGTGAAGTTGTTTCCTGAGGCGTTTTTCTTTTTAAAATCCCAAAAGGCAACCAATCCAGGAGTTTCCTTGATTGCATCGATATTTTGTTGTTTGGAATCCTGACTATGAGTCGATTCTAATTGAATGAGCCCTTTTCCTCCCAGAAGAGTAAAAAGAGCCATCATTGCTACTTTTTTCATGGTTTACATAATTTGAGGTTAAAGCTGTTATACGTAAGAAAAATGTAATTGGATTCCCATTGGGAGCTTTTAAATTGGCAAAGGAATAGTCGTAAATAAAGATTGTAAGCCTAGTGAAATGATTATGTGAATGTTAAGGGTGATAGGTGAAAACAAATAAATTCAAGAAAGTGAAAAACATTTTAAACGATGGTAATGTAAATCTTCAAGTGGAAGAGAATCTATAGAGGGCTTTACGATGAATGCCTTTTGCAACCCATATCCAATTAGTTGGACTTGCATGGTTTGTTATTTATGAAAAGACAGATGACAATAAGTTCTGAATCCCATCTTGATACATCAGCATGTCTTCAATATATACTTCAATTAATCTGTGAGCGCATTGAAGAGGAGGTAAGAATCAATCATCCTTGTTTTAAGGTCTTGGCGACTTTGCCTTGATGTAGATTAACTCCAATTTTATAATTCTGGACACTTCGATTATAAGCCAACACGCCATTGTATGACCGTTTTTTGATGTTTGCATTAAAATCAAACAATTAAAAACAATTCATCATGAAAAATTACATCGTATTATTTACCATGCTATTAGTTTTCCAATTTGGAAGATCACAATCGGAATGCGCCAAAGTAGAGGAGACATTGCAAGCTTATATGGAGGGAAGCTCTTACAACAAGTTGGATATGTTGGAAAGTGCCTTTGTGGAAAACGCTACATTGTATCTTACTGCAAGAGGGGGATTCAAAGTCTTCACACCAAAGGAGTATGGTAGTTTCTTTAAAAATGCCGAAGCTGGAAAATTCAATGGGCGACATGCAAAAGTGTTGGCAATCGAAGTTGTAAGAGACATTGCAACAGCCAAGGTGGAAATCTCGATTCCAGAGAAGAAGATGCTTTACGTCGATTTGTTCCTGTTGAAGAAAATAGGAGATGAATGGAAGATAATAAGCAAGACGGCAACAAGGGTGGATGACAATGCAAATGGATGATATGAAGGCTTTTTTTATTTTCATCCTTTGTTGTTGTGTCTCAATTGTCGATGCACAAGAACCAACGATTAGATTTGTGGACAGCAAGATCGAAGTAGACGGAATATTTGATGAGCCTGTTTGGGAAAACCTTTCAGAACACACTGGGTTTTACAACTACTTGCCAACAGACGTGGGGCTTGCAAATAAGCAAACCTCTGTAAAACTGTTTCATGACAAGGAGTATTTGTATATAAGTGCCATATACAATGACACGACATCGAAAACTCAAGTGAGTACATTGAAAAGGGATGTTTCCATTGCTTTCAGCGATGCATTCGTAATGATTCTAGATTCACAAAACCAACAACAAAATGCTTATTTCTTTGCGGTGAATTCGTTGGGGAACCAGACCGATGGCCTAATAGGTAGAGTTAATGAAAGGTATGACCTGAATTTTAGTTGGAATGCGGTATGGCAATCCAAGACAGCGCTGAATGGCAACAAAAAGCAATATGAAATCGCAATACCATTGAAAGCATTGAATTACAATGCTGACAACCCGATTTTTGGAATCCAGTTTTACGTCAGGGACATCAAAGACAATTCGTGGACGATTTTGAAAAACGTAAAACGCAACTATTCCAATTTCGATTTGCGATTTACGGAGAAGTTTGTAGTGGAAAACCTGCCAAACATTACGACATCAAGATTTGTATTGACGCCATCGATAACAGGAAACCATCAAGATGACATAGATGCCAATATAAGGGAAACCGAATTCAAACCGAGTTTGGATGCACAATATAATCTGACATCCTCATTGAAATTGGATGCAACCATAAACCCGGATTTTTCTCAAATCGATGTAGACCAACAAGTCACGAATTTGACACGCTTTTCAGTTTTTTTCCCAGAACGTAGGAATTTCTTCTTGGAGAACTCAGATTTGTTTTCAAACTTGGGTGTAAACGGGGTCAATCCGTTTTATTCAAGGCGAATTGGAGCCAATAGTGACATCCAATTTGGATTGAAGCTCTCTGGAAACGTTGCTCCAAAAACTAGAATAGGAGTTTTAAATGTACAAACGGGGAAGGAGAATGAAATTGCTTCACAAAATCATGGAGTGCTTGTTGCAGAACATCAAGTATCGAAAAATATAACGACAACAGGTTATTTGGTAAATAGACAGGAGACGGACGAATTCAATTTCATTGATGACTACAATCGAGTCACTGGGCTCAATGTCAATTACAAGTCCAGTGACAACAAGTGGATAGGCTTGGTTAATTTTGGGAGGAGTTTCAATGACGGCATTTCAAAAGACAACAATTTCTATCATACTGGGATTTGGTACAATAAAAGGGGATTGGAATGGGGGGGCTCCATTAAAAGGGTCGAAGAAAATTTTATCACAGATACTGGTTTTACGCCGAGATTGTATAATTATGATGCGATAAACAATGTGAGTACGAGAGAAGGGTATATGCAAACCACTACAGAAATCGAATATGAAAAATTCTACGAGAATTCAAAGCACTTCAATTCCCTAAGGTTGTTCAATTACAAGAACAACAACTATTTTGATCAGAAGGGAAAGTTGAATCAATCTTCACATTTCTTGAATTCCGCCATCTTCTTCAAAGACCTGTCTGCAGTATATTATGTGTTAACCTACGATTACGTGGACTTGAAGTATGGGTTTGACCCTTTGGGGAATGGAAATGCCATACAGCCCGATACTCATGGATATGGGCTTTTGAAAGTTGGATACAACTCGGCAAACAATAACAGATTTAGATATAGGGTAAATGTCCAAAAAGGTAATTATTATAATGGAAGGCGTACTGCGGGAGGTGTGTATTTGAATTACCAATTGCTGCCATTTGCCAATTTGGAAGCTTCATACGACTTCAATGCCATCGATTTGGGTGCGTTGGGAAAGGAGACGTTTCACCTAACTCGATTTACGGGTCAAGTATTTTTCAACAATCGACTAAATTGGACAACCTATGTACAATACAATACACAAAGAAACAATTTAAACATAAATAGCCGCTTGCAATGGGAATACAAGCCTTTGTCTTATGTGTATTTGGTGATAACGGACAATTATGACAGCAATGCTACATTAAGGAGAAAGAATTGGGGAGTAGCCTTTAAAATGAACTATCGCTTGGATTTTTAAGCATAAAAAAACGCGAAGCATTTGCTTCGCGTTTTTATTGTTATGCAAGTAAATAGAATTAATCAGCTAATACAATTACTTTGTTTCCATTCATTTCAAGAGTACCGGAATTTATTTTTAACAAGGTCGTATTCTTATCACCTTTGGTAAATTTATCTTGTACGTCTTCATTCAATTCGATGTTACCAGAGATCTTAACAAAACCAGCTTGTAACAAAGATACGATGGGAGCGTGATTGTTCAACATTTCAAACTCACCATTAATACCAGGGACAGCAACACTTGTTACTTCTCCACTAAATAAAGTTGCTTCTGGCGATACAATTTCTAAATACATATTTTTTTAGTTTGTAGTTATCGTTAACTGGGTTCTACGCTTCAGCCAACATCTTCTCTCCAGACTCGATAGCTTCTTCAATAGAACCTTTAAGGTTGAATGCCGCTTCTGGCAAGTGATCCAATTCACCATCCATGATCATATTGAATCCTTTGATGGTTTCTTTGATGTCCACCAATACACCAGGGATACCTGTAAACTGCTCAGCCACGTGGAAAGGTTGAGACAAGAAACGTTGTACACGTCTTGCTCTACCTACGGCCATTTTATCTTCTTCAGATAATTCTTCCATACCTAAGATGGCGATAATATCTTGTAATTCTTTATAGCGTTGCAACAACTCTTTTACTCTTTGTGCACAATCGTAATGTTCATTTCCTAAGATGTCCGCTGTCAAGATTCTTGATGTGGAATCCAATGGATCCACTGCTGGGTAAATACCAAGCTCAGCAATTTTACGAGACAATACCGTTGTTGCATCCAAGTGAGCAAACGTCGTTGCCGGTGCAGGATCCGTTAAATCATCAGCAGGTACGTATACCGCTTGTACAGATGTAATCGATCCTTTTTTGGTTGAAGTAATACGTTCTTGCATCGCACCCATCTCTGTTGCCAATGTAGGTTGGTAACCAACGGCAGATGGCATACGTCCAAGTAATGCAGATACCTCGGAACCAGCTTGTGTAAAACGGAAGATGTTATCAACGAAGAACAATACATCCTTCCCTTGTCCATCTCCAGCTCCATCACGGAAATATTCAGCAATTGTCAATCCAGACAATGCAACACGTGCACGTGCTCCAGGAGGCTCATTCATTTGTCCGAATACGAAAGTCGCTTTAGATTCCTTCATTATGTTTTTGTCTACTTTTTGTAGATCCCAGCCACCTTCTTCCATCGAGTGCATGAAGTCATCACCATACTTGATAATTCCTGACTCCAACATCTCACGAAGCAAATCGTTTCCTTCACGTGTTCTTTCACCTACTCCTGCGAATACGGAAAGTCCACCGTGTCCTTTTGCAATATTGTTAATCAACTCCTGGATCAATACCGTCTTACCTACTCCAGCACCACCAAACAATCCAATTTTACCTCCTTTTGCATAAGGCTCAATCAAATCGATTACTTTAATACCTGTAAATAGAACTTCAGTGGAAGTTGATAAATCTTCGAATTTTGGTGCTTGTCTGTGAATTGGAAGACCAGCATCACCAGCTTTGGGCAAATCACCCAAACCATCAATAGCATCACCAATTACATTAAATAAACGACCGTATACGTCTCCACCTATCGGCATTTGTATTGGAGCACCAGTAGCATTGACTTCTGTCCCTCTACTTAAACCATCAGACGAATCCATTGCTATGGTACGTACGGTATCTTCACCAATGTGAGACTGTACTTCTAGTACTAAAGTAGAACCATCAGGTCTTTTGATTTCTAATGAATCGTAAATTTTTGGAAGTTCAGCGCCTGCTCCGAATTCAACATCGATAACTGGACCTACTATTTGTGCAACTTTACCTGTAACTTTTGACATTACTTATCTATTTAATATTATGCTGTTTAATTGATTGAAAACCCAATTTGTTTTCGCGTGCAAAGATAGACGTTTTAATTTAAAAATAAAGTTGTTTTTAAAGCTTTTTTAAGCATAAAAAAACGCCTTCAAAATGAGGGCGTTTTTTGTATTTGTCATTGCTATGTCCTATTGTAATAAAGGCGAGTAATTTGTTGGGTAGTTTACCACATCGAACAATGAGCCAGAAGCCTCAAAATTAGAACCGTAGGTTCTGTCTATCGCTTTCATGAACTCATTGGCCATGATTGCATAACCTTGGGCTGTCAAATGGATGCCGTCCAAGCTAACCAATCCTCCAGTCACCAAATTTGTGGTCAATATGAAATCTCCATTTTCGATACCTACTGTAGACGCTTGTTGTAAGATTCCTTTGAAATCCACAAATGCAAGCCCTGTGGTAGTAGCGACATTTTCTATTACCGTATTGTAGGCGTCTGTAGCTGTTTTGATTGCCAATTGCTCTTCTGGTGTCAAAACGGAGCCATCTCCCAAAGGAGTGGCAGTTCCTGATCCAGTTGGTATTGCAGAAGAAGTCGGCAATGTTATCAAATCTCCGGCTGTTGCTTGTCTTAGATTTATCAATTGTGCATTTATTCCTGTCAAGTTTCTCAGGTCTTCATCTACTATAACTAGGGCATTGTTCTCTCCTTCGCTGAATGTTATCGTTCTTTCTGCAATTTCCGCATCGGCTTCAGCTTGAGTAAGCGGTGTATTTGCCACTAAAAAAGCATATGCTCCTACTATACCGGCATTGTATGCTCCATACCCAGCATTCAATTGCGCAGCACTAGCTGCATCCAAAGGAACAGGGTTGTGGGCAACCGTCGTAAAGTATGGTAAACTTGTAATGTATGGTACGTTAGCCAAAACACCTTGGGCGCCATTGGCAGTCAATTGTGCAACTATTCCATTGAACACTTGTCCAAATACAGTTGGATCCGTAATGTCGTTGGGACCATAGGTAGTTGGATTGAAGTTGCCTGTTTGATCTACACCTATTCCACCAGAAGTTGCATAGGACAGCACATCGTTCCCTCCAACTTCGGACAATGTGAAAAATGTAGGGTTTTGTATGGCAGCTTCACCTAGCATTGTCGCTCCTGTTGAAGTTGCAAAACGACCGAAATAAGGATTCAAAGTCCCGTATCCTGGGAATGTCATATGGAAGCTTTTGGCTCCTGGAACGCCGACATTGTTAAATGTACTTCCTAGATTTACAGTGGCATCCGTAGTGATTGTTGGTGCTGGAGCTCCCAAGTCTGCAAAAAACTCATTCAATCTTTGTGGTCCAGTACCATTGAACACCAATCTATATGGTATGATGGGTGTTGTACCTGCAACCATTCCACCTGTATTGTCGTTCATCAATGGTTGCGTGAATGCTCCTCCACCAACGCTGGAAAATCGTTGTGACAGCAAATTTGGAAAAGAATTACCTTGTGAAGCTTGAAATAAAGCTCCATCTGTGAAACCGGCCGTAAAAGAAGCACCAAGAGCCACGTAATTGGAAAGCGTTGCATTTCCAGCATTCAATGCTGGCAAAACCACTGCTGGTTCTGGTGAGTCTATAAAATCTTCTTCGTCGTTACATGCCGTAAAACCCAAGGTAATGGCCAATAGGTATATGTATTTTATCTTTTTCATTATTATAGATTGTTAATTGTTAATGAAACGTAATATTGTGAGCCTATGAAACCAGTACCGAATGCAGTAAAGTATTCTTTTCCTGTAAGGTTCGTAGCTCCTGCCTTTATAGTTGTTTTCCAAGTTGGGATTCTGTAATTTATCTGAGCATCCACGGTATGGAATTCAGGAACGACACCTTCTCCAAATGTTGCTTCCCAAAAATAGTCGTCGCTAAATCTGTAAGCTACGTTGAATCCAAAGTTCTTGAATAAGTCCGTATTGCCAAAAGTTGCTTTGAACTTGTGCTCTGGCGTATTGAAGTTCGTCATCAAATCTGGATCCGACTCTTGATCGAAATCCAATTTGGTATAGGTGTAGTTTCCACTTAAATCAAAATTTCCAAATACTTTGGTGGACAATCCCAATGAAGCTCCATAGGAATTGATGCTTGCAGATGAGTTGGTATAGGTGCTGTACGTTTGGAAATCGTTGTTTACTATGGCTTGAACGGATAGAGTGTTATCTCCAACAGTTCCGTAGAAAGGAGAGATTACCACTTCTTGGGAAATGAAGTCTTGGTATGAATTGTAGTAAGTGCTAAAATCCACAATAATCTTATCATACTTTCCTCTATATCCTATTTCTGCAGAAGTTACCCTTTCAGGTTTTATGATATCTGGATTGGCAATGGCGTCTGGTGATGCTAGAATGGCAGGGTTGCCAGTTTCTGCAAATTCTTGCACAGCTGTAGCCGAATATGAGTTGTTGTATGCAGCAGCTCCCGTTTGAGTCACTGTACTTGGTTGTCCTAGTGTTGTTTGGGCTACGGTACTAACAGGAAAGGTTCTTACATATCTGTCTAAGTTGTTTGGGGCAGAACCAACCAAAATTGCTCTACCAGCATCCAAACCGATGAATAAATCTTGAGTCGTGGGATTTCTAAAACCTGTTTGAACAGATGCTCTTATGTTGTGATTTCTGTTTAACGTTAAACCTCCAGAAAGTCTTGGAGAGAAGAACCCATCAAACAATTCTGACTTGTCATAACGACCAGAGGCTGTTATCTTTAATTCCTTGTCTCCCGAAAGTTCAAAGTTTTTCTGAATTTGTGCATATACACCAGCCTCGGAATATTTGATTTCTCCATTTCCATCGGTATAGATCGTTCCTCCAGAATTCAAATTGTATTTTCTGTAAGATCCCCCAACTTGTATTTCGGCAAAGTCAATTAGGTGGCTGAAGTTGTAGTTTGCATCACTATGAAAGTACTTGGAAGCATCTTGGAATTTGGAACCTGTTGCCAAATCTGGGTCGTTTATGCTTTTATTGAAAGCTGCTTGGTATTGTGACGAACCAGGTAAGAAGCGACCTGTGTCTGCTGCAGCTCTTGCCGCGTCGTGCTTTTGTTGTTCTGTTAACCCCAACGGATTACCACTTAGGTTAATTCCTGCGAATGTGGCAATGTAGTCTCCAAACCAATCAGCGTCACTTTTCCATGCTCTGTTGATGTTGATTCCAGTAAATACCATATCATAGGAGTCTCCTGCTCTATCAGAAACTTCATAGGCTCGAACAAAGAAATTGTCATTTTTGACTTCCAATTTATGTTGTTGCTGGAAGAAGTTTCCAATGTTGTATCTATTGGTTCCTTGGTATATGGTAGATCCTGTACCTACCTTTCCAACATAGGACAACTCTAAACTATTGTCCTTGATTGGTCGAAAATACAATCCCCAATCTGCTTTCACGCTCTCTGCATTGTAGTTGGTTAGATCTCGTTCGTTGTACCCCGTTCTACTAACCACCACATCGGGAATTATGCCCAATCCAGAAGCGGATCTTATATTTGTGGATACTTCATCTCCATATACGTTGATACCATCATAATTCGTATCTGCTCTTGTTCCACCAATAGTGGTTTTGTCAACTTCGCTGGTAGCTGCCCAATCGGTACCCTTGAGGTATCCAAAGTTTACTTTCGCAGCAAAGTTGTCTGTGAACTTATGAGCCATTCTAATTCCTAAATCCGTATAATCATTATCTCCAGCGGCTTCTTGAGATGTAATTCCTTTCTTTATGTAACCACTAATCCCTTGATGATCGAAAGGGCTTTTACTTCTCATGAATAAGATCCCATTAAATGCATTTGCTCCATACAATGCCGATGAAGCACCAGGCAAAAGCTCCACGCTTTGAACATCTGTTTCTATCATACCGACCAAATTCCCTATAGGGAAGTTAAGTGCTGGAGTAGAGTTGTCCATACCATCTACCAATTGCATGAAACGAGTGTTTGCAAATGTTGCAAAACCACGAGTGTTTATGGATTTGAATGTTAAACTGTTTGTGTTTACGTCCACACCTTTCAAGTTTTCCAATCCATCGTAGAAATCTGCAGAGGCCGTATTTTTGATTTCTTTGAGTCCGAATCGCTCAACGGTCACAGGTGATTCAAATATGCGCTCTGGTGTTCTTGAGGCAGAGATTACAACTTCATCAAGAATGCTACCCTCCTTTAGGGTGAAAGTTATTTGTTGGCTACTAGAAGTAACATCCATGGATTCTGTATTGAACCCTACGCTACTTGCTTGCAAGGTGAATGGAGGAATTTGATTAGTGGTTAAGGTGAATTTACCATCAAAATCACTAAAGGTTCCAGAAGATGTGCCAACAACTATGATGTTGACTCCTGGAATTGGCTGGCTACTATCATCTACAACTGTTCCAGTAATTGTTGTTTGTGAGTATGTTAAACCACAAAAAAACAACAATAAAATTGATAAGATTGTTCTCATTTTCTTTAATTAGTTAAATTGGAAAAGACCAATATACGTTTTTTAGGGACATCTTAAAAAAAAGTTAACAAAATTATGCGTGCATAACAAAAAAATAAAAAAAATCAAGCTAAAAATCAATATATTTTCGATGAAAACCATAAAAATGTCCTTATTGAATTAAATACCGATTGGTTTATTTTAAAGGCGTTAACGACTTTTTCAAAGCAATTTTCATAAATCTACCTGTAAGTCGTCTACCTTGAATTTAATAAGATTGAAATGAAGGAATAATCTGAATTTATAATCAAGATGCTAATATGAAAAACTTAACTTTTAGCTGGCTTTAAAGCCTTGAAGATACGTTTGAAAAATGATGGCGATCTGAAGTGTCTGTTTTGTGTGAGTTCTGAATGTTTTTTGTCGTTTATTGGAGTCCAAATATCGGATGTGCAAGTAATTCCTAGATAAATCGCTTTTCTAACTCCGTCAATTTCAATTATAGGATTAACATCGTGAAACGCATAATTGAATTGTAAAGAAGCTATGAACAGATCTTGCTTTACGCTATAGGACTCAACTATGTTAAGTGCATAGTCCTTTGTCATTTCGTATAGTCTGTGCTCTCCTCCCTTCATGTTTTGGGGGGAATTCAGGTATAGCAAACAAGAAAATAGGCGTCTTCGGTTATCTGTGTGAATACCTCTTCCTCCATTGTTGATACCATATCCTTTACCGCCAAAACCTATGTCTATACGAGGAAAAATCTTTGGTGCATCAAATTGTTTCACTGGAGATCCAGTCCTTGTTTCCATGGCATCGGAAACGATTTCCAACTTGCGAGGATCCAAAAGAAGTTGAGATTTTTGAATCTACTCTTCGATTTTTTTGTTAAAGGCTTTGATCAAACCTCCAATAAAATCGGTTGATGTTAAATTAGGAAACCAATTCTTTGTAACTATCGTATTTTTCCAAATGGAGTACGAATGGTTCGTCTTCACTGAACAAGTCTCCATCCATTCTGACCTCGCTTCCAAAAAGATCCAAGGGAGGAAAGTCTTCTTCAAGGACATTGCCCATTCCTGTGAAATCTTCGATTGCTACGTGGTAATATGGTTTGATGTTACTGGAATAATGACAATTCAAAAATTATAATTGTTATTAAGACAATTAAATGTAATAATGTCATCTCTTTTTTCAAAGCCAAATCAATACCCTTAACAATTTGACTTTGAAACGTAATTGTTGTCAACAATGATCGCCAAACCTATTTATTCCACCGTTACCGATTTTGCCAGATTTCTTGGTTGGTCTACGTTTTTATCCAACAATACGGCTATGTGATAGGATAACAACTGTAGAGGAATTGTCGTTAGAAGAGGAGTCAATATTTCCAAAGTTTCTGGAACTTCGATAATATGATCAGCCAAGTTCTTGACATCTGTATCTCCTTCGGTAACAATACCAATTATCTTGCCTTTTCTGGATTTTATTTCCTGAATGTTACTTACGACTTTTTCGTAATGTCCTTTTTTCGTTGCAATTACAAAAACAGGCATATGCTCATCTATCAAAGCAATTGGGCCATGTTTCATTTCAGCAGCAGGATAGCCTTCTGCATGTATGTAAGATATTTCCTTAAGTTTCAATGCGCCTTCCAAAGCAACTGGAAAGTTGAAGCCTCTACCTAGATAAAGGCAGTTTTTTGCTTCCTTATACGTTTCTGCAACTATCTTGATATGTGGATCGGATTTCAATGCTTGTTCGACCTTACTTGGAATCAATTCTAATTCTTGTAGATGTAAATGGAACTTTGAATTTGAAATACTTCCTTTTTCCTTGGCTAGTTTTAACGCTATTAGCGTTAAAACGGTTATTTGAGTTGTGAAGGCCTTGGTTGAAGCTACTCCAATTTCTGGGCCAGCATGCGTGTAGGCTCCAGCGTGAGTTTCTCTAGCTATGGATGAACCAACGACATTGCATACGCCAAATACGAATGCTCCCTTGGATTTTGCTAATTTTATCGCTGCGAGCGTATCTGCAGTTTCACCAGATTGAGAAATGGCAATAACAACGTCTTTCTCTGTAATTATAGGATTTCTGTACCTGAATTCCGAAGCATATTCAACCTCCACAGGTATTCTTGCCAAGTCCTCAAAAATGTATTCGGCCACCAAGCCTGCGTGCCATGAAGTTCCGCAAGCAATAACGATTATTCTATTTGCGTTCAAGAATTTTTCGATGTTGTCATCTATCCCGGACATTTTTATTATGCCTTGCTTGGCTCTTAGCCTTCCTCTATAGGTGTCCTTGATGGCATGAGGTTGTTCGTATATTTCCTTGAGCATGAAATGCTCGTACCCTCCTTTTACAATTTGCTCTAAATTCATCTGAAGCTCTTGTATGTATGGGGCTACCAATGAATCGTTTTTTATCTTTCTAATTTTGACTCCTTTCTTTCTCCTCACAATGGCCATTTCTTCATCTTCAAGATATATGGCTTTCTTTGTATACTCCAAAAAAGGGGTGGCGTCACTTGCAATGAAGAATTCGTTTTCACCTATTCCAATGGCTAGTGGACTTCCCAACTTGGCTACGACGATCTCATTTGGTTTGTTCTTGTCGAAAACAGCAATGGCATAAGCCCCAATGACTTGATTTAGGGCTATTTGTACGGCTTTTCCAAGCTTGACGTTTTCATTTTTCTTGACGTCTTCTATTAGGTTTATTAGAACTTCCGTATCTGTGTCAGATTTGAATATGTAACCTCTTTTTATCAGTTCTTGCTTTAAAGATTCATAGTTTTCTATGATCCCATTGTGAATAATGACAAGATCTCCTGAATTAGAATAGTGGGGGTGTGAATTGACGTCGTTGGGTACACCATGTGTAGCCCATCTTGTATGACCTATGCCAACTGTTCCATTGGTTTCTATTTCTTGGTCTACTCGTGCTTCTAGATCCATAACCTTTCCTTTGGTTTTGGATAGTTTTATGTCTTGCCCATCATAAAGCGCAATTCCTGCACTGTCATAGCCACGATATTCCAAACGTTTCAATCCTTCCAAGACTATGGGATAAGCCTCTCTTTCTCCAATATATCCAACAATTCCACACATAAGATCTAGTTTTCTGTTTCTGTATAATAGATTTCAAATTCAACACGGTTTCCTTCAGGGATGCTGGGTTTACTTCCGTGCAAAACGGTACTCTTTAGGGATAAAACACTTGTTGTAGGGAAGGTGTTTATCGTAGAGTCATCTTGGTCATCAATTGTATTTTCAACTTTTGAATTCGTTATTAAATTAACGTCGTTGGCAACATAAAGTCCTAATTTCACATTGGTGGAATCTCTAAGGAGCATACCATTTATGTGTTCTGTCAATCTAAATTTGTACTTGATCCCGTTATCGTCGTCGTCACGTTCCAATATCTCAGAATGAGCTGTTTTAGATTTTGTAGGTTCTGAGGTGTTTGTCGTACCATCCAACAAGTAATCTATAATTGGTGTGTTGTTCTTTAAATCATATAACAAAAGTCTATCTGGTTCATTGTCGTTAACATCATCTTGATTAACATAAAAAATAAGATTGGCTTCATTTATCAACCATTTTCCTTCTCTATTTTTGAAAAAAGTAAAAGCATCTACAGGCAGACCATCTTCATCCAGTGTTGTACCATTAAACAATTCGATCACAGCCATTGATCCATCACCTCCCTTAAGGTGTAGTTTGTCATCACCATCCACAGTGTCTGGGATGGTCGGTAAAGTGAAATCATTGTTTATGGTGTTTGCCCTAACGCCGTTAAAGACTAACCTATATGCAGTTGGGTTTCTTATGTCTTCTTCCCCTTCCTCTATCTCTTCGTCATTTATGTAGTCCAGAACCACTCCAGCCAAACTGTTTGAGAAATCGATCATTTGCATGTTGCCATCTGTTCCGATAGCTTCAACTTTGAAAATGAGGCCTCTGAAAAAGTTACGGAAGTTGTTGGAGTTGCTTAATACATCGTTGTCTTGGTTGGCAAATATTAAATCCTCCCAAAAATGTTCTGGGACAAATTCAGAATCATTGAGATCAACTCTCAAGGAGGGCACAATGCGCTCTGCATAAACAGGATTCCCATCATCATCCATTACAGGGTCTCCATTATCATCCAATTCTGGAATGCGAATTTCCTCATTACTAGGTTTAAAGTCGTCTTCTTCATATAGAAGTTGCCCTAATTGAGAACAGAAAATGTCTTCTTGACTGGAATAATATGCTTGTGGATCTTCAAAATCTGAAGCAGGATCCAAATCTCTCAAAAGATAGTTGCTTTGGTATATGGACAGATTGTAAACAGCCTCTGGATTCCCGAAAATGGAATCAAGTTCATAAGTGCTGTTTCCATCTGAATCTTTTTCTATCAGAGACGAAAAATAAGGGATTGTCAATATAACGGATTCCAATACTGGGTTAGTTCCAAAGTCGGCATTGAAATTGGTTGGCGTAAGTTGAGAGACAACACTGGCGGTGGTCATTCCATAGATAGAATTAGGATCTGGATAAACTCCTAACAAATTGCCTGGCAAGCCGTTTGTTTGCACTCCAATGTCATCATTGTCTGAAATTTTTTGGGAATAGGAGACCACCGGGAATTTCTTGCTGTTGGTCTCAAAGTTTTTAATGCCTTGAATGTTACTGTCAATATTGGCAAAATCTTTATCGCAGGCTATCGTCGCTAATGAGACAATAGCTAACAAGGCCAATGATTTTATGGTATTCGATATCTTTTTCATATTGTATTTTGTAGTGCTGTTTTTTTCTATAAAACGCTTGTATTGTAGAATTCTGTATAAGCTTCAGCAAATTCATCTTTTTCTTTGAAATCTAAAACAGGTTTTTTGGAATCCTTCAAATATGTTTCCAATTCCGCTGGAATTACTTCAGATCCAATAATCAAGGCATCGGAATGGTCTATGGCAACCTTCATTAAGTTGGAATAAGTAGGTTTTTCCAATACTTTGATGGCTTTTGGCTCTATGTTGTCAAAAGCTATCTTGTTAATCATATCCTTGTTTAAATTATTGTCAAAGCTCTGATTGTAAACAGAAGTCACTATTTTACTTTCATTGAACAAAGGCTCGTTCTTATAAAATTGTTTTAGGTACAATGGCAATAAAGCAGCCAACCACCCATGTATGTGTATGATGTCTGGAGACCAATTAAGTTTCTTTACAGTTTCGATAACTCCTTTAGCAAAGAAAATGGCACGTTCGTCATTGTCTGGGAACAAATTCCCGTCTTCATCCGTCAAAGTGGCTTTTCTTTTAAAGTACTCGTCATTGTCTATGAAGTATACTTGAATTCTTTCTTTGGGTATGGAAGCTACTTTTATGATTAAGGGCATATCCAAATCATTAATGACGAGATTTATTCCCGACAAGCGAATAACTTCGTGAAGTTGATGCCTTCTCTCATTGATGTTACCATATCTTGGCATAAAAATTCTTATTTGCCCACCTTGTTGGTTTACCATTCTAGGAGTTTCAAATGACATTGAAGAAATCTCAGTTTCAGGTAAATACGGAACCACTTCAGACGATACATATAATATCTTTTTATCTTTCATACGATATTTTGTTGTTAATGGAAGTATGCAAAAACCGTTCCTATTTTAGAAGAAGGAATATTGAATACAATCATGGTAATTTAGTTAAGCTTTAGAAAATTCTAAATAAAAAACACGCAAAAGTACAAAAATTTATGCAGATTGCCACTAATATATTAAGTTTGCAGACGTTAATTTTATATTAAAAATGAAGGTTTTTTCAGGTAGAATAAAAATCAAAAACTATATTAACAGCAAGAAAGACAGTGGGTTTACTTTCGGTTTTGTCCCTACGATGGGGGCTCTACACAAAGGGCATTTGTCTTTGGTTGAAAAAGGACTTTCAAATAACGATTACGTTGTTGTAAGTGTTTTTGTCAACCCTACCCAGTTTGACAATGCAGAAGATCTTAAAAAATATCCGAGAACCTTGGATCGGGATGTGGCTCTTTTGAAAACGGTTTCTGATGCCATTTTGGTGTATGCTCCGAGCGTAGATGATATTTATGATGGGAATGCAAAAGCCAAACATTTTGATTTTGATGGTTTGGAGTTTGAAATGGAAGGCCAGTTTCGTAAAGGTCATTTCGATGGAGTTGGTACCATTGTAAAACGCTTGTTCGAAATTGTTACTCCAAACGATGCGTATTTTGGGGAGAAGGATTTTCAACAATTGGCCATTGTAAAGAAACTGGTTCAAAAACATGAGATTCCGGTAAATGTCATAGGATGTAAAATACATAGGGAAGCTAATGGTTTGGCAATGAGTTCACGCAACGAACGTTTGAAGCCTGAATACAAGAAAGCTGCGCCATTTATATACGAAACATTGAAGGCAGCCAAAATGAAGTTTGGCACAAAAAGTGCTAAAGAAGTCACGGAATGGGTTGAAAGACAGTTTGCAAAGCATGATTTGTTGAAGTTGGAATATTTTACGATTGCTGATGTCGAAACCTTAAAGCCGGTAAAACGAAAATCTAAAACAAAAACCTATCGTGCCTTTGTCGCTGCTTATGCAGATGATATAAGATTAATAGACAATTTAGCACTAAATTAATTATCTTTGTCCCATGCAAATACAAGTAGTAAAATCTAAAATTCATAGAGTAAAAGTCACAGGTGCAGACCTTAATTACATTGGTAGCATCACTATTGATGAAGACTTGATGGATGCCGCAAACATCATACAAGGAGAAAAGGTTCAAATTGTAAACAACAACAATGGTGCGCGTTTGGAAACGTATGCTATACCAGGACCTAGAAATTCTGGAGAGATCACATTGAATGGAGCTGCCGCGAGGCTGGTGTCTCCAGGGGATGTATTGATTTTAATTACCTATGCATTCATGGACATTGAAAAGGCCAAGGTGTTTAAACCCTCATTGGTTTTTCCAGACGAGGCAACAAATTTGTTAAGATAGATGCGATTTAAGTATCCAATAAAGATATTAAAAATAACACTCCCAATACTCTTGGGAGTGTTTTTGATTTGGTATTCCTTGTCTAAAATCTCCATAGGGGATTTGATTGGACATTTTAAATCTGCGGATTACCTTTATATAGGTTTAGGAGTGTTTTTTGGTTTGTTGAGTCATCTCTCCAGAGCATATCGCTGGTTGTTCATGTTGGAGCCTTTGGGTTACAAGGTGAAATTGGGCAACAGCATCATGGCTGTCTTTGCCACTTATTTGATAAATTATACCATTCCACGAGCGGGAGAAGTGGCAAGAGCCTCTATTTTGACGAACTATGAGAGCGTTCCGTTCGAAAAAGGGTTTGGAACAATAGTAGCAGAGCGGATTGCGGATTTATTGGTGATGCTAATTATCATAACCATTACACTGTTTCTTCAATTCGATTTTATATATGAGTTCTTTGCCGAACGATTTGATCCGTTAAAGATAGTATTGGTTCTTTTGTTTGTCATTGCTACCAGTTTGTTTTTTGTCTTTTATATAAAGAGAAGTACATCTGGAGTGGGGTTGAAGATTAAAAACTTTGTAAATGGTTTGATAGAAGGGGCTTTGAGCATATTTAAAATGAAGAGAAAATGGGCGTTCATATTTCATACCTTGTTTATCTGGGGTATGTATGTGCTTATGTTCTATGTTACCAGTTTTGCCATTACAGGTTTGCAGCCAATTCCTTTTGGAGCCATTTTAATAGGCTTTATTGCTGCTAGTTTTAGCATCGCAGCCACCAATGGAGGCTTGGGGTCTTATCCCGTTGCAGTCTTTGGAGCTTTTTCCATTTTTGCAATAGCCGAAGAACCGAGTGTTGCCTTTGGTTGGATCATGTGGTCTTCCCAAACGTTGTTGATTGTTTTGCTTGGAGGATTGTCATTCTTATATCTTCCAATTTACAATAGAAAGAAATAATTTGTACATTGCGTTTCAAATTAAATTTAACCTACAATGCAAAGACTATTCTATTTTTTCGTTTTAATTTTTTCATTTCAACAAATTGGTGGACAAACCATATACAAGGAGTTTGAATCCTCGATTCTAGGAGAGGCCAAGCAATTGAAGATACAAGTGCCTAGAGGTTATGACAACACGGATAAAAGTTATCCCATCGTTGTGGTTTTTGATGGGGATTACTTGTTTGAGATTGTTGCAGGAAATGTAGACTATTATTCCTATTGGGAAGATATTCCAGAAGCCATTGTCGTTGGAGTCAATCAATTGGAAACAAGAGGTGGAGATACTTATTATTCAGAACAAAATTCATTGCCAATAGAAGGTGGAGCAAAGTTCTTCGAGTTTGTGGGAATGGAACTCATCCCTTACATCGAAAAGGTGTATCGTACGGAAAAGTTCAAGGTGGCCGTTGGTCATGGCCTAACAGCCAATTTCATCAATTATTTTCTGCTAAAGGAAGTGCCATTATTTCAATCCTATATTTCATTGAGCCCCGATTTGGCTCCGGACATGTCTGCTTTTTTAACAGAAAGGTTGTCGAACATAGAAACAAAGGTGTTTTATTATTTGGCAACGTGTAGCAATGACGTCAAGAAATTAAAAGTAAAAACTGAAGCTCTCAATACTTCATTGTCTTCGATAGACAACAAGAGTGTAATGAAAAGCTTTGATAATTTTGATGGTCCATCGCATTATTCTTTGCCAGCACATGCCATTCCAAAGGCCTTGGAAAGCATATTTTTCGTGTTTCAACCCATTTCGAAGATAGAATACAAGGAAACCATTCTTGAGTTGGATACCTCTCCTGTAGAGTATTTAATTGAAAAATATGCAATGATAGAGGATTTGTTCGGAATAGAGAAAACAATTCTAATAAATGATTTCAAAGCGATTGCCGCAGCAATAAACAAGACTGAAAAGTTTGAATATTATGAGCATCTAGGCAAATTGGCAAGAAAGGAACACCCAGATACCCTGTTGGGACATTATTATCTAGGACGTTTCTATGAGGAAACGGGTAAGCCAAAGAAAGCTATGAAAACGTACCAGTCTGCCTATATTTTAGAAGAAATTGGAGGAATTACAAAAGACCACGTGTTAGAGTTGTCAGAGCAAATTAAAGTTGATTTTGGCTTTTAACCAGTAACCAAAGAGAAATGAAATTATTGATGGAACAAGTATGGCAAAAGTAAAAACGACTTTTTTTTGTCAAGGTTGCGGTACGCAATATTCAAAATGGCAAGGACAATGCACAGCTTGCAAAGAATGGAACACCATTGTTGAAGAGTTGGTGCAAAAGACGGATAAAAATGAGTGGAAGACCAAGCCCAATACAAGCAAGAGAGTTTCCAAGCCATTACAATTAAAAGACATCGACTCTGCTAAAGAAGCAAGGTTGGATACCTTGGATGCCGAATTCAATCGTGTTTTGGGAGGTGGCATCGTGCCAGGGTCTTTAACGCTTTTGGGAGGAGAGCCTGGTATAGGAAAAAGTACTTTGTTGCTTCAGATTTCTTTGAAATTACCCTATAAGACATTGTATGTATCTGGAGAGGAAAGCCAGAAACAAATAAAATTGCGAGCAGAGCGCATCAATCCCAACAACGATAGTTGCTACATCCTTACCGAGACCAAAACTCAAAACATCTTCAAGCAAATAGAGGTTTTGGAACCAGATATCGTCATCATAGATTCCATTCAAACATTGCATAGCGATTACATAGAATCCTCAAGTGGAAGCATTTCGCAAATAAAGGAATGCACAAGCGAGCTCATAAAGTTTGCAAAAGAAACTGCCACACCAGTGATACTTATTGGTCACATTACCAAAGATGGACATATTGCAGGACCTAAGATCTTAGAGCATATGGTGGATACGGTGTTGCAATTCGAAGGAGATCGCAATCATGTTTTTAGAATTCTAAGAGCGCAGAAAAACCGTTTTGGCTCCACGAGCGAACTTGGGATATACGAAATGCAAGGTTCAGGATTGCGAGAAGTGAGCAATCCGAGTGAAATACTGGTCTCCAAAAAGGAAGAAGAGCTGTCTGGCAACGCTATTGCGGCAAACATAGAAGGAATCCGTTCATTGATGATAGAGGTTCAAGCTTTGGTGAGTACTGCCGTATATGGAACACCGCAACGCAGTGCGACTGGGTTTAATGCCAAGCGGTTGAACATGCTGTTGGCAGTTTTGGAAAAACGTGCAGGTTTCAGGTTAGGGGCCAAAGATGTGTTTTTAAACATTACCGGAGGCATCTCTGTAGATGATCCTGCCATAGATTTAGCCGTAGTGGCAGCCATTTTATCTTCTAATGAAGATGTTGCATTGCAACGGGACTTTTGCTTTGCGGCAGAGGTGGGTTTATCTGGAGAGGTGCGCCCAGTACAACGCGTAGAGCAGCGTATTTTGGAAGCGGAAAAATTGGGGTTCTCCACGATCTTCGTTTCAAAGTATAATACCATTACCTTAAAAGATACGGCAATTAAAATTCAATTGCTTTCCAAGGTAGAGGACTTGATAGAATTTATTGTGTAGATGGCTATGTTTTGGTTTATGAGAACCACAACATTAAGAATCTCCTTCTTTATCTAACTTTGATTGTACCCAAGTTACGGCATCGCTTAAGTTGTCGAAATCTGACAGCATCCCATTTAAAAAGCTGTTTTCGACTTTGAGAACGGATTTTTGTATCTCTGAGTATGTGACAGCTGCAAAAGCTTCGATGGAGGGGAAGACTTCTTTTATTTTAAGGTAGTTGACGGGTATCAATGAATATGAATTCACTCTATTGGAAATATACCCGAAAGGCCGATTTTTGAAATGAATCGTTACCAGTTCTGCTATTTTTAAGGCATCTTCTATGTTGAAGCATACACCTTCGTTTAATTCTGTGATTAAGAAGTTGGAGTAAAAACTAACGTTCCCGAAATCAAAATCATAGGTTCTGTCTACTTTGAAGTTGTTTATCGTTTGAGGCATATAAATAACTAAATCTAATTTTTTAAACAAAAAAAGTCACTATTTATAGTGGTTTCATCAAACTTGCTCCACTTTATAGCTTATTATTGAATCAATGTTGATTGATTATCAACTGATTAGCTTGTTTTCAGGGGCTAAGTTAATAAATGATAATAAAAATAAGCAATTAGAGGCTTAAAAAAACTAAACAAGTACACTACTTAGCTTAAACATGGGCAAGTACATTGCAATTAATATTATACCAACCATAAGGCCAACGAATAGAATTATAAATGGCTCCATCACTGTGGACAATAGTTTGGATCTTTGTTGTACTTGTGTATTGTATTGTGCATTCAGACGCTCGAATATGAATTCGTTTTGATTCGTTTCTTCTGCGACCTTTACCATTGCAATCATTTTATC
Organism: Bizionia sp.; assembly: GCA_020631395.1. Taxonomy (GTDB): domain Bacteria; phylum Bacteroidota; class Bacteroidia; order Flavobacteriales; family Flavobacteriaceae; genus JAHDHI01. The sequence goes on from JAHDHI010000006.1 coordinate 76,217, forward strand.
GTCAAATAATTTATGATTGCTTAGGCTCGAGCTCAATGATTGTCCCTTTAGGATGTTTTGCTCCACTTTTTCAAGGGCATCTTGCAACGGGGTAAAATCAATCATCTGTTTAACAAGTTGTATGCTATTTACAACAGGAACCTTGGACGCGGTCAACAAAGAAACTGCTTGCGTAAATTGAGACAGATAGACGGTTTTTACAAAACTTCCAATAAAGGGAAGTTTGAGTATGAATGCGTCCTTGGCTTTTCTAAACCAATGTTTCTTGTTGAAAAAGGTTCTCAAGCCAACTGTAGCTGCAATTGCAATGAGAAACAACCAACCATGGCTTTTCATGAACTTGGAGGCACCTATGATGAACTTGGTTATGCCGGGCAATTCCACATTTTGTTGTCTGAAAATATCTTGAAACATAGGTACGACAAATTGCAACATGAAGGTAACGACCAAAATGGCTGTCGTTAAAATGATTATGGGGTAGGTCAATGCACTGATTAGATTTCTTCGTTGCTCGTTCTTTCTAGCATAGAAATCTCCCAATTGCTCAGAAACTTGTATCAATGTACCAGTTTCCTCCCCAATCTTTATGGAGTAATACTCGTAATTTGTGAAATCCTTTTGGTAGTCTATTGCTTCTGACAGGCTTTGTCCTGAAATGATGTCTTGAGAAATAAACCCAAGTGTTTCCGAGTTCTGCTTCTTTTTTTGTGAATTTTGAATTAATTCCAAGGCATCTTTCAAAGTGATTCCAGCCTTCAACAAAACACTTAGTTCCGTATAGAAATCTTCTTTGATCTTGTTTGAAAAGGCCTTGTTGCCAAATAGTGAAATCTCTTTTTTCAATAGAGAAGTCTTGCTGCTGGCTATCTTTTCAATGTTTTTGTCTTTTGATATGTTGTCTAACTTAAAAGCCATTAATCCATAAATGCCGAGGCATCATTGCGTTTATATATAAATAATCTTTGATTTTGAAATGATTTGGAGGTTTCCAACTTGATTGCATCCACCTTTCCCTTTTCAATTGTCTTTCCTTTGTAAAATAACGACTTGTTTTGCAATTCTATGTTAAAGGTGTCGGTATCTTTTACAATTTGGGTTTTTCCAAGTTTATATGCAGTCTTCCCGATTTTGGAAGAGAATTCAAGAATACTATCATTGGTATTGTAATCAATGTTTGGATAGCGATTGAAATCTACCCACAATGCAGTTTCAAGTCTATTGAGAGTCGTCGATTGATTTAAGTTGTACTGTATGCCATACATATGCCTTTGTACCAATTTGAGCACCGAAAAAGCAAGTCCTACCACTATGCTGGTTAGTATTAGAACCACAATTAACTCGCTTAGGGTAAAACCTTCTATCTTATTTCTTTGTTTCAATGCGTTGCTTTAAAATAATTTTGTTGGTTTTTGTGTTGTTGGCCTCAAATTCTATGATTGTTACATTGCCTTCTGCATATTCATCTACGATGATCTCCCAGTCGTCAATGGTTTCCTGATGGGGCAATTCCAATTTTTCATTGTCATATAGATATTGGAGTTCGTTCAAGTAAGCATCAACACTTCTGGTCTTATGCTTTATGGTATTGGAAAATACATTGTTCAAGATAAAGCTGGCAAGTATGAAAATAATGATGATCAGAACGGTAGCCACCAATGTTTCCATTAATGTGGAAGCTTTTATTTTTCTCAATACAACCATTTCAATATTCCCTTTTTAGAGTTGTTAAATGGCAGTCCGATGTAATTGACATTTAGGCTATCAATGTTGATCGTCCCATTGTAAATATGATTTTGATATATGGAACCGGCTTGCTTTGTTGTGAAGTTGTTGGTATACACGCTACCAAAAACCTCTCCTGCCAATTCTAAATTGTTGCTACAATAGATCTCTCCATGGAGGGTGGAGTCCTTACCTATGGATACTTGTGCATTGTAGTTGTTCTGTTTTTCCGTGCCCAAATAGATGACTACTCCTTTCATTGTGGAATTGGAGTCTATTTTAAGGGGAATCGTTCTTTCTCCCTGAGTTGTGTTTTCAATAGTGGAACTCTCTTTTTCAACGATCACCAAAGCTGAAGGATAATTGAGTTTACAGTTTCTTTCTACTAGTATTTCCTTTGATGCGATAGCTTGGAAAGTTCCTTTTACATTGTTTTTTATTTCAATTTTTGGAGCTATCAAAAGAACGTCCTTCAAATTTGACGATGATTCGAGAATGATCTTTGTTTGAGATTGTACGATGATGTGCCCAGAGATGTCCACAGCACTCAATCGAATGGTCGAAGGATTAAAAACGACTTGTACTGGATTAAGGAATGAATTCGTGTAGGTTTGTCCAGATTCCAAGTTTAAATATTGGGGTTTGGATAGCTTAGAAACGATCTTAAGGTTGTTTCTGAGGTTGGCAGTCGTTTCTTCAAACAATTCCGGAAGATTGGAAGCTGTTTTGGTTGGACCATATATAAGTTGAGAACCGTAGTAGGACTGGCCTGATATGGAACCCGATTTCACGCCTTGTCTTGGTAGATGGGCAAGGCCTTCAATTTTTGTATTCCCGACCAATACCAATGGCCTATTGTTGTCTTGGACATAGAGAGCCGTTCTGTTTGTCCTTGGTTGTTGAGCTCCTATCAATGCGGTTTTCCTAAAAGTATGTGTTTTGATTTTTGAAGTAGCCGTCACTCTTTCAAAAGCACCCCAAAATTCACGATGAATGTTTAATGCTTTATAGTCTTCATCGTTTAGTCTTATGACGGTCGTATCCTTCAATCTGGTAGCGTTGAGTAAAGAGTAATCAATGCCTCTATTGGAGTTTTCTATGGTCTCAATGGCAAAATTGGTCTGTACGTCAAAAAGCTTGTGAGTTTGTATCAATAAAATAAAAGCTGTTAAAAGCAAGGCTATTACAATGCTTATGAACAATGTAAATTGCAATGCGCCAGCTTTTAATTTGAGATTGAACATTATTTTAGAGTAATGGTTTGTGTTTTATTGTTGAAACGGACAACGATTGATTTTGCATTGCCTCTAATCAATTTCACACTATCTACTGTTTGGCTTTGCTTTAAGAGATACTGTTTGTTGTCAATGTCCACCACGAATATTTGTTCTTTGGACTGTTGCTTCTTTATTAGGCCTTTATATGTTATTGATCGTGTACTGGATGCCTTTTTGTTGTTTGAATTTTGGAAATGGGCTTTTTTGGAACGTTTAATGGACAAAGAACCAAGGAAAGGGTCTCTGTCGGCTGTTTGTATGGAAAAAGTGTCTATTTTCACCTTCTTTTTGGGATTGAAGCTGACGACTTCGCTTTCATTGAGGATTTCGGGGAGCTCGGGGTTTAGTTTAGAGAGTATCTTGTAGCCAATATAACCCCATATGCATATGACGATCACCAATAACGCGTATGTTTTCGTTTTGCTATTCAATGGAAAGGTTTTGAGTGGTGTAAGGTGTTTCGTAATCGGAGTTTTTCGCTTTCACTCTCCATTGATAATTGCCAGAGGACAATGTTTTTGAAATGTTGGTTGTAGTGGTGGTGGAGTCCAATACGACCTGTATGGCATTTTCAAAATCTGGAGTAGCTATTTGTATGGTATAACGTTCTGCATCTTCAACGGTTTGCCATGTAAAGCTTACATCGTCAATGGTCAACATGCTATTGTTCGTAGGAGCCAATATGGTAACTGTTTTATTTGAAATGTCTTCTACCTCGATGATGTCGTCGCAAGACATCACGAAGAACAATGCCAGCAGGCTGAATGGTATTGAAGTCTTCATCATCATAACTTGAAATAATTAATTTTTCTTTTGGCTTGTTTGGCAGAGGGATAGGTGCGATCCGGGCAATTGGTTTTTCCCACTACGATGTCAACGATGTTGATTCTGTGTTTGTCATTTTCTTGCCAGCAGCAGTTGGAACTATTGTAGGAAAAGATGATGCCTTCGTTAAATCCTATTGTTTTAGTAGCCTTGTCATTGTCAAATAGCTGTATTCCGTAGGATTTTAGCCCATTTTGTACAAGGAAGACAGCATCGGCATTGGCTATGTCGTTAAGCATTTGCGAATCCAGTGCCATGGAAATGCTTGTTATCACGCTGGCATTGTAATCTGTGCTCAAATAATCTTTAACGGCTTTGTTCTCTTTCGCATTCAATGCTTCAATCAATGCAACTTTGTCGGCTACATCCAATTTTACGAACTTGGGCTTGTCTTTCAAGGTGTCTGCGTATTTCACATTGATGTTCGCAACTTGTGTGGTCTTGGCATTGACAAAGGCCTTATGGGTTTGTTTTGAGAATGGCACTTGCATTGTCGTAACTTTAATTGGGTTTCCATATTTTGGTATTGCAGCATTGCTGTAGCCATGTTCCAAAAGCAGGTTTCTATCCAAGCCCACACTTCCCATTACGACTTGTTGTTTGGTTATGCTGTGACTACTTTGTTCAATAGAAACCGTCTTGCAACTTGCAATTAGCATTAATAGGCAGAAGGTCTTTATGTGTCTAATCATTTTATTCATGTGTTTTTACGATGTTCATGTCATTGAAATTAACCGAAACTCTTAAGCAAGACGCTAGCTTGTAGATAATGCCTTCCAGTTCTAAAGTTTTTCTTCTTTTCAAAGGATAAATTTATGATCTCTCCAAATTTGGTGTCTTGTTCCAATAGGTGTATGCCTCTTATGATCGAATTGTAATCTCCTTCCAAGGTAAATTGATATGTCTTTACAAGTAAATCGTTTTTTTTGTAAAGGTGTGGTTCTAAGAAGCTAACGACTTTTATGTTGCCCGTATTGGAGAAGGAGTTGATTGTTTTTAAGAGATTGTTTTGAATGGAGCCTTCATTGAGTTGATACTTTTCAAGTATGGCGTCATAGTATTTTTCCTTTTGTCTGAGAATGGACAATTGCTTTGGGGTATTCCCGAACAGAGCTTCTTGTTTCTTTAAATCGTCATATTCTTTTCTTGCATCAATCGTGTTGGCAATTGCAAATTTGTAACAGATGAGCAAGGCTATTGCAAATCCAGACAACAATGCTATGTTTTTTGTCTTATTGGTCATTGTCAATATGGATTTTTAAGCCGAACGTGGACTTGGATTTGGAAACATCTCCATAATCGGTAATTTTTGCATTTTTAACCCAATCTTTGGATTCAAGGGAGTTAATCCATTCGAAGAATGCGGTCTTGTCGTTGGAATCACCTACAATGACAATGGTATTGTGTCTCAATTCTATTTTTTTGTCTATTTTGATGCGTCTTTCCAAGGGTTGATAACTCAAACTCGTCAACAACACGGAACTTGGGGTACTGGTAATTATGGCATTGATGTAGAAAGAGCTTTTGGAAGCATTGCTTTTTAGTATGTCGTCCACCATCTTTTGTTTTTTACCTACAGATTCACTCAGCGAAATGATTTTCTGTCGTGTATTTTGATTGACTTGGGAGGTTTGTTTCAACACATTGACCTCATTGTAATAATGATTGAAGAATAGGAAGTTCATAGACAACAGCATCAAAATGAAAATCCCTGCAAATTTTAAAAACTGGTTGAAGAAGCGAGATGCTTCATATGTTTTCAAAAGAGATTGTTTTCTAGCCTCAAAGTTGGTTTCCGAATTGTTGTTTCCCAATGCGGATTGCAGTGCTCCGGACAGGGACAATACATCTTCATTTGAAGCTCTTAGACCATTGATGTCATAATATTTCAATTCTACGTCATCAGTTTTTTCAATATGCTCTATTCCATGGGCGTCCAATGTAATCACTGCGTTGGAGGTAGAGATGTCGTCGGTAGATATGAAATTCAAAATGGAGGAAATCAATGTGTTTCCCAAAGATATGTTTATTATGGAAATGCCATTGTTTTCATACTCTTCGATGAGGGCATCTACATGTTCCTTTCTACAAAGCGAGATGAAATGGGTGCTGCTTTGATGTGAAACTTCAAAATAGAATTCATTCAAATTTATATTTGGAAAGGCTTTGTATACCAATTTCAAATTGTCCTTTTGTTCACTTGTTACCGTTTTGGATAAGACATTCTCGTTGTTTATAACCAGAACGGCATGTTGTTTTTTTGGTAGCTTTCCAACAATTTCTTGAACAGTATGCGCCTCAAAGTTGTTCTCGACGATGACCTCTGTCTTCTTTTTTTTGAGGATGTGAGAAACAATGATTGGGGTTCCTTTTTTCGTAGTATGTTCTATGCCACAAAAACGGTTTCCATATTGGAGATATGTCGTTAGTTTGGAGATCATTAATGGATAACCGTTGGTTTTATCAATACGGACAGTTTAGACTTTTTTGCTTGCCGTGTACGTTTGCTGAACAAATATTTGATAATGGGGATTCTTGCTAAAAACGGAACTCCATTACCTGCATTTATTTTTGAGTTTTCCTCTAAACCACCCAATATTGCTACATCTTGATCTTGCATTCTTATTATCGAAGTAAAAGTTCTAGATGTAAGATTTGGTGGTGCATCCGTCTCGATACGATCCCCAAAACTGGATTGAATTACATTAATGTCCAGTACGATCTGTCCATTGTTCGAGACAGAGGGTTTTATGCTTAACCCCAATTCCGCTTCTATGGGGAAGTAATTTGTTATTTCGGAGACCTGAGGGTTGTCCGATCCAAAAACATCACGTTGGGTTACGCCGTAGTAGGTGGTTTCTCCATTCGAAAATGTTGCCCTATGTCCGTTTAATGTGGCTAGTTTAGGAGTAGATAAGACTTTGAAATCCCCGTTCTTTTCTTTTGCGATTATGCTTGCAAAAAAGTTGGGAACCACTTTGCCCAAGTTGAATCCTCCGAAACTACCAAATCCTCCTATAATCTTATTTATTGTTGAAGCTCCTAGGGTTATTTCTGTTTCAGGAAAAATACCTCCTTGTGTTGTTTTTGGGGCGCTTCCAATACCCCAATCTATTCCTGTTTCTAATGTGGAACTTTTATTGACTTCTATAATCATTACCTCAATGAGTACGACAGGAACGGGTTTGTCTATTTGGTTTATGAATCTTTTGAATCGTTCGATCTTGGCACTTGGCCCAGTGATGTAAAAGCTATTGAGTTCATAATCTGTATTGAAATCCAAGCCAGCTCTTATTTCTTCGGGGACTATGCTCAATAGGCTTTCAGGCTTTCCTCCTCCATTTTGGTTGGTTCCACTTGTAGTGGGAGTGTTTCTGTTTCCTTGCAACCCGTTTAAATTTTGGTTGGAATTCCTGTTTAATCCATTGGAGGAAGGTGAAAAGCTATTGTAGGAATTGAAGCTTCCTCCACGATTGTTGTTAAAGTTTCTTCGATTGGAATTTCCTCCCGATGGATCAGACAACAACTCCACAGAACGATACTGTAGATACACGATTTCGACATTGCGAACACTCAATTGCTTTTCCATGCCGAAATAATAGATGTCATTTTCTTTTTTGAAGGTAAAAACACCTCCAGAACCGGATTCTTTGGAACTAGCCAAGGCTCTTTGTCCAGCTATTTGTCCGGAACTTTGATTTTTTTTGGCGCTACCATTGTTGGGATTTATGCTAGAAGTACCTTGAGATTCGAACATCTTTGTCAACAAGTCGTCAAAATGTATGGATCTGGCTTTGAAAGATGTTACTCCAGCTTTGTCCAATGGAGTGGCAGTGAATATGTCAATTTTCAGTTCATTGCCAATGTCATTTATGACATCTCCAATGGGCGTATTTGTGAAATCCACCTCCAATAGTTTTGTCTCTGGGTCGATGACCTTGAAAAAGAAGTTGGAGTTTCTTCTTCTTGCAGGTCTTTGTTGGCTTTGACCGGGTTGAGGATTGTTGGTGGAAGTTGAAGCATTGTTGCCTTCAAACAAATAAAACCCATCCTTGGTTTTTTCTAGGTACAAACCATTCGCAAATGCCAGTTTGTCCATAGCTGCGTCAAAAGGAGTGTCCTTTATGTAGGCTGTCATCAATTCGTTTTCCATGCCAGGAGAAAATACGAGGTTCTTTCCTGATACATCCATGATGCGTTTGAAGACGTCATAGAGCTTGTCGTTTTTAATGTCCAAGGACACCAAACCCTCATTGGGATCGTAGTTTACTGGGATTGTGCGTTCTTCTGGTTGTTCCGGTATTTCTATGTGCTTTTTTATGGATAGAATGTTTCCAGTGAAATCTATGGTCAAATCATACTCTTTGCATAGGAATACCAAAAGGTCGGCAACGGTGACATTGGTGAAATTGTTTTTTATGGGCTGACTTAGATTTGGGTCGACATTGATGTTTACTTTGTGAACCTCCGACAGTCCCAGTAAAAAATTGGATAGACTTATGTCGGTAACTTGAATTTCGGTTTTCACGTTTTCAGTCAAGCCGGCATTGCTCACTGAAAGAGCCGTAAGCTGGTTCTTTATGTTTTGAATGCGTTGATCTTCCTTTTGTGCAAAAGAAAAACTGAAACTCATCAGCAATAGTATGCATAGTGTTTTTTTCATGTGTATTGCCCATGAAAATGGGTGATTTTTATATGGATGTTCTTCTTTCAATCTGATAATAGGGCATAAGCTTCTTCAATGGAGGTAACACCTTGTTCAACAAGGGACAAGGCATTGCTTTTCAATGTCGAAATGTTATGTTCGGCAATATAATCATCGATTTCCAAATCGTTCTGTTTTATATGATTAATTAACGTTTTCGTTATGGGTATGATTTCATAGATTGCTTTTCTACCGATGTAACCAGTGTGGTAGCATCTGTTGCAACCTATGGCCATGAAATGGGTTTTCAAGTCGTTGGGTATGTCGAAATTCGAAGGAAAAAGACTTTTTTCAACGGTAGCTTCGGTTTTACAGGCATCACAAAGCTTTCTTACCAAGCGTTGAGCCACACTTACGTTTAGCGTACTGGCTATTAGAAAAGAGGGAATGCCCATGTCTATCAATCTGGAAATGGTGGACCAAGCCGAATTCGTATGTATGGTAGAAAGTACCAGGTGACCAGTCAATGCTGCTCTAATAGCCATGTTGGCTGTTTTTGCATCACGAATTTCCCCAACCATGATCACATCTGGATCTTGTCGTAGGAAGGTACGAAGGGTGCTGGAAAAATCCAAGCCTATGTTTTCCTTGAGTTGCACTTGATTGACTCCTTCCAAGGTGTATTCAATCGGGTCCTCTATGGTTAGGATATTTGTTTGGTCGTCGTTAAGAAGCTTCAATGTGGCATACAATGTCGTCGTCTTTCCAGAACCGGTAGGTCCAGAAATGAGTATGATGCCATTGGGCTTTTTTATGGTTTCCTCGTAGATTTTCAATTCTTGCCCCGTAAAACCCAAGTCGCTCAAATTGATGTGGTTGGCATCTTTGCTTAGTATACGCAATACCAACTTTTCTCCGTGCAAGGTGGGTAGGGACGATACGCGAATGTCAAATTCGTCGGCATCCGTTTTTACCGTGATGCGACCATCTTGGGGCAAACGCTTTTCGGAAATGTCCAAACCAGCCTTGATTTTGAGTTTATTGACTATTATCGGGTATTCTTGCAATGAAATCAAGAATTGCTCTTTCAATTTTCCGTCCAAACGAAAACGAACCCTGCATTTCAACTCATAGGGTTCAAAATGGATGTCACTACTTCCAATGTCCTTGGCAGAACGTAAAATCTTTTCCAAGAAATCCGAGCTATAATGCAAATCCTCGGTTTGGTTGTCATTGCGCTGCCTAAAGTTGGTAGTCAAGTAGTATTGCATGTTTTCCGAAGTCTCGGCAACTAGGTGTACTGTCCGTCCCAAGACGATTTGCAATTCTTGCCTTAGCATATCTGTGGTGTTGTCCGTTTTGAATGTCAAAGCATCGTCTTTGGCCTTTACGGGAACTATGTTGTAATGGTATGCCTGTTCGCTACTTATGAGCTGTAACAATGGTGTCGCTATGTCGAAATTTCTTTTCAATGAATTGGGGGTTAAATGCTATAGATGTGAGGAATGCCTCCCAACCAATGCGTTGCATAGGCAATCATGAAAAACAAACTCATGTAACCAGCAAGAGGTACCGTGTCGTATGAAGATTTTTTCTTTAGGAACAAATGCAGGACCAATGAAAAAACAAGGGCAAACACGAACAAGACTACAAACGAGATGCTTGAAAATGAAAATGCCAGTCCTAAAAACAACAAGATGTCTCCCATGCCAAAGGTGTTTTTCAATGCCGTTTTCAATTTGAACTTGGAATAGATGTAAACCACAAGCAATAGAATGCCCATGAACATTGAATTTATGATGACATTGGTGGAAAAGACAACTTTCCCGACTTCCCCATAATGCAAGATGGCACAGCAAATCGCCATCACGGGGAATAGGAACCAATAGACCTCCCTAGTTTTCATATCTTGTATGAAAACGACTAGGAAACTAACTAGCAATGTTATTTTAATGATTGGTAGCACTTGGTAGTCGTTAGTTAGTCTTTCGTTATTTGTTTTGGAGTCCCGTTCTCATCGATTTCCCATACATTGAACACGCCATCTCCATCAAAGTCGCTTATGGCAGTTGCCCTTGCCTTGAAGGTACTGTTGTCTGCACTCAACATCTCGTATATGTAATTGGCATTGCCATTCTCTTTGACCGTCTTTGGAGCTTCAAAGTCAATTTCGCTCAAATCATTGGAGTATTTGGAATACATGTAACGGTGTGTCGTTTGCGAATTGTGTATGTGTTTCAATTGGGTTTGTGCCTCTATGCTTTTGGTCTTGCCTATCAAAGGCATCAAATTGGGTAGGGCAAGCAATAGCAAAATACCTATTATCACCAAAACCACCAATATTTCTTGTAGGTTGTATCCGGGTATCTTTTTCATGTTCATGCTCATAGAAATAAGTGATTGCTTAGTAGTTAAAGGGGCAAAGATATGTAATATACAATAAACCACAGAGCCTCACTAACTCAAAAAGAAGATGAAAAGTATAAATTGTCGGTTTTTTTCTAGTAGAAAAAGACCGTTCACTCGATGAAAGCCAATGTTTACCAATGGAAAGTAGCCATTCCCTAAAGCAAGCTTTTGCAAGCGTTCGCATCCATGGATATTTACGACGGCAACGGGAGGCATAGGTAAATGTTGTTCTAAATTTAGTGGACGTATGCGTTTGTTGAATATGTGATTTTGTGATCCAAGTTGAGAGGCATCTGTTAAAATGCAAGAATTGCAAACAATGTATGGAACAGTTCTTCTTTGTGGTATCATTTTTGTGACAAAGCACCAAAGGAAAGTACAATCAATGAGTAAGATGTAAAAAAAAGCAACCCTATATTTCGCAATTGAAACTATTGGCCTACATTTGCAGCCGATTAAAAAAATCGCAGGCCAAATATTTTTGAGCAAGGTACTTGGCTTTAGATGTTTGAAAGCACGAGAAAAGAAGATAAACGTAACGCCATAGCACTAAATAGTTAAACATTAATTGCGAAATAAAATTTTAAACTACCCTAATATGAAACACTATATTTCCTTTTGTATATTTATTTGTAGTATACAACTTTATTCTCAAGAGAATACTTACGATGTAACGAATTATGTATACCCTCCTGAAGAAGCCTTTCAGTTTACCAGATATGGAGATATTATGTTTAATGAGTCAAGCGGCACATTGAATTTGTCTGTTCCGCTTTTGGAGTACAAGGTGCAGGATTTAACGATTCCCATTAGTTTGTCATATGTGGGCAATGGAGTTAAAGTCAATCAAAATCCGAATAATGTAGGGATGAATTGGCGGCTTGATGCAACAGGAGTCATAACAAGAGTGGTTAATGGTAATGCGGATGAGACAACACAAGGGCATTATTTTTCTGCAATGGATTTGGATGCAATGGATTTGCAAAATGATAGTAATGATACTGCTTTCTTGAGTCAAATTTTAACATCTGATGGCTTTGACACGCAACGAGACCGTTTCGACTTTTCTTTTTTCGGTCATTCGGGATCCTTTTATCTAGATGGCTTGGAGCCGAAGTTGGTGGACAAGTCTAGCAATTTAAAAATAGAAATAATAGGGAATCTATCCATAGACAGGTCATTTGTGATAACCACTCCTGAAGGAGTCAAATATTATTTTGGAGGTGAAGAATATGCCCAATCCTACATAAAAAACACTTCACATCAACTTCTACATACAGGAGAAACCACAGTATTTTATCTATATAAAATAGAAAGCCTGACAGGGGCAAACATATTTTTCGAATATGTAGATAGTTATAAAAAAGAGCTATCTAGTTTCCAGCAAGTCATTCAGTACCAGGATCCTAATAGGATTTTAGAACCGATGGAAACATGTGAATTCTACGAGGCTTTTCCCGATTTCGACTTTGTTACTGTCGGCTCACCCGTCTTAGGAAAAAAAATAATTAATCACACCTATGGGAAAAGGTTGGTTGAGATTCATTCAAACAACGGTCATCCCTACAAGAAAATTATCTTCAATGAATCTGGATTTGCCCCGAGTCTATCTCAACTGGATAGAATTCAATATAAAATGGGTTCTGGAATTGTCAAACAAATCGATTTCAATTATCTGGAACCTACGGACGAAGGAAACTCCAAACGTTTCTTCTTGGAACGAGTTGTCATCAACGACCACATCAATGGCAATGGAAAACAAGTCTATAAAATGGATTATAAGGATCCTATAGGCTTGCCGGATCAGTTTTCATTCAACCAAGACTTCCACGGGTATTACAATGGAGCAAGCAACAATACATTCATTCCCAAAAACGACCATTATTTTTTTAGCCGTCCAGAACAGAATTTGAACTTGGCAGATAGGAATCTGAATTTCGATTTGGCAACAAAAGGAGTGCTTACAAAAATACATTATCCCACAGGCGGTTATTCCCATTTCGAGTATGAGGCTCCCAGGGTCAAAGAGACTGTGTACGAGGACGTCGACTTGAGAATCTATCACAAGCTTTTCCAGGGTTCAACCCAGCTTTCGAAATTCATCGACCAACATTGGACGCTAGGTGAGATAACAATAGACCCTGATCCTGATCCTTTGGTAAATGGTATTTTTGGAGATTACACCACAGAGTTTCAAATAGAAATAAATTTACAACCAGGGTATTTCGAGAAGCACACCAAAATCTATTTGAAAGTAGAAGACTTGACCACAAGCCAGAGCAACATCCACTTCTTTGCTTTAAACCTGATAGATAGCAACTTCAATGAGCCAAAGACCATATTGCATACCTCGACCCATGATTTGGAAGATGGGCATCAATACAAGTTTAGTTTGGGATTCAACACACAATCAGGATTGATACCCAGTTCTTGGGCTCCCATAGATGTCAAGGCAAGATTCAAATATCCCAAAGGAGAAGAGGAGATTGATGGGTTTGGGATAAGGCTGAAGAGGACAACAGCCTATAGCAAGGAGAATACCCCTACGAACATTAGACGTTATTATTACAAAAGGGCAAAACATATAGGGGAGTTAGGTATGGAAACGCCATACAGGCAACCGACAGTAAAAGGGATGGCTAATAGCATGTTGAGGTCGGAAACACAACTGGCTCCTTGTTATCCTATTTCGCCTCTAGACGATCAAATTACTTGTATAGACGGTTATAGAGTATATGATTACTTGAAATACGATGCTGGATTGAATGGAAATTCCTATGAAACGAACCTTCTATACAAATTCGTGACCATAAGCCATGGGGGGGATGATTTAGAGAATGGAGGTGTGGAAAAGGAATTCTATTTGACGGGTAGTGCCAATTTTCAAGAATACAACGTGCCTAATCCCACCTACCTAGGGCCTGTTGGATTTAGAAAAATGGGAGGGTCAACCAATGCCTTTGGGAAGATGTTGGCAGAAAAAACCATTAGGAAAGCAAAAGATGGCAGCCTAGAGATAGCAAATGAAAGGAGACTTGAGTACGACTTTGGAGTTCAGGAATTTTTGTCGAACTTTGTGGGTAAAAGGGAAAAAACCTGTTCAACGTTTTTAGATTATGACAATATATACATAGGCACCTACAACGTGAATACCTACAACAACCATTTGTTGCATCAGACAATGACAGATTACATAGACCCTTTGCCATTGGATGGAGATGAAAGCGAGGTCAGAAAGATCGTAACCAACATAAATTATGAATATGGGGATTTGGCTGGATTACCAATAGAGATCTCGACGACTAAAAGTAATGGACTACAGCAAATCACAAAAATGATCTATCCCGACCTAATTGTCAATTCCTCTGTTTTGAACATGCAGCCAGATTTGACCTCTATGGAATATGAAGCCATTGACAAGCTTAAGACGACCAATCAACATAGAATCTCCACCCCAATCCAAGTAGAAACTTATAAAAAGGGGGGAGATTCCCCTGAAGTATTGTTAAGTGCTCAAAGGCATCTTTACAAAACATTCGACAATGGATTTACACAAAAACTACGTATATCGTCTTCTAAGAATGGTTCAGGTTTTGAAGACCGCGTAATCTTTCATAGGTACGATGCTAAAGGCAACCCTGTGGAAATAAGTAAATCAGACGGAACAACTGTTGTCTACATCTGGTCTACAAAACATAAAATGCCACTAGCGAAGATAGAAAATGCCACTTATGATGAAGTATATGACTCCATTGGAAATCTAAGAGAAGCCTTACCTAATGCACAGGTATTTACCTATACTTATACACCTGATCTATACTTAATGTCATCAGTTACCGACCCACGGGGTTACACGACGTACTACGAATACGATGCCTTCAACAGGCTCGAACACGTCAAGGACAAGGAGGGCAACATATTGAGCAAGAACCAGT
>JAHDHI010000007.1 GCA_020631395.1 Bizionia sp.
AAACAACAGAAAAGTCGCTTAGAAATTTATACCAAATTTACTAGGTAGTCCAGTTACAACAAGAAGAGAATAGAGATATAGCTAGTCAAATTAATAACTTTCTTCAAGAGAATGGCTGTAATGAAGACACTCAACAATTTGCAACAAATGCAATAAGTGCCCTTGTTAATGAGGAAATTACTACTTTCGAAGAGCACTTTACTATTGAGAATATAAATCCAAACTGTGAGAGCTTTAATTATTCTCGAGTTGGAGGGACCAATTGGCAATGTGCGGCAGTTTCAAATGTACGAGAACTGTTTTTAATTTTAAATTGGGAGTGTACAGGTTTTGATTGGGGTATTTTTACTCAACCACTATATTTTCAACTCCCTATTAATCTGCAATACCCACTAGATTCAGGAGCGACTAAAATACAGTCTGCTGTTTTATTACAATTAGGTTTTGAAAATTTTGATGCTTGGTATCAACAAAATGGTTGTGCTACAACTCCAACTGCAATGGAACAACAACTTTTAGATTATATAAAAGATGAATTTGAATATTATGGTGGAAAATGTAACTCTAACACCTCCTTTAGGTTTTACAGGTACTCCAACACCATATAAGAACTCTTGGATTGGATATGGTGACTGTTTGTAATAAAAATATATGAAGTGCTTTTTTAAGATAATTGTAGTATTAAATTTTTTAACTTGTTTCTCTCAAACTGATGCAATGAAAAACGATAGTATTTTTATACTCGACAAGAATCTATTAAAGCAAGATTTCACAAAATACTCTTCCCTCTTTCAAGAAATGACTATGATAGAAGCACAAGAAAAAGGAATTTATGGAGGAGGGTTAAATTATTTATATATTGGAGAACAATTATTCTTTTTAAATCGTGAAGTAAAAAAGCTAGCTATCAAAGTAGAAGATAATGAAATAAACGATGTACGTTTTGAGGTTAATTATGTGGAGGGAGAAGAAATAACCAATGGACTTATAGAATTATACGGATATCCCTCTGGAGGGCGTATGAATCCAGGTTTGCCAAAATTAAAGGATGAGGCAAAAGGTGATAAAGATTTCTCTAATTATATTTATGAGAATTTCACGGCTTTATCTTGGCAAGAAAAGAATAATGATAGCTATATAGCTGTTACCAATTTTAAGCACAATAGGTATTTTATTGAAGCAGAGAATAAACTTTGGGTTCATTTTAGCTTAAGGAAAGAACCACGATCTTTATTAACACGCCCTAGATATAGAAGTTTCCTTGGGAAAAACATATTTGATATTTCTCTTTTGGGGATTGAACCCGAAGAACTTGAGGAAAATAGATATAGCATAACGATAGGTGAACAGCAAGAGTTTGGTAGGTCTTTTAGTCGTGTAATTTTTACAACAAAAGATAGCGGCAATATAGAAACCGTAAAAATAATTATAGATGGTAGTCTAGAAAAATCATTTTTAAATGAAGCAATCAAAGAATTAGGAGAGCCTAATCGTATTCAAGTAATTGATGGAGCCAAGACAATAAACCATACAATGACGCTTGAGAAAATCATATCGAATTATGAAGATTCTTTTAAGAAATTATCTTTATTTCTGGTTTGGCAAAATGAAGGATGCCAAATAGAAACTTATATAAGACACAAAGTAAATTTAAGTGAAATTGTTTTTAAAGATAATAAGGATTAGGGCAAGCCAAAGAGTGTAATTTGCTAGAGATAAATATGATTAAATTATTATTAGTTTTAGTTTTAAATGTTAATAACCATTCTATGGATGATATAAAGTTTGAGGACTTATTAGGTAAGCATATTTCAGTTGCAAAAGATTTCACTGGAAGTGACTTTAAAGCTAGTAATTATGGGTCAAAGTTTTATGGGAACAGTAGGAGGTCAAATGGTGGTTCAACCACCTTTCAATATCCCTAGCCCCGTTCCTTATTTAACTCATATGGGAGGTGCAACAACTGATTGTAATTAATATGAAAACATCAATATTACTAATGTTATTCGTTCAATCCATAAACCCTATCAAATTTTCAGATTTGATAGGGAAAGATTATTCAGAAGTCGAGCATATTTTATCTGACAAGCTTGATACTGGAAGACATGGGAAAGGTTCTTTTTATCCTAGGGACTCCAAATGGGAGTACTATTATGGTATGCCTTACAATGTTTTACTTGTGACAACAAATGAGCAAGACATCATAACATCTCTAACCGTTGCATTCGTAGATCAAATCGATCAAGTTTTTTATGATTTATTTGCTGAGGATTATGGAACCCCAGACACTATTCGCATATTGGATAATACATCTATTGAAAGCGAGGGGATTTTAGAAACGGAAGTGGGCACTCAACATTTGAAGGGGGGCAAATACACCACACGAGAAGGTACATTTGAAGAGGAGCCTTTATTTATGTTTTGGTATAGAGAAAAATTCGATATTCAATGTTTTACAAGGGATGAGCCAAAGATAACCACATTGACTTTTTCCATTCCAAAAGCTAAAAATATGTGATAGAATTTCATCAATCAAAATATGTTCCCTTATTCCTTCAAGCAAAAATAAACATAACCACCCTATTACTAAAGGATGACAGGTTTAATCAGAGGTAGAATCGTCCTTAGCGGAGAGCATATCAATATAGCGTAATCTGCAGCAGCAGATTTGTGCTATTTCTTTGGGAGAAAATAAATGTGGACTTGCATCATTAAAAGACAATGGATTACAAGTCTCTTATTTCCAATATTATTTTTTATTGAAAAAAATCATTTTTTTAGTAGGGTAAATCACATATTAACTGTTTTTAAAGCGTAAATCTGATATGATAAAAGCGTTACATATCATTGTTTATGACAATTAAGATGTAATTATTTGTTTGGGAGTTGAATGATGAAACACAAAGCAAGTAGAAATACTTACAAGAAACATTGTTCATTACGAATTTTCACATCAAAAGAACACTTCATATAGTCCAACATAGTTTTATTCAAAACGTGTTGGACTTCTTTTTTATAGATACCATGATTATTAACTGCAAATAGGCGAAACCCGTACTAGCCTTTTCTTCTTTCCAACAAAATCATCATCATGAAACTTAAAACAATGCGTTCATCGTCATCATTGTCCATAGGCTTCAACTTTTCCAATTGAAATTTTCTACCAAAGAAAGACGGTTCCTTTTTCAATCTGGCGATGCCCTGCCCCTTTAAATCTGATACTGTATAAGACGGATTGAAAAAATACCCCGTAAACATTGACAATATTGGTATTTGACCTAACAATGAATCAAAGAACTTAACCCAAGCATTGTCTTCCCTTATATGGTATTGCAATTTTTTATTTTGATCTATCACCTCGTATTTTGCCTTCCAAATGGACGCAAATCCCTTTCTTGCAATCTTGCCTATTTCCTTTCCTCTAGCATCTGTAAAATTATATGCTGCTGAAAAATCGATCCAAGAATCTGCTGCTATCTTGTAATTGACAACGGATTTGTCCTCATTGCCATATATGGTAATCGCCTCTTTCAGTTTAAACATTTTTTGCCTTACATAGGCAATCGTTTTTCCTGAAGCATCAGTTGCCGTAAAGTCATTGGCAAGCGTAGTCACATTAAACTTGAAATCTATTGGAAACTTTAAGTCGTTCATTTAAATGAGGATTATTTTATCGAATGGGGCAATCTTTATTATTGAATCGTATCGTTTTCTTTCTCTCTTATCAATTTCTTTTGGTAACGGCCTTGTACCACATCTATGATCACCAAAATAACGATGACGAAATAGAATGTCGTCTTACTCATTGGCACGATTTCATTTCCAAAAAGCTTTAAATGTGCCAAATGGCCACCTTCTGTCAACAACATTATCCCAACTATGAAAAGAATGAAAAGTCCCAAGACCTCGTACATTCTATTCTTGGCCAGAAAGACAGATATCTTATCTGCCATAACCAACATGAGCAATCCACTGATCACAATTGCTATTGCCATAACTATAAATGCCGTCGTTGAATCTTCTATGTCGCTTGTCAAGCCTATTGCTGCCAAAATAGAGTCGAAGGAAAAAACCAAATTCATTATAACGATACTTGTAACCACTGCATTTGCAGATTTTGTTCTTTTGCCATTTCCATCTCCTTCAACCGAATGGCTTAAATCCTTAACAGAAATCATATGCCATATTTCCTTAATTGCCGTGTAGATTATGAAAGCTCCTCCTGCTAGAACAATTATGCTGTGCCCATTGAAGGCAAAATGCACTATGTCCTTTACTTCTCCCGTCAACCAAGAAAACGGTTCTTTAAAAAAATCTATAATGGAAACCAAGACAAATAACAATACGATTCTAAGAACTATCGCTATCAATATGCCCACTTTACGAACTTTCTTTTGATCGGATAGCGGGGCTTTCTTTGATTCTAAAGAGATATACAACAAGTTGTCAAATCCGAGAACAGCTTGTAACATTATAAGCATCAAAAGTGTAAAGATAATTTCTACCATTGGTATTTTTGTATTTAGTGTTTTTTATTCAGTAAAGATAGAATGATATAAATTGCAATAACGAGAGGGATTGCAGCGAAATGTAAAACTATGATCAATACTAAGCTCAATACTATGAAAACATAGCGTACGGCATTGTTTTTAAAGCTCCAATCCTTGAATTTCAATGCAAATAGCTTGATGTTGGCGTTTAACAAATAACAGCTCAACAATGACAATCCGATCAAAAACCATTTGTTCAAAATGATGCTGTTTATCAAATCATTGTCTTGAAACTGCATGATCATAGGCAACGACAATATCAACAATGCATTTGCCGGTGTAGGCACTCCTTTAAAGTAACTTTGTTGATCTTCGTCTATGTTAAACTTAGCCAAACGGTAAGCAGAAGCAAGGGTAACGAATAAACCAACCAATGCTATTGGCGCAAATTTAAAATCATTGAAATGCACAATGGAATTCCACTCTCCCGACAAATCCACAAACTCAGCATCAGCACAACTCAAGGCAATGAGCTTGAACATGACTATTCCTGGCACCAATCCACTTGTAACCATATCCGCCAAAGAGTCCAATTGGAGCCCCAATTCACTCTGTACTTTCAACTTCCTTGCAAAGAATCCATCAAAAAAATCAAAGAATATACCTAAAAAAACGAAAAAAGCTGCGACTACGAAATGATCGTTGACGGCAAACAATACGGCAATGCTACCGCTAAGCAAGTTAAGGAGCGTTATGGCGTTTGGGATGAATTTCTTAAAGGACATTGATTAGTTTTTTGTAAAAATAGTAAAGTTTTGCTTTTTAAAAGGGATTATACAATATACTCTTGAATTTAAAGTTTAATATGTATAAAAAATATAGCATCTTTGTAAAAAAATTGCAATTGAAATCATTTTACACAATTCTTTCATTAATAGTGACTTTGACACTATGTGGCCAGACCAAATATTCCAACGAATTCATGAACATTGGGGTCGATGCGGCTGCGCTTGGTATGAGCAATGCCGTTATTTCCAGTACTCGTGATGTAAATTCCGGATATTGGAATCCTGCAGGTCTCGTACATTTGGAAGACAAGCAAATGGCATTGATGCATTCCAGCTATTTTGCTAATATAGCCAATTATGACTATGCAGCTTTTGCCATGCCCATTGACAATAGAAGTGCCTTAGGCATTTCCTTGATTCGTTTTGCCGTCGATGACATTCTGGACACCACGCAACTCATAGATGATCAAGGCAACATAAATTACGATCGTATACGCCTATTCTCCACTGCCGATTATGGATTGACTTTTTCTTATGCCCGAAAATTGCCAATAGAAGGCCTCAACTATGGTGTGAATGCAAAAATAATTCGTAGAGTCATTGGGGATTTTGCCAACTCTTGGGGATTTGGTTTAGATGCAGCGATTCAATTCGAAACGCAAAACAATTGGAAATTTGGCATAATGGCCAGAGACATAACGACGACTTTCAACTCATGGAGTTATGATGAAGAGGCTTTTGCCAGAGTGCAAAATGCAGTGGAAAACCAAAATCAAGAACTTCCGGAATCGTCGGAGATTACAATTCCCAAATTACAGATAGGGATTTCGAAGAATTACGTATTCCATTATGACTATTCGCTCCGTGCAGAATTGGCATTGAATGTTCGTTTTGAGCAAAACAATGACATCCTATCTACTTCCTTTGCAAGCATCAACCCTGCCTTGGGTTTTGAATTTGGATACATAGACATGATCTACCTTAGAACGGGAGTTGGAAATTTTCAAAATGAATTGCAAATAGACGATAGCGAAAACCTCACCTTCCAACCTAGTCTTGGCATAGGTTTCAAATACAAAGGCATTCACGTTGATTATGCATTTACGGATATTGGAGACCAAAGTGTTGCCTTGTACTCCAATGTCTTTTCCGTAAAACTCGATTTCAGCATCTTCAGATAGTTTTGACTATGAAAAAAATCATTTTAATTGCATTTCTTTTTCTTTGTTTTTCATCCCATTCTCAAAATCCCAACTTAAAACCCGAAGCAGAAATTAGCATCATTACCGTTGGCCCAGGCAACTTGCTCAACGATTCTTTTGGTCACAATGCATTTAGGGTGAAGACTGGGTATGTTGACATCGTATACGATTACGGCAGATACCCTTTTGACGACCCCAATTTTTACACCAATTTTGCTAGAGGGAAGTTGAAATACTTGCAAGGTGTGGCCAACTATCGTAATTTCAAAGCGCATTACATCAATCAGGATAGAACCATAAAAGAGCAAGTACTGGACTTGTCACAAGGACAAAAAAGAGAACTCTATAGTTTTTTGATTCACAACAACAAACCTGGAAACAGGGCCTATCTATATGATTTCTTTTTCGACAATTGCGCTACAAAGATGCGAGATGTCTCTGAGCAAGTTTTAAAAAACGACATTGCCTATGAAACTCCAAAATCGTATAAGGCAGAAACCTTCAGAACACTAATCAACAATAATTTAAACTGGAATTCTTGGGGTAGTTTTGGGATTAATGTTGCCCTAGGATCTGTAATAGACAAAGTTGCATCTCCTCGTGAATACATGTTTTTACCAGAATACATCTTTCAGTTTTTCGAAAAGGCTTCTATGAAAAGTTCTGGAATTCCCCTAGTGAAAAAGACGACCATCATCTATCAGCAAAAGGATGGCTCAAAGCATTCTCACTTTTTATCTAGTCCCTTGTTCATATTTTGTCTTCTATCCATTTTCATAATCATAATTACATATTCCAATCATAAAAACGGGACACGTTCCGTTTGGCTGGATTTTGTTTTGTTTTCAATTACCGGCATTGTCGGCATTCTTCTCTTTTTGCTTTGGTTTGCTACAGATCATACGGCCACCGCATACAATTATAACATCCTTTGGGCTTTTCCCATTAGTTTTTTCGCAATAATTCAAGTGACCAGAAAACAGCCCAAGAAATGGTTTGTTGGCTATTTGAAATTCTTGATCGCCATGTTGTTTCTAATGACTTTGCATTGGAGCATCGGTGTGCAAAGATTTTCTCCAGCTCTCATTCCTTTGTTACTGGCTTTGTTAATGAGATATTTTTATTTAGTTCGTTTCTATAATGCCAATTTACTTATATAATGACGCATTCAAACTTGCTCATTATTAGTTCTATTTTCTTGTTCATAATTTGCATAACTACGCTATGCAAATGAAGGCATAAAACATTATTGCCCTCTTAAAAAGATTACCGTACTAAGTGTCTTTACTATGATGTTAAAATCCAAAAAGAAGCTTCTGTGCTTGATGTAATACAAATCGTATTGTAGTTTGACCAAACTATCATCTATGCTAGAGCCATAACGCGCCTTTACTTGTGCCCAACCTGTCAATCCTGGTTTGATGATATGTCGCGTTTCGTAAAAGGGAATCACTTGCGACAGTTCCTCTATGAATACTGGGCGTTCTGGCCTTGGCCCTATCAAACTCATATCACCTCTTAGAATGTTTATGAATTGAGGTATTTCATCCAATCTGGACGTTCTTAAAAAACCTCCAAATGCAGTTATTCTCGTATCGTTTTTTTTTGCCCATACTGCGCCACCAGCCTCTGCATCCGTAACCATTGTTCTAAATTTGTATATAAAAAATGGCTTTCCATTCTTGCCTACCCGTTCTTGCTTGTAAAACAAAGGACCTCTATTCCCCATCATATTGCCAATAAATACCATAGGTAGAAACAAGCACCCCATTAATATTCCAAATATGGACAGCGTGATGTCCAACATGCGTCTGTATGCCAAATACAATTTGTTTTTGTTGTTGCGGCTAAAAGGGAAATACTTGTAAAAATCCTTCCCGACGAATTGAACTGGTACACGGTAGGTTATGTCTTCATATACCTGTGTATATTCTTTGATGGGAAACCCCTTTTCCAAAAGCATTATCAAATCGTTGTAGATGTTGGAAGTAATGTTTTCAGAATTGTAGCTGGCCACTACGATTTCAGAGATTTGTTCTTTCTCTATAGTCTTGTGAATCTCTTCGGGGCTATATTCTGGTATTCCCTTAAATTTTATGGCATCTTCCTTTTCTATCTCACAATTGATGAATCCGACAATCTTGTAATTCGGGTCTGCACTTTTAAAGGCATCCAGTATGGTTTCTATATTGGATATCTCTCCTACCAACAATACCTTTTTATGGAATCTTGGAGAGGATATGAAATTGACGTAAGCAACTCTCCAGACAAACAACGTGAACAAAATAGCCAAAAAGAAGTAAATGATTTGAATTCTATTGTCCGGTAAGGAGGGGGTGAAGAAAGGTGTTAACAAAAAAACCAATACCGTAACCGAAGTCGTCAAGATTATCGCCGTCGTTACGGTTTCCAACTTACTGGATTTCTGCAAGTCATAGAGTTCGAAAACGGTTCCGAAGCCAGATACGTATATTCCCAATACGAACACCCATGTCCAATTTTCCTTGTTGATGACGAAGTAATCGAAAGTATCCACATTGCTCAAACCATACAATGCGACACCAATAAACACCAAATCCATGAGTCGTAAAAGTATCTTACGCTCGGAGATTTCAAAATGCAAGCTTTTGTTGAAGTTAGTCATTAATTCATAATTGGTTAGGTAGTCATTGTAAATATAGTAAAGTAAATCTTTTGTAGTTCATTATTTTAAAATTGCATGCCATTTTAATTTCACAAAACTCCAATCGTACCCTTCTACCTTTCTTCTTGCTTTTATTGTTAAGTTTAACGTCTTCTCTGGTTTTTCCTTTAAATCCAATATGGCATTGACAAAGGCAGTGGAGTCATTTGGCTCTATGAGCACCCCGTCTTTGTTTGTTTCGATTAAAAAAGGCATGCCTCCAACATTGGTAGATACAACAGGAAGTCCCAAGGCCATGGCTTCCATTACACTCACTGGCATGTTGTCGAAATTAGTCGTGTTTATAAACACATTGCAATCTACGGACAAAGCAATCCATTCCTTCTTGGATAGTTTTCCTGTAAAGGTTACATCCAAATCCAGTGATTTGGCATAATCTTTCGCTTTTTCCAGAGTGCCGTCATTTTCTGGGCCAACCATGCACAATGAAGACTCCACATTTTTTTGTTTTAGCTCATAGAGCGTCTTTATTGCCAAATTAGGGTTGTACAATTCTGAAAATGAACGTACCCAAAGCATTTTAACAGCATTCAACACCTTCTTTTCAAAAGGGTAGTTTTCAATTTCAATGGCATTGGCAATGCATGTCGTGTTTTCATAGCCCAATGCTTCAAATTTAGATTTCGTATACTCGGATGGTGCCACATTTACGTATGCTCCTTTAAAAATGGTTCTACTCAATTTTGGATTTCTTTTTAGCCTGTTTGGAAGGTTCCCACCATGCAGAATTGGAATGTATTTCAATTTCAACATTCGACATAGGCAGCTACACAAGTAGGCGTAATAGAAATTTTGTGTACTATAGGTATCTATCAAAACATAGTCCACCTCTTTAAAAAGCTTCATTATGGTCAATAGCATGTCCAACAACCTCAACAACTTATTTTTCTTGTTCGAAGCCGTATGCACGATGTAACCTTCTGTTTCAAGAAGCTTGCTCAAAGTATCTATGGTAGTTGCCGTTTTCCCACTATGAGACAGTTCATTTCCTATGTAAAGTATCCTCTTCACTTGCCTATAGTTGTTTTTTTAGGAGTTTTCACCTTTGCCTTTTTGGGTTCGTATATAAAATGCAGCAAGCACAAACCATATATGAATGATGGTGCTGCTATTCGCATGGAGGAATGATTGATTGTAAAGAACCAGAAAATATAGCATGAAAAGAAAAAGATATTCGATCTATTTTTCATTCGCAAAGTCAATGGCAAAATCAACAATATTAAAAATGCAAAAAAACCAAACATGCCATGCTCAGACAATATACGACTCATTTCATTGTGAGAAGCTGCTTCTATTCCTTGTTCATCTTGTCTCAATTCCTTTATCTTACCTACTCCCACACCCAATATCGGATTTTTCAAAAACTCTTCTAGTTCGAAGGAAATCAGCACATTTCTACCTGTAGACAAATCTTCTTTTACACGTCCTGCCGCATCTTGATTTGCATAGCGTTTGTCTATGAACCCATCAGTTTGTACCGAAGTGAAAAACCAAATCAAAAAGGAAACTCCGAAAAACACCAAAACCAGTCTTAGAATTCTTCCTTTGTTTTTAATGGTCGATTTCTTGTAATAACTAAACAAGAAAGCCAAGATAATGACCACTCCTGTAATAATCCCCCCTCGACTGAATGTTACGATCCCACGATAGCTTATCAATGTGAGCAAAACCAGATTCAGTATCTTTAAAAAAAGTGTAGGAGACTTTAAAAAAAAGCGTGTTGTAAATACAAACATCCCAAAACCCAAAACGGTTGCAACCTGATTGGGTCCGAACCCTCCTGAGGTGGCATAGTTGGAATAGGTTCCCGTCACCACATCCCTTATGTCTGGATTATACAGAAACAAGTAGGTCGTCGTGGTAACCAATGGCAGCGCCAATGCCAATAGGATTTTATGTGTATCCACATACTTCACTTTCAACTTATAGCAGAAAAGCGCCACGACCCCCAAACAGATGGGGCCACTCAAATTAAAGGCAATTGCTGTACGTATCATCGTATTTTCCGTAATGTTGAAACCGGTTACGAATATCCCTGGAATCAATAAAAAAATATACAGTATGTAAGGCAACGATTGCTTATTGAGTCTTATGGTAAAAAAACCTATCAAACAGAACACGATCACAAAATACTTGGAAGCTTCGTACAACAAGCTCCCTCCTGTCATCCTAATGAAAACCTCAGCTCCTACCACATAGGCACAAGCCCTAAGGATTTGAACGGATCTATAGGGCAATTTAGATTGAAAGATCTTAAATGTGAAATAGACAAAGATGCCCAACAAATAGATCTTTGACAATGCCGGTACGGCAAATATCAAAACTCCAATTAGAATATGAAATATTATGGATTGTATGTAATTGAATGTTTTCAACCTTGCTGTATTGTTGCTTTGTATATTTTTAAAATCGTTTGCATTTGCGCCTTGTACGAATAATGTTCTTCTATATGTTCTCCATAACGCAAAGCTTGTTCTTTACGTAAATTTTCATCTTCAATATAAGTCAACATCGCCTTGCAAAGCGCTCTTGAAGATTCTGCATCAACGAGCAAACCATTGTGACCGTTCTTTATAACCGTTGCACATTCACCTACTTTCGTTGCTATTACCGGTAATTTGGACAAACCATACTCCAACAATGCAATAGGTAGACCTTCGGATTTCGAAGACAACAAGCCTATGCTACATTGCTTCAATATGTGTGTGGTATCCGACAAGCTTCCATACAGGAATGCAGATTCTTTTAAATTGAGCATCGAAATTTTTGCTCTCACCTTTATCGAGTACTCATCATCAAAGTCCTTTCCTACGCAATGCAATGTCCAATCTGGATGTTGCTTCACAACTTCACCAAATGCGTCCATCAAGGTAAAATGATCTTTTTGAGGCCTAAGGTTTGCCAAGCAAATAATACGCTTCCCATTTTCACCCTTCAAGGTTGTTATTCCTTCATTGTCATTTTTCACTGCAAAATTGGGCAAATACATTACTGCTTTGGCCTTTAAATTCATCTTGGCCCAAGATTCCAATGATCTATTCACACTTAGTACATATGAGAAGTATTTTGAACACAATTTCAATATTCTGAATTTTCTTTGCTCAAGAAACTCACTATTCCCATAGTGATCATGCCATACTATCTTTATTCTTCCATTGAAGATCTTAACAAGCGTAGCTAGAAAAAAAGAAGACGAATGTGCATGTATTACATTAATCCCCTCATTTTTCACCAAATCCCTCAACGTTCTCAAAGCCTTGAAATCTATTGTTTTTTGTTTGTTCAAGAACAGGTAGTTGACTTCCTTGGAAATACTTTCTTTCAACAATCCTTCCTCACGTGTGGCACATAGATACGATTGCTCTATTTGAGATGACAAAGCATTTGCCATATTGACGGCAACCCGCTCTGCTCCTCCCGTATGCAATGAATCTATCAATTGTAGGACTTTCACGTTTTTGATCATTGACTTTTAACTAATTTAGCAATCTCACTTTCGAACAAATCTAATGTATAATGCTGAGACCACTTTACTCCTTCTTTGGCTTTTAATTGCAATGCTTCTGCATTTTTCAATTCAGATACGACATGGGACACAGCCTCTTCCAACTTTGGTTCAATCAAAATCCCCCGTTTTCCATAACCCAACATATAAGGCACACATGAAACTTGGGTTACTATTGGAATCGTACCAAAGAACATTGCTTCTGCTACCACTTTTGGCCAACCTTCAGATTTTGATGGCAATATTAAAAAATGGGCAGTTTTCAATGCTTTCTTTACGACTTCCTTTTCTCGATTGCCATGCAGCACAATGTACGCTTCCAAATTCCTCTCATTTACATAATCTTGCAATTCTTCTTTCAACGTCCCGTCTCCAAAAACATCCAAACGAATCTTTTTCCCTTGTTTGCATAACTCTTCAACGATCTTTATACTCAACAATGGTCTTTTTCCTTTTACCAAACTTCCAATGAAAACAAATTTCAATTCACCGTTGTAATTACGCTTTATCGGCTCTTCAATTTCAAAATTCTTGAACGTTGCCGTAAAAAAAGCCTTTATGTTCTTTGTTTGGTTCTTCCAATCTCCATAGACCAATACTTGTATGTTCTTTGTCAACATGGTATTGCTCAACAACTTTTTTTGCAATTGATAGCTTCTTGGTTGCTTTGCCTCGGGATTCCAATTCCCAGCATATTTTGCCGTCTTCATTTTCTTTGGAAATAGTATTTGCACAAAACAGCCTATGAGTCCTATGTTTCCTGGACAGCGTAAATGAATGTGGTCTGCCTTCTTCATCTGTACTGCCAACTTGATTGCTATCTTTGGTACCAAAAAAACACTTTTTACCATGTTGTAAAAAGTAGTGAAATTCAATGAAGGTATTGAAACTACCTTAGGTTGTTTTTTAAAACTGGAAAGCAACAACTCTTGATCGTAGGAAGTTGGAGAAACGATAACGACGTCATCTACATGCTTGAACCATATGTCCATTTCATTGACATAAGGTGCATAAGCATGTTGCTCACCTTTTCTTTTCAATGTTGGCGCATTTGTTATAATTAAAAAACGCATTAAATATAGTCTTTAGACGTGTTATTATTGATTACTGCTGCTGGAACTCCCGACACTGTTTTATTTTTTTCCACAGATTTTACAACCAAGGAATTTGCTCCAATAACGCAATTGTCCCCTATCATAATCTTCCCTGCTATCACGGCATTCACTCCGATGTAAACATTATCTCCAAGGATAGGTACTCCTCTATTCTCACCTCTACCACTTACGCCTATCGTAACTCCTTGAGAAATGTTGCAATTAGCACCAATTATGGAAGACGCATTGATTATGATTCCTCCAAAATGCCCTATGTAGAACCCTGGGCCGATTTGAGCTGCATATGGAATTGAAATCCCAGTGACGATCTCTATCCATTTTTGCCAAATAACCGCTAAAACGAGCAATGGCCTTTTAATGATTTTTGGGAGTTTCCCTTTATGGATGCCATTTGAGATTCTATAGACGCAAAGAGCCCAAAGCCCTTGATTTGTCAACACCAAGACAATAGCTGGTTTGTTTCCGCTATACCTTCTATATTTTTTTACGTCTAAAAGAAATGCTTTCATTTAATCTATTGCTCCTTAAATCTATAACTTATCTTTCAATATTTGGTTTATTTACCAATAAAGATAACCATCCTACCACTCTTCCCAAACTTTCGGTAAATGCTTCTTTTTTCTTATCGGAAGTCAAAACGTTTGTGAATCGAATGGCGGTGAGCAAGAATGCCGTGGCATTCCATTTCAATCTCGCTTTTGTTCTTGGGTTCGGGTATCTTACTCTCCATACATACCAACCGTTTCTCACAACCATCTTTCCGTACTTATATCGATTTGGTCTTCCTGACGCATTGTGGTAATGTGCCAATTGAGCATTTGTATTGATGTATATGGTTCCTTGCTTTGCTACACGCAATGAAAAGTCGGCATCTTCATATAGGCCATATCCTTCAAAATATGTTGAAAATGACAAATTGTCGAAAACCTCTTTTTTAAAGGAAGATACTCCTCCCATCAATTGTTCCACCTTGTAGATCTTCCCTGATGGAGGTAAAAAACCTATAG
Organism: Bizionia sp.; assembly: GCA_020631395.1. GTDB lineage: Bacteria > Bacteroidota > Bacteroidia > Flavobacteriales > Flavobacteriaceae > JAHDHI01. The sequence goes on from JAHDHI010000007.1 coordinate 14,812, forward strand.
ACCTACCGTGTGAAAATGTAGGCAAGAAACCGGGTTCTGCGTCTGGCTGCAAACCAAATTTTCTTCTCATCCTAAATCTTGAAGGTTCATTCCGCATCCATCCGTCATAATGAAAACAATTTTTCTTTTCAGTTCTCGTGGCTGCTTCCCATTCCACTTCATTGGTTATGTAACCTCCTACGGCCAGGGCATCGTCATATATCCCATAGGTGCCTATCAATTCCTCAAAGTAAGTTGGAGTAAGTATGATGTCATCATCCAAAAAACAAACTATCTCCGATGTTTCTGCTACCAAATCGATACCATAATTGCGTTGTCTCGTCAAACCTCTGTTTGCTTCATCTACCTTATGGTATTTTAAATTTTCAAAGACCTCTTCCTTTAGGGTTTGTTCTGTTTCAGAATTGGTGGAACCGTCTACGATTATAATCTCATCTGGGTACAAGGTTTGCTCACTAACCGATTTCAGTAATTCCAAAATCGGCTTTGGGCGCATATAGGTGCATACGATAAGTGTAAATGCCTTAGTCATTTTTCCTCTTTTGTTTTATAAATGCATCATATACTCCCATAAAAAAAGCGTGGCGTGTCAAATGGTTTTCCCAAAGCTCCCTATTCTGTTTTTGAAGTGTTTCAAACTCAACTTCAGTCTTCGAATTGTGAAACGCCAATATTTGTTCTTCCAAAGACTCTTTTTTGGATTCTTCTACAATAACGCAATGCCTTTTCCAATCTATGATGTCTGGCAATGGCAATCTACAATTCGTATTCAACAAGATGGGAATACGGCCCACTGCCAAGGTTTCGTAAAATCGCACTGAAAAATTACCTACTCCCCTACTACAAAACGTATAAGCGTTGTCGTATATGTTATCATAGAATTCTTGAGTCGTCTTTTGTTTGTCTACTTCCGTTTGCGCTCCAGCTCTATAACTTTCCCTTAAAACAAAATTTGTATTCAATTGCTCGCTCAACCCAAGCTTCATCAAATATTTTGCTCGCTTTATGCTCGATGGGTAGAATGGTTGTGCGTCTGCAACAAGTTTGTTCAACTTTCTTTTTACTTGAGTTTTCAAATGGCTAGACAGCTCTTTCATGTATTTTGAAATTCCCGATTGTGCGTGACCGACGAACCCTATGCTTGGTTTTTTTTCTTTTCCCAAAGCCGAAAAACCTTGAGGCAATTGAGTTTTGTATGGATCATTTACAAATGATGGCATTATGTAGGTAGAGTCACTTAATCCATCATTGAATCCTCCTAGCCTGAATGTAACCCCATTTTTAATGTAATTGGTAAATCCGTAATCGCCTGCGGAGTAAATCCAAATCGTTTTCCCTTCTCTCTTTGCTTCATCTTGAAGTGCTAAAAATTCGCTTCTATGCTTTAAAAATGAAGCATAGTCTATAGGGAACACCACTACATCGCATTCCGAGACCTCTTCTACCAATTCATAGTATTTAAGTACTATTTCGCTTTTTAAAAAGTGCATGTCAAACAACAATGGAAACACTTCCTTACGATGGACTTCCGTTAAAAAATTCACATTTGTATGGAGTTTAATCATTTTATGCCTTTTCTTTTCTAATGAACAATGTATTAAACTTATCTGTATTGAAACTTTTCATGACGTCTATCTGCTTTGCATCTGCTTCATAGCGTATAGGTACAAAATCATATTTTAAAATCAAATTGAAGACATCATCATCTTTCAAACTAAATTTCTCTCCAGAATTGTTGAATTCAACCAACAAATATTTTAATGATGGTTTTCTCAAAACGTCATTAGCTCCTTTGAGCACCTTGTATTCATAACCTTCCACATCTATCTTGATAAATGTAGGGTTTTCGTCTTTTAACAATTCGTCCAATGTCCTTACCTCTATTTTGATCGTATTGTTATTTTCTTCAAGAGACACGCTATTCATTACTGTCTTGTTGGTCGTAAAGTTAAGTACTTCGTTCTTGTCTCCCACTCCGTAACTTAGTATGGTTACCTTATCTTTTAGCTTGTTCAATGAAACATTCCTTTTCAATTTCTCAACGGTACTTTCTATGGGTTCCATTGCTATCGTCCTTGCTTTGCAAATGCCGCTTGCCAACATTGTATAGTGTCCCAAATTGGCTCCTACATCCACAAAGAGGTCTTCTTTCTTCAAGTGATCCATTAAAAACATGGAATCTTCATAGTCCATCAACTTGTAATATATGTTGCCTACCAAACCAGCATCTCCCTTTTCTGCATAGAATTTCAAACCTCCTATCCAATTGAACATTTTGGGTTTCACAGCAATGGATTGAGACAAATTAAATAGCAAATACCTGAGTAATCCCCTTAATGGGGCAGATTTTGTGAGCGGATGTTTCTTTATCATCTCATACCGCAATAAAACCCTATCTATGCGCTTACTTAGTTTCATCTGTTTTTATTTATTGTTTTTATCGGTCATCCGTAACATTCATATAATCATTTCTCTGTGCATCTAACTTTTTAGTTATGAATGTCTCATCTGTTATCTTTATTTTTTTATGGATCATATGATAACATTTACATAACCGTCTCGTGCACCTATTGTTTGGCTATGACTGTTTCATTTTCCAATTGTATTTTTTCTGCCCACATCATACTGCTATCCCATTGTTTATTCATCTTATTTAGATACTTCCATGGATTCTTTATTCTTTGATTCTTATAAAATTTAATGAAGAGTACGTACTTGTAACCATTTCTTTGGTATCTATTGAAATGTTTCTTCGCAAACAACATTATTGTTGGGGATGGTTTGGGTTGTATGATTTCATCTTCCCATCGTTTTTTCACCTTCGTCCTGAAACCACCGATGGGAGCTTTCAAATGAGTGATTTTAATTTCTGGAATAAATAGCACGTCTGTTCCTTGCTTGCGAATTTGCATTCCGAAATCGGAATCTTCTCCAAAACCAAATTCAAAGGCCATGTCAAAACGAATGTCTTTGAGGAGTGTCGATTTTAAAATGCTCGTTCCCGATCCAAAAATATCTGTTTGCACCGTTAAGAAATATGATTGCTTTTCATTAGGCTGCAAGCAAAGCAAATTAAGTGCATTGTTTCCATACTTATCCAAAATACCGAATGCCTTTTCCATTAAATCGCCATCAAATCGAATGTCATCGTCTGCAAAAAAGGTCCATTCACTCTCAACTAAACCTATGGCTATGTTTCGAGCATTGCATGCTCCTGTTTGATGGGTAAAATAATGCTTGATTTTAAAAGGCCAATCCTCATTGGTCATGTAATGCAATGCCGTTTTTGAATTTATGTCTGGATTTTGTTCGACTACGATGACATTTTTTGGCAACACACTTTGGTTGGACAAATCCTTCAAAACATCATATAAACATTGCTCTCTTCCCAAAGTTGGTATTATGACGTCAATCTCTTTTTTTATTTTTGCGCTTCTTTGGGATTTCACCTCTATTCCACTTAAATCGATTTCTTGAGACAAAGACCTTGTAAACAAGCTTTTAAAAAACGACAACAATGGCAATTTATTCTCAAAAATGACAAAGCACAACAGCAAATTTATGGTCCAAGCAAATTTGTAATGTCGTCTTACAAATTTGAACAACTGGTATGTCGTCACTTTCTTCTCTTTAAATACAAATTCTTTTTGAGTATCAAGCAATGCTGGTTCCGAATAGCAAAACAACCCTTTTGGCATTGCTTGCTTTGCCAAACTCGTTAAAGCCAACTCAAAATTTCTTTCTTTCTGGCGGTTGCCTTTAATCTCATTTAGTATTTCTGCATGGATCCCTCCGACGTCACTACTCATTAACCATGTGGGAAAGCTCACTGCATCAAAAACATTGGTGTAAGGTTTTTGTTCCACATAACCTATTTGTTTGGAGATTGCATATTCTCCATTTATCGCATGAGAGGCCATTATCAATCTATGATGAAAAACCGTATCTAGGCGTTTAAAGTCTATAAACGCCTCATAGTCTTGATGTGTCCAAATGACAAATTCCCTAGGAAATAGCTTTGCGACATCAAACAAAACACTTATCAATGGCTTTTTAGAATCGTAATCGATCTTTTGGCTTCTATCCTTAGAATAAAGCTTAACCATCTTTTGATTATCATGAACTAATATTATCATTTTACAATCGACTTGTAATAGGCTATGTTCTGTTCTGCATTGGTGTCGATGTTAAAGGTAGTCTCTACCTTTTCTCGAGCTGCCTTCCCTATTTTCAAACATATTCTTTCATCTTTTAAAAGGCTTAAAATGCGCTCTGCATACAATTCGGTGTTTGATGGATGCACCAAATACCCATTTACTCCATCATCTATAAGCTCTTGTGCCCAACCTATGCTTGTATTCACTACTGGTTTTTGCAATGCCATGGACTCTATGGTTACCATTCCCAAGGTTTCTGCAAAAGATGGGAATGTGCATACATGGGCATTTTTAATGTGCTCTTTGACTTCCGAATAGGGGATTTTGCCTAGGTAATTGGACTGCTTCCTTGCTTTTTCAGAAAACAAATCTTCCATCAATGCATAGGTAGATTCGTTTCCTGTCTTTATGTCTGGAGCATCTCCTCCTATCAAGATCAATGTTGCTTCTGGGTTGTCTTCTATTACCTCGTTGAATATTTGTGCTAGCTCCAGCACTCCCTTCTTTCTAATTATGGTTCCTATGTACAATATGGAATTCCTTTTGAACGCTTCAGGGTTTTCATTAAAAAAATGTTCCAATTGCAAACCATAGTGTATGGTTCTTATCTTGCTTTTTTTCAGTCCAAATATTTTTTGTGTTTCTTCTCCTGCGTAAGTTGTAGGGGCAATGTAGGCCGTTGCCATTTTCAAGGCCTTCTTTTCGAAAATGAAATTCTTGAATTTTTGTCGTCGTCCATCGAGTTTGCAAAAATAGGCATCGCTTCCGTGAAAACGTATGACCAATGGAACTGCAAAACGCATCAATGCCGTTATACCTGTCCAATCCGGAGCCTCCAAAATGTCTATCTCCTTTTCCCTTACTACTGCATTGACATAGTTTTGTATTAGCATGCGATAGCGATACCAAGTAAAGTACTTAAATGACTTTGATGCTATTAAATGAATTTCGACGCCTTCATCCATAAATATTGCATCTTCTTTTTGATGGTATACAAAGACAATGACATCTACTTCTTTTTTCACCAACGTCACTGCAAGGTTTTTTATACTTGTCGCAATGCCTGCTGCGTAACTCACTTTTGGATGTGGATATTCTGGTGTTATCAAGCCTATTTTCATCTGTTTATACTTATTGTTTTTTATCGGTCATCCGTAACATTCATATAATCATTCCGCTGTGTATCTAACTTTTTAGTCATGACTGTTTCATCTGTTTAAATTTTATTGTCTCATCTACCTGATACATTCTTCCTTTTGGGCTTCTAAATTGAAATCAAAAAATTGTCAATGCCATTCCCTCATAAGGAATTTCACTTTTTCAACAAGATATCAATTGTTTTCCATATTGTTTCTGAAGCTTTTGTAGGATGCTTCCCTGCCACTATCTCAAACCATTTCAAACCTTCAGCCACATTCGACGTTTTGCCTTCTAAGATATTTTCGACAATGGATTCCAGGTCTTCTTTGTTGGTACAAAACACTGCCGCTTCTTGACTGGGCATAGATCTAAAATGAACATACTTGTAATTCTGTCCAATATCTCTAATCCCCTTTTTAAGCTGTGGTTGTTCGTAGTTATAATAAATGCATGGTTTATTGTGAGCCACAAAATCGAAAACAGTGGATGAACATACATTGGTCACGAACTCGCTGTGTTCGCATACGTTATACAACATCTTGAAGTCTTCTTTGGCCGGCAGCACTTGGTTCCATTGATTTCCTACTTGCTTCCAAATAGGATCCAATACTTCAATGATGTCTTTATTGGCTTCTATTACCGCATTGTATCTTGGTGTAAAATCCACAGGGCATTTCCTATATATGATGCCTAGGTTTTCACCTTTTGCATTTAAACTTCGTACTGCATTTGCCAAGTCTTCCAAATAATGTTGGTCCAATGGCGAAGTTGTTTCATCGTCCCCGGAATAGCATATGTATTTTTTGTTTTCGTCCAAGTTGTTTTCCTTGAAGAACTCAGATCGCGGTTGCAATAGACTTGTGTCGTAATGAGGTTCGAACTGGGGTGTCCCTGTAACAAATACTTGTTCCTCTTTCACAAATGGGTAATATTTCAACACGTCTTCCTTCATCAAATCACTCCATACAAAGTAATGATCGGTTTCGACTACTTGCATTGCCTTGGGCACGTTGTCCCATGAATACACGAAAGCCGCAGTCGGTATTCCCAAATCTTTGGCAGCCAACAATGCACTGATGGATTGTGTTGCTCGTTGTGTGGTGCAAAATATCATATCTGGCTTATGTGCTTCCAATTGTGCCTTGCAATATTTGTATTTTGAAGTTGAGCGTTCCAAAGCGTCAATTTTTTTTCGTAGACGCACAATCCCCTTCTCTGAAGAATGTGTACCGACCAACCATCTAACATACAAACTCTTGAAAGTATTCTTTGCTCCCTTGTAATTGAATGGAAACTTGTATGTTGGATAGACAGGATCATTGAATTTGTCCCTAGACACGTTCAATTCTGCTCGTTTTCTTGCTCTAGCATAAATAGGCAATAGTTTATGTGCTGTATGGTCTTCTATCTTCACTTCATTGAATCCCAAGTTGTCCTTCAATGAAAAAATGGTATTGTTCCAATAGTGAATGTCGAACCCCATTTGCTCTCCAATGGCTTTGAAATCTGTAAAGGCAAAGTTTCTCAGGCCTACTCCATCTGGAAAAAAAACGAATACTTTCTTCTTCATATTTCTTTTTACTGTGAAAACAGGAATTGTTCTACGATTGACTTTTAAATGGGCATGCAGCCATTAACCCATCGCACAATTCCTTGATTACAAATTGATCTGGAAGTGCGTCTCTTCTATTGAAGACATTTTCCAGTGCTTCTAAATTCATTTTGTCATTTGTTATTTCGGATTGATAGGACTCCATCTTCACTGACTCGAAATAATCACGATATTTGATGTCGTCTCCAAACACATCATCTGAAAATTTTTGCCATACAGCTGGAATCCCATATGCATGAGATATGATGACCCCATGCAATGACGAGGATACTATTTTTTCGCATTTCAAGAATTGATTCGTTGTTTCTTCAATGCTGTTCGTCATTAAATCTATCAACAAAATGGAATCATCATTTTCATACCACTCACTTACCTTCTTAAAATCGTTATAATGTGGAACGACTCCCATCTTGTATTCTTTTTTTATTTCTGGCTTGTAATATCTTGGCAGCAACAATGCTGGATCCCCATATACTTCAGGAACATCGTAGCCCTGATTTACCAAATGCATCCTTGTTTGCGGTCCTCGAACAGCTAGAAATTTGGCTTTCTTTATTTTATATTCTTTCGATATGATGCCACTTCCCCAGACTATGCATTTTTCATTTACATTCGTTAAGATGCTACCTATCGTTACATAGATCGGTCTAAAAATATTTTGAAATGAGAATTCCGACGGTTTTGTCCAAACGACCTTCTTGTCGGCTATTTTTTCAACTAGATATTTTCCTAGAAGATCTCCATAGTTCTCTTTGGTCTTTCCTTGAAGTTTCATTTCATTCCACCAAAATAGTCTAATGGTTTTCCCTTGAAACATTATTATCCTTTTTGATTTTTCAATTTATCTCTTTGTACTTGTTCTATTGGCAGGATATCTTGGCTTTTGTATGCCAAGGCTTGATGCACGGCATTCAAATCCCTTGACAACTTTCGCAATCCCATTGGTTCCAATGAGGCTGCATGATCAGTGCCTTTCCAAGTACGATCTATCGTATAGTGCCTTTCTATTATGTTTACCCCCAAAGTATATGCAGCTACATCTACTGCTATGCCCAAATGGTGTCCGGAGAAACCAATGTGCTTTACATCTCCCTTGTACTTGTCCAACAATAAATTGATATCCAAGAGGCATACGTCTTGAAATGGCACGGGATATCCTGATGTACAATTGTACAATACCAAATCTTTGTTTCTATTGTGTTTTTTGAATAAATTCACCAGGTCTTCTATTTCATCCTTGGTTGTCATTCCCGTGGAAATATGCAATTCTCCGTTGTAGTTTTTACATAACCACTCCAACATGGCCACATTGTTGTTGCAGGCCGATGGTATCTTGATGAATTCTGGTTCCAACGATGCGATTTCCTTGGCTGACGTCACATCCCAAACCGATGTAGAATAGGTCAATCCTATTTCTTCACAATATGCTTTGAGTTCCCTATGTTGCTCTACGTCGAATTCCAAGAACTCCCTATGTGCTCCGTAGGTGTCTCCATAGGAATTTATCGGGTTTGGATGTGGCTGATTGTATTGTTCGTCGGTTAGCAATTCCTTGTTATGTCTCTTTTGAAACTTTACGGCATCGACATTGCAGAATATTTTAGCGACTTTGATCAATTCTTTGGCTATTGACATTTCACCTTTGTGGTTGCAACCAATTTCAGCAATTATATAGGGCTTTTTGTAGGATTCCATAGAAGTATGTGTAAAGTTAAAATCTTTTGTTGTAGTTCATTATGAATTGGCAGGCTTCTCTAATGGCTCCTGCTCCAGAATTTTTGGATAATACGACATCTGCATTCTGTTTTACGATGTCTGTTGCATTGTTTGGTACCAATGACCAACCAACACTGCATATGTTTGTCAAATCGTTGACATCGTCGCCAAGGTATGCGAAATTGCTTATGACTAGATTTTTTTCTTTTATTATGTTTTGAAGTAGGCTATACTTGTCTTTTACTCCCAAGTATACATTTTCAATCTTTAGTTTATGCATGCGTTTGGCTACCAACTCCGATTGCTCCGAAGTCATCACCATTACCTCGACATTGAACTGTCTCAGAATTTCCAACCCCATGCCGTCTCTCATGTCAAAGTTCTTGGTATGCTCTCCATCTTTTGTATAGGTTATCGTTCCATCTGTGAATACGCCATCGACATCCAAGACGACATGAGTAATCTTCCTGGATTCCTTTGCTCTCTTTTGACGCTCCATCAATAATTGCTCTACAGCAATCCAATCGTTTTCAGAATCTATTTCCAATAGGGATTCTTCCGGCATCTTTACAACGGCGACCTTGTTACCCAACCTGTTCTTTGTTTGTTGCAAGGCAGATTTCGTCGTCGTGTAAACAGCTCCATTCTCTACTAGCAATCCATCGAAATCTTGACGCCTTGGCCGTTCCAATGGGTTATAGTTTATTGGTGTCCCATCTTCATTCCATAAAAAACGATGCGTATTTACCACTGTCAATGCAGAATCGAATTCCCCTTCCAATTTATCCAAACAGGCATTTATATCGTTGCATCTCGTAAATGGTGAAGTTGCTTGTAGCAAGCAAAAAACATCAAAGTCGTAACCAATCTCATCGCAGAATTCCAACATGGCCATTTCTGTCGATGCGGTATCACTTGCGCTTTCATCACTTCTCAACAAGGCTTTTACTTTATTTGTCCAATGGTATTCCTTGGCTATGAAGTCGATTATGTCTTGATCGTCCGTATAAACGCAGACCTCATCCAAGTCAGAAAAGATGGCTTCTCCTAAAACCCAAGTGTATAAGGGTCTTCCAACCATTTTACGTTTGTTCTTATTTGGAATGCCTTTTGAGCCTTTACGCAGTGGGATAAAGCCTATTTTTTTCATTTAAGTTTAGTGGTAAATTATCTAACAATTCTGCTAAAATACATTTTTTAGCGATGAAATAGCTAAAAAACAGGATAAAAGGTAATGATTATAATGTTATTTAATACTTTTTTTCAACAATATCTCGTTTTAAGATATGATATTCTGACGTTCGTCAAACTGAAACACCATTCCCATACTCGTCAATGAGCATTTTTCAGATGACAAGGTATGGTTTCTCAGGTCGTTATATTGTCGTAGGCTTCCAATACTTGTCTTCTGATGTTGGCTATTTCAAAACGAGGCTTAATTTCCGATTGATTGACTTTAAATGCCTTTTCCATCAAATCTGGATTTGAAAGTGCTTTGGAGACTAGACCTTTAATGTGTTCTACATCTTCGCAATCTTCTATCAACAACCCATTTTCATTTTGTTTTATCACTTCTGCCGAAGCACCTCCCGGATTGGATTGGATTGGAAAGGCGCCTTGTGCGATCGCTTCCAACAAGGTATTCGGCATTCCATCGGAATTGCTATTGCCTATGTACAGCAATGCTTCCCCCATTAACTTCATTATGCTTTCATGTGGCATAAAAGCACCTATGCCATGTACCATCACATTTATTTTCTGTGATACTTTCTCACTAGAAATAAATCCCTCCACTTCTTTATCTGCTCCAAAGACAACGACTTGGTATGGTTCCAGTTCTCTTTGCAATTCCACCAATGCCTTTAACACTTCTATGCAACGTCCTGAACGTCCTTGATATCCTTTCACCAATATCATGTTTCGTTCTCCCACTGGAGTTTTCACATACTTGTCGTGTTTGGCATAATCATAACCTCCACCACCTGGATATGTTCCCAAAACCATTCCTTTGAATCCTAGTCTCTTCGCTATGGAAACATCTCGCTTACAGTCGGTAAACAAATAATCTATTCTTGGCAATACCTTGACAATGTCCTGCTTGTACTTTTCTATGTTTTTGAAATAATATAAATCGCTTCCCCAAGATGAATAAGTCCATTTTAAGTCTTTATGTTTCTGCATTACCTTGAAAATAGGTGTACATGCTACGTATAGCGCAAAGCTATGCACCACATCTGGTTGTATTTCCAACACTACCTTTTCAAACGCCCTTGCTGTATCGTTTTCTATGATTGGACTAAGCCTTGCATATAGTTTCGGAAGTCTCTTTTTCAAGAAATGCCTCCCTTTTAAATTGGGGTATTTCAATTTCCATCCGTTTATCTTATGTACCCATGGCAATTTTTCTGTTGGACTACCATCTCTAACGTCAAACCAATAAACATCGTGCCTGGAATCCTTGAGTTGTTCAGTCCAACGCAAAAAATGAATAGAATTCATTGAAACCATCAAAATTTTCATCTGTTTGTATTTATTGTTTTTAATCGGTCAGATCTAATTGCCTTCAAACATTTTGGCAGGCATGAACTGATTTCCCATAGCTCATTTCCATACGCCCATTTATTTCTTTCCCTAAAGTTTTACAATCAAACTTATGGTTTGTTTCTTTACATCATATTGGTATTTATAGGCTTTTCCTCTTAATTGATTTATCATACAATCCAATATTCTATTGTTTACATCTTCAAAATCCAAGAATGCCATTGTCTTTTTCCCCAATACCGATTTCACTTTTTGCTTTTGCGATCTATAGTCTTTGTGCTTCTTTACATCCAACTTGATCACAACTTTCTTTTCTACCAGCAATATGGCATTGACAAAAGCAAAAACCTCAGCGGCTCTATTCGATATGGAATAGGCTTGATCTATGGTAGTCAAGGCCTCATAGTCTTTTTCATTGTATGCCCCCCATTCAAAATCAACATTTGCTTTTACCCTCCCAACTTGTTCGACAAATGTTAGGTAACTAGCGTTTATTTGCTCCAATTCCGTATGAAATGGCGTCAAGTCATTTGTCTTTCTATAATGTTTGGAATGCCATTGATGCAACATTAAAATGGAATCTGAATAAAACTTAACGTCATGACCTCCATTTCTCAATCGTACATGTACATCTGTATCTTCGCTCCCCCAACCGTTATAATATTCATCGTAACCATTTATTGCCTTTAAAAGCGCTGTTGGATAGAGGGTCATGCCCGTTGCTTCCGAATTTGACTTAAAATTGATTTCGTAGTCGACGAAGTTCTTTTTTTCCTTTGACTCCGACTCGCTTAAAAAGCCTACTTGTAAATAGGTTACTCTTTTTTCATCTTCTAATTCTTTCAATGCTTCCACAAAAGCTGGGTGGTACAACATGTCTATGTCTCCAACGAAAAAACATGGGGTATCACATTGTTTCAATGCTATGTTTATTGCCCGAGATTTACACCATAGCTGATGAGTTGTCTTACAACGGATCAAAGTTACAAAATCGTATTTGGCAGCTAGTTCCCTCAGTTTTTTTTCATATTCCAAAATACTTCCATAATCCACTAGAACTACTTTAAATTCTTTTGAAGTTTGCCTAGTCAAAGAGTCCAGACAATTTTCTAGACTTTGCAATGCTCGGTTTCTATATGTTAGTACAATGGTTATCAATATTTAGATAAAGTTTTTTATTTGTTCCCCATTCAATCCTTTGAATTTGAAAATTGTTTTTTTAATTTTTTTAAACATGAATATCTTCTTGAAGATTCTTTCTGAAAAAAAAGCATCTATTTCACTAGATTTCAATAGTTTTAGATTTTTAAAATCATCAAATAGCTTTTCCTCTCTTTGTAATGTTTTAAATGAGTCGGACATCCATGGTTCTATCTTATTTCCCATATGGTAAGCATAATTATCATATGTTGCCAATCTAAATCCTCCAGATTTCAGCACTGGCAGGTCTGTATATAAATGCTCACTGTCTCCACCCAATCTATATTTACTATTCTCTTTCGGCAACTTTTTGAAGACTTCTCGTTTATACGTTCCTACAAAATGAGAGTTCCCAACTACTGCTATGATTCCATTTTTAGATTTTAATGTTGCTATCACATCTTTATATTTTAAATCCAATCTAGACCAACCTATGCTTTTAGCAAAACGTGTCATTGCCTCTGGGTTTTTGACCGCTCTAAAAAGTAGTTTTTTGGAAAACAAATAGCGCCACCATATATTGCTTGTCAATCTTAATTGAGTTCTGAAAATTGGCGTTGGGCTTACCATGCCTGCCTTTGGAAAGGCTCCAAAAACATTTAATGTTTCCTTTTCCCAATTATTGACGAATAAGACATCTCCATCAGTAATAGTTATTAAACGTTCCTCACAAGTTTTCAACGCTTTTAAAATACTATTAATTTTACCTATGCTTTCTGTTTCTACAATGAGTTCATCTATGTATCCTTCTTCATTCAATTTAAGTAATTTAGAATTAACCGCTTGACAGCTTCCATTGCTAACCACAGAAACCTTCAATGGTGACATTGCTGTTTTCAACACTGAATGCAGACACATTTCAAAAACTTGAAAAGCTTCTTTATAATACCCTCCTTCATTTGGTATGTAAAGAGGTATAATAACACGATGGCTACAGCTTTTAAGTCCAATTAACTGCTCTTTAGATGTATTCTTTCCTTCACGCATATTTTGTTTTACTAAAAAAGATTATCTAATCTGTCTTTCAATATGAAAAAACCCTTCAAAAAACGACTTTAAATATATTTTAAACATCGTCATACTTTTTACCTTATTCTCAACATTATACTGTTTCGACTCCTTCATTTTCTTCAATGCAGACCGATATTCTCTATTCCTGTTGAAATGTTTTATAAATGACAGTTCCAACTGATAGAGTTTGCTTCTTATTTGCTCCTTCAATGCAATGTAGTTCTCATCATTGGACATCTTGGACAACATGTCGTAATTGGATTGCAATATTGATATGTTGTTTTGCTTCATCTTGCTTATTACGCCTACATTCTTTCTATACACCAATGTCTGATGCAACAAGCATTTTATTTTTTCCCCTTTGCGTGTCAACAACAAATACATTGGCCAATCTCCATAGGGAGATGAATACATCCAAGATGAAAATTGAATGTCTTGTATTACATTTCTGAACATAGCAGATGATGCCGTGATGAAATTCCCTTCAATTAGATCATTGGCGCCTGCTACTCTATTGTTTATTGGTTTAATTTTATTATCCACCAATTCATTGTTGTCATACAGCACCTTATTCAAGGTGTACACTATGTTGAAATTAGAATTGTCTTCCATGAAATCATATTGCATTTGCAGCTTGTCGTCATTCATCCAGTAGTCGTCTCCATCGCATATGGCTATATATTTACCGGCACAAGACTTCAATGCGCTAAGATAGTTTTTCATCATACCGACGTTCTCCTTGTAATTTATGTATTTGATGTTGTGGGCTTTGGGGTGATTACTTATGATGCTTTCTATTATTTTATGTGTTCCATCCGTCGAAGCATCATTGGACACCACCAATTCGTACTGGAAATCAGTATTTTGAGACAAAACACTTTTTATTGCTTTTTCTATATAAGCTTCATGATTGTATGTTATCATACATATGCTAACCCTCATCTTGCAATTGTTGTTTTAATACCCCGATACCCAGTGGTATTAAAATTAACTTTAAAATCACTGAGATGGAAATTTTTTTCCTGAATGTTTTAAAATCACAATTCATAAATGTTTCTTTTATCAATAACGACCTCAATAGCTTTAATGCTGTTTTATAGTTCTTACTTACAAAAGCCTTATTTATCAAGCTTTTGTTGGTATTACATATCGTATATGCCAACAACTTGACATCTATGTTGTTTCTTTTTACAAAATTTACCCGACACTGGTAAGTATCCATCAAGGCGAAAATGTATTTATCTATGTTTTTAGGATAGCTAGCGCTCCCTTCTGCCACTCTATAGACGGCTGTTACATCTTCTAAAAAAAATATCTCTGATTGATATGCTGTTTCCAAAAGTATTCTAGTATCTCCTATTACCGTATTATCCAATAGCTCTTCTCTAAGGGTATTTATTACATTATTTAAAATAGTTGTTCTAAATACTGTAGTAGGAAATTCTATAAATTTGCTTTCCAACATTTTTGGTATTACTTGTTCCTTTGTTTTTGCAAATCTAGGAGGGACTTTCAAAAATTCATTTTCTTTTTGATTATAGAATTTAACTCCCGTATACACCAAACCCAAGTTACCATTTCCTTCCAATATATTTACTTGCTTTTGCAATTTACTTTTGTCTATCCAGTAATCATCACCTTCACACATTGCAATGTATTTACCTTTACATTCGTTTATGGCAAACAAAAGATTGGGCATTATTCCTAAATTCGTCTTATGCCTAATATTTTTAACAAGATTCCCTTTGGGATGGTTTTCAATGATTTCGTTTATTACAGCATCCGTTTTATCTGGAGAGCAATCATTGGCAATTACAAGCTCTATTTCAAAACTTACTTCTTGCTTCAATACCCCATTAATTGCTTCACGAATGTAATCTTCATGTCCATAGGTAATCATGCAAATAGAAACAGTTATCATATTCTTTTTATTATCCTTCCTGGAACGCCTACCACCGTTACATTATCTGGGACATCATCTAACACGACCGAACCTGCACCTATTATTGTGTTTTTGCCCAAAGTAACATCTGGTAAAATAACTGCTCCTGCCCCTATGCTTGTATAATTGCCTATTTCGCATCTTCCTAGAATATTTACACTAGGTGATAGTTCTACAAAATCTCCTACAATGCAATCATGTGTCAATACTACATTGTAATAAATCAAACAACCTTTACCTACTTGTACATCGTTAGAAATCCTAGTTCCAGACATTACGGCTGTCCCAGTTCCCAATTCAACACCAAAACTTCCAATATCCGCATATTTTGAAATTATGGTTTTCGGTATTGCTCCCAACTCAACAAATTCATCATACATCTTTTTTCTAAGTTTAGGGTTTCCTAAACCTAGTACAAAGGTATTGTCTCCAGTAGATTCTATATATTCCTTAGCTTCTTCTATAGTTCTTATAATAGAGAAGCGATTATACAGTTTTTCAGGTAAGTCTATGCTTACGTTATCAAAAAAGACAATCTGGTCATCTGTCAATTCCAAATCGACATGTAATACCTGCAGTACCTCTTTTGCAAATCCCTTGGCTCCAACTATTATCATATCTGCTTTTTGATTGTATTGGTTATTAATTCTAATTCCCTTTTTGTCAATCCTACATAAAGAGGAAGGCAAAGAACTTTGCTTGCAATGGATTCCGAAATTGGCATTTCTTGAATGCAGTCTACAAAAGAGACTTTGTTCAATGATGGAAAAAAGTAACGCCTTGGCCAAATGTTTTTCTCATTCAAAGCTTGCTCCACTTTTAAAAGTGTTTGCTCATTTTCCAAAACAATGGGATAGTAACTGTAATTCCACTCAGTACCTTCTCTTAATTTCAGGCTTTTTAAATTAGAAGCATCTTTAAAGCTTTCCGTATAGAACGTTGCTACCTTTTTACGCTCATTGATAATATGCCCCATCTCTGGCAACATCGCCAATCCCATTGCAGCTTGCAACTCACTCATCTTGGCATTGATCCCCAAACCATGAAACTTCAATGGGCCATCGTGCCCAAAGTTGTGACTATAGAACAACTTTTTATAAATGGCTTCCTCATTGCAAAACATCGCTCCTCCTTCTGCTGTATGAAACAACTTTGTGGCGTGGAAACTACAAGTACTGACATCTCCATAATTAAATAGAGATTGACCTTTGTAGGTTACCCCAAAGCAATGTGCAGCATCATAGATGACTTTCAAATCATGTTTTTTTGCTATTGTTTCTATGACTTCCACGTTGCAAGGGTTGCCATAGACATGGGTTGCCAATATGGCTGTCGTTTTACTTGTAATTGCTCTTTCTATCTTGGTTTCGTCTATTGTCAAGTAATCTGGGTGTATGTCCACAAAAACAGGTTTGCAGTTTTCCCACAGTATGGAAGATGTCGTCGCAACGTAAGAAAAAGGCGTGGTTATCACTTCTCCTTGATCACCAAACAACTTTAATGCTATTTGAATGGGCAAAGTTCCATTGGTAGTCAATATCAAAGAATTGAGATGGTATGACTCCTTTAACTTCTCTTCCAATTCCAAGACCAATGCTCCTCTATTCGTAAGCCACGCACTATCCCATATTTTTCTCAAATAAGATTGATACACTTCTTGAGATGGCAGATAGGTTTTTGTTACATTGATTCTATTCATCTTTCTATATGTTATTCCATTTAAACGATGGTTTTATGTAACCAGGTTCTCTACCAGAATACACCCCTATTTCCTTCGAACCATTGATGATACTGAAATAAAAGATGTTTTTTTCCACAAATGTTGCCGTCCTCTTGTCTTGAACAATGAATAGTGACAAGCTATAACTTCCACTCTGTAAAAAGTCTTTGGGAATGATGCAGGTTATCTTATTTTCACCCTTCTTTATTTTCATTTCATAATTCCTGTCAAAAAAGGAAAACATAGTATCTCCCAACTCATTGTGCAAATGGTATGTAACGTTGTATTTCCCTGTGTCCTCCGTTTTAAAGAAAACATCCAAGCTTATTTCTATTTCGTCATCTTCGACAATTGGTTCACTAAAGCTCCTATTGGTGTTTTTGATACCAATGGATTGCAGTGTGAACAATGGTTTGTCATATTCGTCTTTGAAGACTTTCAAGTTCTCATTTGAATTCATATCCGAACTTAGGTATCTTGCAACTGCATCCTCCGAGCTGCCTTCGAAGGCTACTTTACCATTTTCCAATACGATTCCTCTCGTGCATAGACTTTTTACCGACGCCATGTTATGACTTACGAATAATACGGTTCGGCCTCCCCCTCTACTAATATCTTGCATCTTTCCTATTGCCTTCTTCTGAAATTCGGCATCTCCAACAGCCAAAACCTCATCTATCACCAAAATTTCAGGTTCCAAAAAAGCAGCTACGGCAAATGCCAAACGAACCGTCATTCCTGAAGAGTACCTCTTTACCGGTGTATCTATGTAGCGTTCACAACCAGAGAACTCAATTATTTCATCTATTTTAGAACGTATTTCCCTTTTTGTCATTCCTAGGATGGCTCCATTCAAAAATACGTTTTCACGTCCAGTCATCTCTCCATGGAACCCTGTCCCAACTTCCAACAAGGAAGCTATGCGTCCTTTAGTCTTTATTTCTCCCGTAGTAGGTCCAGTAACTTTGGACAAAATTTTCAAAAGCGTGGATTTCCCTGCTCCATTCTTGCCGATAATGCCAAGAACCTCTCCTTTTTTAACTTCGAAGTTTATGTCCTGCAAAGCCCAAACATAATCCGATTTTCCTTTCGTACTTCGATCATTGCTTTCCCCTACTCTTAGATATGGATCTCCTTTACCAAGCAATTTACTCCACCAGCGATTTAAATCGTGGCTAATGGTTCCTGTTCCCACCAAACCCAATCGGTATTGTTTGGAAACATTCTCTGCCTTTAAAATAATATCCTCTTTCATTATATGGTATCTATAAAGCTTTTTTCGGTTTTATTGAAAATAACCAAACCAATTAGAAATGTAACGATGCTAACAACGCCTGCATAAATAAGTTGATTTACGGAAAAGTCCCCTACACCCAATGTCATGTGTCTGAACAACTCTATCACTGTAGTCATTGGGTTGTATTCTATTAGGTTTCCTGCTAGTTCAGGTATTTCTCCCAATGCTACTTTTTTTCTTATTAGTTCCAAAGGATACATAACTGCCGATCCGTACATTAACAATTGGACTCCAAATCCAACCAGAAATGTCAAATCTCGATATTTGGTTGTCATGGAAGAGATAATCATACCAAATCCCAAACCTAGCAACCCCATGAACAAAATCAATATTGGCAATGCCAACAAAGCCAATTGTGGTATGGCACTTCCTCCTTTATCCGTAAAAAATGCAAAGTATATGTAAAAGCAAACGAAAACCAATAGTTGTATGCCAAACTTCAACAAGTTGGAAACGACTATGGATATGGGCATTATTACTCGTGGAAAATAAACTTTTCCAAAAATGTTCTGATTCTTTTTAAAGGTATCACTTGTCCCTTTCAGACATTCGGAAAAGTAATTCCAAGCTGTTATTCCTGCAAGATTGAATAAAAAGGGAGGAATCCCCTCTCCTGTTTTTATGTCTGCTATGTTATTAAATATCAAAGTAAATATAATCGAGGTGAACAATGGTTGTATAAAATACCATAGTGGTCCTAAAACTGTTTGCTTGTATAGAGTTATGACATCTCTTTTTACAAATAGGAACAGCAAATCACGATAACGCCAAATTTCCTTGAAATTCAAATCTACCATTTTCTGTTTAGGAGAAATGGTGTACAACCAATCGTTAGTTCCTTTACTATTCAACTGCATTCTTTTTAAAGTAATCCCAAGTACTCTTCAATCCTTCTCGAACCGAAAACTCTGGTTTGTAATCCAATAATCGTTCTGCTTTGGAAATATCTGCCAAGGAGTCTCTAACGTCTCCCACTCTACTTGGTCCGTAGTTGGCCTCTATGCTTTTTTGAGCAGATTCATTAAGTACCTTCCAAAGATAATTCACGCTAATGCGTTCATTACATGCTATGTTGTACACTTGGTTCCCTGCTTCTTCTTTAGCAAAAAAACCTTTGACATTGGCTTGAACGGCATTTTCCACATAGGTAAAGTCTCTGGTTTGTTCCCCATCCCCATTTATGGTCGCTGGCGTATCGGTCTTTATAGCTTCCATAAACAAAGGTATAACTGCTGCATAAGCGCCTTTAGGACTTTGCTTAGGCCCGAAAATATTGAAATAACGTAAACCTATTACATCTGTGCCGTATGTTTTCCCGAAGACATCCGCATATAACTCGTTTACATACTTGGTTATGGCATAAGGAGACAATGGATTCCCTATAATGTCCTCTACTTTGGGCAAAGACTTGCTATCCCCATAAGTAGAGCTGGAGGCTGCATAGACCATCCGTTTTACCGTTGTACTATCTTTTAAAGCAATCATCATATTCAAAAACCCAGAGATGTTTACCTCATTTGTAGTTGCTGGATCATTGATGGAACGTGGTACGGAGCCCAATGCTGCTTGGTGACTTACATAATCCATGTCCTGCATGGCATCTTTGCAAGTTTGCAAGTCTCTGATGTCTCCTTCTACAAGTTCAAAATTAGGATAGGGCGCAAAGGCTTCGACATTTGATTTGTACCCATTTGAAAAATTATCCAAGACCCTAACCGTCTTGGCTCCATATTTTAAAAGATACTCAACAATGTTCGTTCCTATGAATCCTGCACCGCCAGTAATTAAAAAATTCAATTCGGAGAGGTCTTTATCGTGATACTTGTTCATTTTTTCCTTTTAAAAATTAACCTATTTTTAAAGATAGACTTTATCCGTGACATTAAGGTTTTCTTCACTGGTTCATTTTCATGATATCCGTTCCCATAAGCTCCATAACCATAGCCATAACCATAGCCGTAACCATAACCGTATCCGTATTTTCCTTTTTGATCGTAGTGATTATAAACAAAACTCAAATTCTTTATCTCTCCTTTCCTGTATTTGTCGTTGATTAGATTCAACATTCCCTTCTTTGTATAATCCTGTCTTACCACATACAAAGAAGCATCAACATAGTCCAAAAGTTCCAACGCATCCGAAACCAAACCAACTGGAGGGGTATCCAAGATGATGTAATCGTATTTCTCCCTCAATTCGGAAATAAAATTATCCATTGTCTCTCCTATGAGCAATTCTGAAGGGTTTGGAGGTATCGGTCCCGAAGTAATGACATCCAGATTGGTGACTTCTGTTTCTTGTACGATATCATCCAATGACTTTTGACCTATGAGGTAATTGACGGCTCCAATGTCATTTCTAATGTCAAAATCCCCGAAGATCTTTGGCTTTCTCAAATCCAAACCTACCAAAACGGTTTTCTTTCCACTCAGAGCAAACACGGTTGCAATGTTTATGGAACAAAACGTCTTTCCTTCTCCACTTACCGAAGAGGTAAGCATTACCGTTTTAGAGCCGTTTAAATTATGTTTTTTATATATGTATTGCAAACTGGATCTAATGGCCCTAAAAGCTTCGGCCACCGTAGATTTCGGTTTCCTATGTACTATCAAGCTATTGTCTATTGTGTTTTTCCCAACGACTCCCAACAATGGTATTGTCGATAGGTTCTCCAAATTTTGTGGGTTGTGCAACTTGGTATCCAAGAACGTTACCAGGAAGGCCAATAAAAGTGGAGGTAAAAGCCCTCCTAAAAACGCAAAGACATAACGCGACCTCAGTTTGAGGTCTATGGCTTGAACATCGGTATCCTTTGCCGGGTCAATAACCAAAATGTCTGAAACATTGGCTGCCTTTATAATGTTCGCTTCGCTACGTTTGGCTAGATATACATTGTAGTTTTCCTCGTTAAGAGAATATTGTCTTTGTATGTTCAGCAATTTTTGCTGATCTTTTGGTAGCTTTCTATATTTGGATTCTGCAATCCCTATTTTGGAATTGGTCAATTGCATTTCTCTTCTCAATCCTGCACTGGCAGAACTTATGTTTTCCAAGAGCACCGTTTTAAGGGCTTCAATCTGAGAATCTATGTCTATGAAAATGGACGCATCGCTTCTAACCGTAGACTCGTATTTTGATTTTTGAACCGATAGCGAATTGATCTTGGAAACGTTCGTTAGAATATTAACATCATCTACACCTGCAATGGATGGTGCAGGCACTTCTGTAAAAGTCCTACTGGTTTCCAAATAGGTCTTTAAATTGGCATAATATGCCAACTTCCTATTAATGCCATCCTTTTCCAACTCCAACTTGGACAACTTACCACTTAGAACGACACTCTCTTCATCCAAATTGTAGATCTTGTTCTTTTGTCTATAGTCGTTCAATGAATCTGCATTGTTGGTTAAATCTGTTTTGACTCTTTCCAATTGCTCATCTATGAACTCAATGGTGTTGGTCACGAATTGATTTTTCCTATTCAATTGAGCTCTGCTTAAAACTGCAACGGTTTCATTGAGGTAGTCGACGATTTTAGTTTTATTGACATCAGTCATGGTTAAATTTAAAATGGCCGAGTTCTTTGGATTGTTTATGGCCAATCTATTTTTGTAATATGCGACGACCTTATCGAAACTATCGAATCTAATGAAGTATTCGTCACCAGCATTCACCTTTCTCTTATCTGCCAAAAACAACGTTCCATTAAAAAACGGAAGTTCCACCAAATCTCCCAACTTGTAAACATACCTTTGCTCACCGATCTTAACATCTGCCGAGCCCTTGTCCTTGGTCATAAAATCTTGAGTAGAAACTATGTTGGACTCGAAATTGGTGATCAATTCATATCTGTCGTTTTCCAAAAAAAGAACCTTGATGGGAGTTCCAATGGCTTGAAATGAATTTTCTTTTAGGTGAACTCTAAAGGGAGACGCTTTGTATATGTCATCTTTTCTAAAACGAGATTGCTTTAAATAACCAATGTAGAATTTAAGATTGTCTACTACTTCCTCGTGATTGGATCGAGATCTCAAACTTGTAATGGTTGTCTTTACTTTTCCAGAAACACCTCCCCAATTGAAGGTCAAGCTCGTATTGGAGGTAAACAATGGGTTTTTGTCGTCTTCCACTGAAATTTGAGTACTCAACCTATAAGACTGTTGCTTTCTTATATTTTGTTGGTATACGACAAACAAACCTATTCCTATGCATAAAACAAATAATTTCCAATAACTAAGGGCTTTAAATATGAAAGCCTTGATGTCAAATCCAAATTGTTGTGATTCTGAAACTTCAAATTCGTCATTCATAATCTAAAAATTATAGGTTTCTGGCTAAAAAATATGTGGATACCAGCACCGAGAATATCGAAGCAATCGTTGTCAACGTTTGTGTTGCGGTTTCTCCAGCTCCAATAGATTTACGCTTTAACGGCTTCACCAATATCATATCATTTGGCTGTATGTAATAGTAAGGGGATTGCAAAGCCACAACGTCTGTTAAATCTATATGATGTATTTTCTGTCCTTGAGGGTATTGCCTTATTATCAATACATCCGTTCTATCACCTGTATTCTTTATGTCTCCTGCATTTGCCAAGGCTTCTATGACATTGACACGATCTTGGAACAACGTAAAGACACCTGTTCCTCCAACTTCCCCAGTAACGGTATAACGCAGCCCTGCCAATTTTACAGTCACAAATATTTGAGTTGTCTCCTTTAGGTATTTTGTCAATATCTCCGTTTTCACCTTTTCTTCAATTTCGTCAATCGTATACCCCAAAACATTGATGTCTCCAAGAATTGGAAATTCAATGTTCCCATGTAGATCTACCGTAAAACCACTAAAATATAGATCTTGTTGACCTTGCGTTTCCTTTTGGCTTTCTACTGGGTTAAACAAGGATACTAATTTCTTTACCTCCTCATCTATGGCTTTTACATTTACACTCAATATGTCATTGATTTGAACACGATAAGGTTTGGAGAGCTCTTTAACCAAAAGAGAATCGTTAACAACGGTTCCTTTATCTTGAAGGTAAACAACGTCTTTATTGGTTATACAAGATGAACACAAAATACTGAATATTACAGTAATGCATAATAAAAGGTGCCTCATTTTAAGTGAATAGATTATACACAAATATAGCCTTTCGTCGTGAAGAACAAAACTTTTGTCGGGTTTTTTGGTTTTTTATCCGTTATTTGTAAAAAAATAGACCATTGAATTATTTAACCGTTGAAAGCATTGCGAAGTCTTATGGAGAGTTGACTCTTTTCAAAGACATTTCATTTAGTGTCCACAAAGATCAAAAAATAGCTTTTGTAGCCAAAAATGGTACAGGCAAAACATCCATTTTAAATATTCTCGCAAAATTGGATCTACCAGACGCTGGACAAGTCGTCTTTAGAAAGGACATAAAAGTCTCCTTTCTCCCTCAGGAACCGTATTTGGATGGCAACCTTACCATAGAAGACACCATTTTCAGTACGGATAGTGAGATCTTAAATGTCATCAAACGATATGGGGAAGCCATTAAAAATCCAGAGGATGAAGAGGCCTATCAAAAAGCCTTTGAAGACATGGACATTCACAATGCTTGGGATTTCGAAACACAATACAAACAGATTCTCTTTAAATTAAAACTAGATGATTTAAATCTAAAGGTAAGTGCACTATCCGGTGGGCAAAAAAAACGTCTCTCATTGGCCAATGCCTTGATAAACAAACCAGATCTATTGATCTTGGATGAACCTACCAATCATTTGGATTTGGAAATGATTGAATGGTTGGAAGCTTTCTTCGCCAAAGAAAACATAACATTGTTCATGGTTACGCACGATCGCTATTTTTTAGAACGCGTATGCAACGAAATCATAGAATTGGACCATGGCGAATTGTATTCCTACAAGGGGAACTATTCTTATTACCTGGAAAAGAAGGAAGCAAGGGTAGAACAAACGCAAGTAGAAACAAATAAGGCAAAACAACTCTATAAGAAAGAACTAGGCTGGATGCGACGCCAACCCAAGGCCAGAACTACGAAATCCAAATCCAGAATAGATGATTTCGCAGACATCAAGCATAGAGCTCACCAGCGAAGAAATGATCATGAGATACAACTGGAACTCAATATGGAACGTTTGGGAAGCAAAATTATCGAATTGAAAAAAGTTTCCAAATCCTATAAGGAAAAAGTCATTCTCGACAAGTTTGATTATATGTTTCAAAAAGGAGAACGTGCTGGCATCATTGGAAAAAATGGAACGGGAAAATCCACCTTTTTAAATATTTTGACACAAACCATACAACCTGATTCTGGAAAAGTCATAACTGGGGAGACTGTAAAGATGGGTTACTACACCCAATCTGGGATAACGCCCAAGCCAGATCAAAAGGTAATAGATGTCGTTAGAGAGTTCGGAGATTACATTCCATTGAAAAAAGGTCGTCAAATAAGTGCCCAACAATTGCTTGAGCGGTTTTTATTCGACAGAAAAAAACAATATGACTTTGTAGAAAAACTAAGTGGAGGTGAACGTAAACGTCTATACTTGTGTACGGTTCTAATTCAAAATCCAAACTTTTTGATTTTGGATGAACCTACGAACGACTTGGACATCGTCACCTTGAATGTTCTTGAAAACTTCTTGTTGGATTTTCCTGGGTGCTTGATAGTCGTCTCCCATGACAGGTACTTCATGGACAAGATAGTAGATCACTTACTCGTATTTAGAGGAGAAGGCATCATAGAAGACTTTCCAGGAAATTACAGTGACTTTAGAGCTTATGATGACAGCAAACCAATAGTCTCAGAAATTCAAGACAATAAAAAAGAGAAGAGCAACTGGAAGAAGGACAGCAATGCAAAATTGTCTTATAACGAGCAAAAGGAATACAAGAACATTGAAAGCAAAATCAAAAGCTTGGAGTTTGACAAAGTCGAATTGGAAAAAAAGTTCCTCAATCCGGATTTGACTTCAGAAGAAATCAACACGCTTTCCAACGAACTACAAACCATAATAGATACGATTGAAGAAAAGGAAATGCGTTGGTTGGAACTATCAGAAAAAATGGAAGAATAATATGAGAAAGCTAATCATTCCCTATATAAAGTTTTGGTCAAAATCAAAAAATCAACACGGTGTCCAATCTCCATTCGTTTATGATTTGGTTACGAAATGCTTCTATGACAAGACTAATTATGATGACTATACCAAACTAAAGACATACAAAAAGCACCTTCTATCAAACAACAACACCATAGAAGTCACAGATTTGGGAGTCGGCTCCCAAGTAATGAAAAGCAATACACGAATTATTCATAACATAGCAAAAAATGCAGGAACGACATCACATCGCGCAAAACTATTCTACAGGTTAACCAATTACTTCCAATTCAAAAGCATATTGGAACTTGGTACATCAATGGGTATCGCAACACAAGCCATGCATTTGGGAAATCCCGAAGCCAAAATTACGACAATAGAAGGATGCCCCAACATTTCGGACTTTACATCCAACACCTTCAAGCAATTCGATTTAAAAAGCATAGAAGTCTTAAATGGAGATTTCAATGAAGTAACCAAAACACTGACTTCCAACAACTATGATTTGATATACTTCGATGGGAACCACCAAAAAGATGCCACACTCAATTATTTCGAAACATTGTTGGATACCGCACACAACGACTCCGTATTCATTTTCGATGACATCTATTGGTCCAAAGGAATGGCAGAAGCATGGGAAACAATAAAACAACACCCAAAAGTCACCATAACCATTGACACTTTCTTTTGGGGTATCGTCTTCTTTAGAAAGGAACAAGCCAAGGAACATTTTACAATTAGGGTTTAATCATGGCATTCGTAGCTTTTCTATTGATAATAGGCTTTATAATAGTGCCTTTTATAATTACCCCATCAAAAAAAGAAACCGATCTTTCAAAGAAGGTTACAACAATAAGAAAAAGAAAGATTCCATAAAATAAATGGAGGAACGTCATACTCAACAATTTCACTCTGAATTGTTTTTTCTTTGTTCGAACAATGAGAAGCTAGAATAAATTCTATAAAAAAACCATAACTTTGTAACTTATGAAAGTATACACTAAAACTGGAGACAAAGGTACTACTGCATTATTTGGAGGCACTAGAGTACCAAAGCATCACATACGCATAGATAGTTATGGCACTGTAGATGAATTAAACTCTCACATAGGTCTAATTCGTGATCAAGCAATCAACAAACAATACAAGGACATTTTAATCATTATTCAAGACAAGCTGTTCACAGTAGGAGCCATTCTAGCTACCGATCCTGAAAAAATGGTCATGAAGAATGGAAAAGAGCGTTTGAACATCAATAAAATAACGGAAGAGGACATTGCTCTTTTAGAACGTGAAATGGACGCCATGAACGAAGCACTTCCTCCAATGACCCACTTCGTTTTGCCAGGAGGGCATCAAACCGTGTCATTCTGTCACATAGCACGCTGCGTATGCCGTCGTAGTGAACGTTTGGCCTCTGCACTTAACGAATTAGAGCCTTTCTTGCCAGAAGCCTTGATCTATTTAAACCGCCTTTCTGACTATCTTTTCGTGTTGGCACGAAAGTTGTCATTTGACTTGCAAGCAGACGAAGTGAAGTGGATTCCTGAAAAGCATTGAAGCTAGACATTTAAAACTACTTCTTCAAGCTGTGATTAAGTAACACTGCAAAAGATTTAATATCAAATGGTTTCAGTGAAAAATGACGTTCTTTTTTATTATTGATAAAATAATTCACTTTTTTCTTGACTATTTAAACTAAAAAATTATTTTTGCAAAAAAATAAACCTATTAAGAAATGTATTGGACATTAGAATTAGCATCCCATTTAAGTGATGCACCTTGGCCAGCAACCAAAGATGAGCTCATAGATTACGCTATTAGAACTGGAGCTCCTCTAGAGGTAACTGAAAATTTACAAGCTATCGAAGACGAAGGAGATTCATATGACTCTATTGAAGAGATTTGGCCAGATTACCCAACAGACGAAGACTACCTCTGGAACGAGGATGAGTATTAAAATGATAAAAAAACAAAGAAAAAAGTCTCTTATAGAGGCTTTTTTTGTGCGCTTATCTTTAGAAAAGCACACGAACAAAACGTATCTTTAAGCCCTTTTATCCAGGTATTGAAAGATGTAACACAACAATTGGTTTCAAAAACCGATTTATACTAATAAAGCAAGTTGTCCCAAGTTGTACTTGACGATTATCTTGTTAACAAATAATATACAAACTATGAGTTTTTTAAATTCAGTACTAAAGGTGTTTGTTGGCGACAAATCAAAACAAGATGTAAAAGCCATCACACCCATAGTAGACAAAATCAAAACCTTTGAAGTCGCTTTGGAAGCTTTATCCCATGATGAGTTAAGAGCAAAAACGGTTGAATTCAAAGCTATTATAGCAGAAACGCGCAAGCCTTTCAACGAGAGAAAAGAAAACCTCTTGAAAGAGGCGGAAGCTACAGAAGACATAGACAGACGCGAAGACATCTATCAAGAAATAGATAAAATAGAAGACGAATCCTACGAAGCTGTCGAAAAGACATTGAGTGACATTTTACCAGAAGCCTTTGCCGTTGTAAAAGAAACGGCAAAACGTTTTACTAACAATACTGAAATTACAGTAACGGCAAGTCCTTTCGACAGAGAGATTTCCGGAAACAATGCCTATGTCACTTTGGATGGAGACAAGGCCACATGGGCAAACTCTTGGGATGCAGCAGGTAAAGCCATTACTTGGGACATGATTCATTACGATGTACAACTTATAGGCGGTATCGCAATGCATCAAGGTAAGATTGCAGAAATGCAAACTGGGGAAGGAAAAACATTGGTTGCAACATTACCAGTATACTTAAATGCCTTGGCAGAAAAAGGAGTACACTTGGTAACCGTCAATGATTACTTGGCAAAGCGTGATAGTGCTTGGATGGCTCCAATATTTCAGTTCCATGGAATGAGTATCGATTGCATCGATTACCACCAACCAAATAGTGATGGTCGTCGCAAAGCATACAATTCGGACATTACATATGGTACAAACAACGAATTTGGTTTTGACTACCTACGTGACAACATGTCCAATTCCCCGGAAGATCTAGTGCAACGTCCACACCACTATGCCATAGTCGATGAGGTCGATTCCGTATTGGTTGATGATGCAAGAACACCATTGATAATCTCTGGGCCAATACCACAAGGAGACAGACATGAGTTTACGGAATTGAAACCAAAGGTAGAAAACATTGTTTCCGTGCAACGCAAACATTTGACCCAAGTTTTGGTTGAAGCCAAAAAGCTCATTGCAGATGGAGATACCAAAGAAGGCGGTTTTCAATTGCTAAGGGTATACAGAGGTATCCCCAAGAACAAAGCCTTGATCAAGTTTTTAAGTGAAGAAGGAATCAAGCAATTGTTGCAAAAGACCGAAAACTTCTACATGCAAGACAACAACCGTGAAATGCCAAAGGTTGACGAGGAACTTTACTACGTAATAGAAGAAAAAAACAATCAAATAGAGTTAACGGACAAAGGTATAGAGTTCCTTTCTGGAAAAGAAAACCCTAACTTCTTCGTGATGCCAGAAATCGGTATCGAAATCGCCAAGATAGAAGCTCAAGGCCTATCTTCTGAAGAAGAAGCTACTCTAAAAGAAGACTTATTTAGAGATTTCGGAATAAAATCCGAACGCATACACACCCTCAATCAATTGTTGAAGGCTTATGCTTTATTTGAAAAAGACAACCAATACGTTGTCATGGAAAATAAGGTAATGATCGTAGATGAGCAAACTGGCCGTATCATGGATGGTCGTCGCTATAGCGATGGATTACACCAAGCAATAGAAGCAAAAGAAAATGTAAAAATCGAAGATGCCACGCAAACATTTGCAACAGTAACCCTTCAAAACTTCTTTAGAATGTACCGTAAATTATCTGGTATGACAGGTACAGCGGTAACAGAAGCAGGCGAGCTTTGGGAAATATACAAGCTGGATGTCGTGGAGATTCCGACAAACAGACCAATTGCACGTCACGACAGGGAAGATTTGGTATACAAGACCAAGCGTGAAAAATACAATGCGGTAATAGACGAAGTTACCAAACTGTCCCAAGAAGGACGTCCAGTTCTTATTGGTACAACCAATGTGGAGATTTCAGAATTACTGGGCAAGATGTTGTCTATTAGAAAAGTACCCCACAACGTATTGAATGCCAAATTACACAAAAAAGAAGCAGACATCGTTGCTGAAGCTGGACAACCTGGCCAAGTAACCATTGCAACGAACATGGCTGGTCGTGGTACCGACATCAAATTGAGCGATGCAGTAAAAGCAGCCGGAGGATTGGCCATTGTTGGTACTGAGCGCCATGATTCTCGTCGTGTAGATAGACAGTTGAGAGGTCGTTCTGGTCGCCAAGGTGATCCAGGAAGTTCTCAATTCTATGTCTCTTTGGAGGACAACCTAATGCGTCTTTTCGGAAGTGAACGCATTGCCAAGATGATGGACAAGATGGGACTTAAAGAAGGAGAAGTCATTCAACACTCCATGATTTCAAAATCCATAGAGCGTGCTCAGAAAAAAGTAGAAGAAAACAACTTTGGTGTACGTAAGCGCCTATTGGAATACGATGATGTAATGAACTCTCAACGTGAAGTGGTCTACAAACGTCGTCACCACGCTTTGTTTGGAGAACGTCTTCGTGTGGATCTCGCAAATATGATCTATGATACTTCAGAAGGTATTGCAGAAACCAACAAAGAGGCCAATGACTATAAAAATTTCGAATTCGAATTAATTCGTTATTTTTCCATGTCCTCCCCTATTTCCGAAGACAACTTTGGAAAACTATCTGCCACAGAAATTGCGCAACAAGTATACAAAGCCGCTTTTGACCATTACAAGGCCAAAATGGAGCGCAATGCAGAAGTAGCATTTCCAGTGATCAAAGACGTATACGAAAACCAAGGAGACAAATACAAACGTATCGTAGTACCATTTACTGATGGAAAGAAAACGTTGCAAGTCGTTACAGATTTAGAACGTGCGTATGAATCCATGGGTAAAGAACTGGTAACGGATTTCGAAAAGAACATTACATTGGCCATCATCGATGATGCTTGGAAAACGCATTTACGTAAAATGGATGAATTGAAGCAGTCTGTACAATTGGCGGTTCACGAGCAAAAAGATCCTTTGTTGATTTATAAGTTCGAAGCGTTCGAATTGTTCAAGGCAATGATCGATCAGGTGAACAAAGATGTCATTTCATTCTTATTCAAAGGAGAATTGCCAACGGAAAACTCCAACACCATTAGCGAAGCAAAACAAGTTCGTAAAAAGGAGAACCTACAAACTCAAAAAGATGAAATCCCCAATCTAGATGAGCGTTCTGCACAAAACAGAGCTGCGGGGAATACACAACGTCAACCGCAAGTTGTCGAAACCATTGTTCGTGACCAACCAAAAATTGGTCGTAACGATCGTGTCACCATCAAACATGTCATGAGCGGAGAAAACAAGACCGTGAAATACAAACAAGCAGAACCTTTGATCTCCAAAGGAGAATGGGTTTTGGTTAACGAATAAAAAATCTATAACTTATTATTATAAAAAAACTGAAGCTTAATAGCTTCAGTTTTTTTATGTTCCTAAATGTAATATGATGGCTGACATTCCTATTCAGAACCAATACGCTAAGTATATAACAAATCTCCTTTGCAACTTCATTATAAACGCTTAGTAAAACTATTAAGCTTTCCTCGTACAGAAAACATCCCCTTCTTTATTAATTACATTTTTATTTTGCAACCATTATTCTTTTAGTCAATACATTGTCTTTCAATAGCACCTTGACTAAATACATTCCTGAAGACAAATCAGTCAATTGCAATGTAAAGTTGTGTTTACCTTCACCAAATTCTTTTACTCGAACTAATTCTTTTACTTGTTGACCTGATAAATTATACAATATAATTTGCACAGAACTTGGTTTGTCCAATTGTAAGTTCAAAGTTGTTTGTGACTGTGTAGGATTTGGATAAATGGTTAGGGTAGATGAATGCTCTTCTGAGAAATCACTTTCCTCATTTTCAATTTCTGTTCTCGTATCATTAGAGCCTGATGAACGGAAATAATTATTGTCATTCCACTTGCAAAAGGGATCTTCGATCATAGCTTCGTACAAACTACCTGCCTTGGCATTGAATCCTGCTTTCATTGTAATGGATTCTTTGGCCTTGTGTATTGCATGCCCTCGAACTGCTTTTTGATCATATGTCGTCACCTCTCCATTGATGGTCGTTTCTGAAACAATCGTATTGCCAAACAGTCGAATGGGCTCTAGATCCGAACCTATCTCTGTATTCCCTATCCCAGGCAAGTGTAGGGGGTACTCTGACAAATAGTCTTCAGAGAAAGGAAACCCTATGTTGTTTTCCGGTGCATCCACATCATAATATGCCTTGTTGGGATGATAGAGAAGATGATAGAGGTTATAGGCCAACATATAATCCATTCCATTGTGTGCTCCATAATCTTTTTCATGACCATTTCGATTTGGAGTGCCATTGGAGATCCATGGGCGATCCCACTTCATAGAAGCTCTCCAACGTACGTGAGGGTAATAGTCTTCATTGTAATAACTAGGCGAATTGCATGGTGCCAATCCCAACTCCCTACTCATTTTTGCTTGATAGCTGGCATCTATGGATGATGCAGATTGGCCATAGAGTATCGCAGCTGCCATTGGATAAAAAGAGTCCGCATACTGCATGCTCTGATTGTTCATATGCTCAACTTCCCACAGAGGGGCAAACTCTGAAGTAATGGCAACTCGCATGCCCAACACAAAGTTATAATGCAAATCATAGGGTTGCAAGAGTTTCATATAAAAGTTATAGAATGACCCCCAAACAATGAGATCTCTCGGCAAGCTAGGGAGAAAAGGTACTGGATATGCACCGGATTCTCCTGCTATCTTTAAACAAGATAAGGTCATCGGGTAAATAAAGCCAGCAGTATGCCCACCATAGTGATTATTAATTTCAAAAGGCGGGCATAATGGAATAATCATATTCCGAGTGATGTTTGGCAGGACTGTATTTAAAATGTTCATAGCCATATGCCCTGCCATATGCTTGATGTTGTTCCCATTGAAAAGCGTATTGTCTGGGATGAGTTTCGTAATGAATCGAAGTCCAAACAAAATCCCTATGATTTGATCTTGACTCAAGGTTGCATAGCCATTTCTCACATCGTACTCATGCTGGGTTGGAGACACATCTGAAGCTATGCCGGCATGTGTACCGTCCTTAATACCACAAGCCACTTGATGTCCAACAACAGCTCCATAACCTGAATGCGTAGGGTTTCCCGGAACCGTAGGTACACGATACTCTTCCCAAAAATCATAGGGGGCATCTTCTCGTACCATAAGTCCAGTATAACCACTGTGATTAATAACAGGAGGAGTCGTAGGACAAGTCATTTGTCGTTCGATCCATCTATTGGCAGTCATATCGAGTCGACGTGCAGCTTGCAAGGCAAGATATAGTTCTTCCAGTGTTTTTTGAGCACGCTGTGTTTGACCATTGTTGACAAGGAGCTTGTACTCCGTAGCCAACAATGCAAAATAATTCCCTAGCCTGTAAGTAGCATCCCCACCATATCTAACTACTTCAATGATGTTAGGCGCTCCAGGTATGGTTCCAGGGTGTCTAACATTAACAGGTTGCATACCACAACCTATACTGTCCAGAGTAGCGTATTTATACCACGGATCTACACCATCCGCTGGAATCGAAAACCCTGCTTTGGTATATAATCCCCTTCTAGTGAAATTGGCGGAAGTACTAGGTTCTTCCCAATCAACGAAGTCGCCGATACCGTCTCCTTCCCAATCGACTCTCACATATTGTTTGTAAAATCGTTCTCTATGAGTCCAATACTTATAAAACAATTCATAATCTTGTGCTTGCAAGCTCATTGAAGCCATAAAACAAAGAATGAACACCATTGGTAACCTTTTCATATTCTTGCTTGTTTTAGTTTTTTCAATGTTGCCTTCAAGGAACTATTTTCCGTTTTCAAGTCTTGCAATTCCTGATTCATTCTTGTCACCTTCTTGTCCATTTCTATCATATGGAGAAACAATTCCTCTATTTTTTCTTGTTGGTTGATGGTGATGGATTTCAGTTCCAAACCTTCTTCTTCCAAGGTCGCAGCGGATGGCGTATTGTGCAAGTGCCCTTCTTTTTCAATGTACTGTTCCACCTCTGTCAGTGGTTTGAGGTCATAGTCATCTTCAAAGACATAATCACACCAAGTCCCTGCACAAAGTTCAACTTTGACTTCCTCAGTTTTGAGCCCGCCTTTAACATACAATCGATAACGTTCGCCTACTGCATTGAGTTCTGGTGTAAAATTGTCTGTTCCGATACCAACAATGTTATCGTGCTTGATGGCAAATACATGATTGTATTGGTTTCCCATTCGCTTGGTTATGTAGAAACCTTCTTCCCCAGAAACCCTTGCATCGATAGACCATATGGGATAGTTTCCATTGTCGAATTCGATCTTGGGAGTATTTCCCCCAAGGCTATTCGCCCAGTTGTTGACCAAGCGTAATTTTGGCTCATAGGATTGTATTTGAGCATTTCCAGTGACATGTAATTGTTCCAAGGGATTGCTAGTTCCTATTCCCACATGCCCATAATTGGTCCAACGCAAGACTTCTTTGAAGCTACCATTTTCAGTAGAACCCAGATAACCTCCTCCATAACCCGCTAACTCAACGCCATTTACACCACTAAAACCAGACCATTTCAGATAGTGATAATTATCGCTGCTTGCGCGCAAACGAAATTCGGAATTATTAAGATAGGCACCAGAAGATAAGTTTACTTGTGACCATGAAGAAAATGTGACGAGTATGGATACTCCGATAAAAAATAATCGTTTCATAATAATGATTTTGTTTATTTTGAAAATTAATAGATGACGACCATACTTTTTAGTTTTAAAGTATAGGCTAAATAATTTTGACGCATGCAATTCAAAATTATTTTAAAAAGCCTATTCTCATCTATTCAAACTTCTGAAATTCCCCTATTGACTTCCAAGCTGTCATTCATCTCAAATGAAGCAATGCTTTTTTTCGAAAAAAGCACAGCTCCATTCTTTGATCGTATTTTAAGCATAAAAAACAAGGCAGGAGGTAGTAACTCTCCTGTCTTGTTTTTTACTTTGGGCCATGACAATTCAACCTTCTTAATTTTTTCTTTCTATCATTGCTTAGAGGTCATCATATGGACAACTCAATCAATGTCTGAAAAGTATTTTCATATTCGTATGAAATGAAACAAGCCTCTTAATAGAGGCTTGTTTTTTATAATTTCAATAATATTATATCTTTTTCAAACACCAATTGACCAATTCAATGTAAAATAATACTGTCACAATCAATCGTTCAACATAGTTCTTTCTTAAGAGTCTTGTTCTGTAAACCTTTCCTTGTCAGCTTTTCCCTTTTTTTTGATTTCGGAGTACAATGCCATCAATATCACATAATCATCCTTTACCCAATCTCCTGTGGACTGACCTTTATATACCCCATCTTTGCCAAGATAACTGTTGAACAAGTAATAAGCCTTCATAGCATCTGCTTCATCATAAAAACAATTGATCCAGAGTTTACTAATTCTATTTTTCTTGATTGCTCCTATGCCACCTTGAAATACCTTTATCAACCCTTTGGAGTGCTCGAATGAAAATACAGTCTCATTTCTTTCCAAAGAAGCGTTTAGAAGATAAGCATAGTGCAATATGTAATTCAACAAGCGACTTCTTATTTCTTCATTGGTTTCTTTTTTCTGTGGCTTTTGTCTCCATCTGTTGTTATCTGAATAAAATGGATCCATCTTGTAATCCCTCACCTTTGTTGCTTCCTCTATAAACCTCAGTTCCGTATTGGTATTGTCGTCGTTATACATGCTGAATGTAAGACGACTAACATCACTCTCTTCTTCATAGTCGGTCAACTCCAATTCCATGTTTCCATATTTGAGTTTTTTCTTTTTAAGAAATGACCATTTCCCATAATTTGTCTCATACCCCTTTAATTCGGTATAAGACGAGTCTGGATAAAAATGCAGTATCGACCCTTTGGACAGTAGCTCGCTTCCTGTTACACCATCCGCATCCTCTTCCGAACCTTCATCATTCACAGTTACTACTTCAGACAATCTCCAAGATCCTATCAATTTACTTTTATCCAATTTTGCAGATGAACCACATGAACTAAAAAGGACAACAATTGCACATAGTAGGTATATATTCTTCATAATAGCATATAATTTAAGTTAGTTTGGGGCAAACAATTTATGAATAATGAAGTATGATTTCAACATTCATAGTTGTTCGTATACAAATCTAATGGAATTTTGGTAAATCCAAAATTTTTTTGCTGCTACTACATATAATCTGATTGTTATTTTTTGAAATTGCTACATTGGACTCGACTGTGAGTTACGATGTGATTTCTAGAGCTTAAAATGTCAAAAAAAAAGAAGTTACACGGCAGTCTCCAAAAGGAAATTGTTGGGACAATGCTGTAGCTGAAAGTTTTTTTAAAAACCTAAAACCTAGATGGCATGCAAAAACCATTACAAGGTGCATTCTGATGTTGAGCTATGAATGCTTAAGTGAATAGAGGCTTGGTACGATAGAAATAGAAAGCACTCGGTTTTGAATTACAAAACCATAAACTAGCAGCATGATCTTAACCAAGTGTTCATTTTTTTGTTGCTTATACAGCTTTCATATGAAAGAGAAGAAGGCATTAGGTAGTAAAGTGGCGATTCAACTAGATAAAATGTTGCACTCGACATAAATATCAATTGTTATTCTGTAATTACAGAGCTATACTTGGCATTAATAACGATTGTTTTGTTGGTATTGCTACCGTTTGGGTAATTCTTGATGGTCTTGTTGGTCGTATTTTCGTTGTTGAACAACGAGCGATTGCCTTTAAAGAACAGGTTGAAATCCGTTTTTGGCAATTTTAGTATCGCATCGCTATTTTCTATGACTATGTTCAAGTTATTGAAAGACGGAGATATCTCTTGCACGACCAATTCGCCAAAACTACCATCTATTATGGTATTTCCTCCCAAACGATTGATATTGACGTCTGATGACACGCAGTTCAAAATCAATTCATTTACATTTTTCAATATTGCCTTTTCAACGTAATTAAGCTTCAATTCACCTTCTTTCCAATCGTCTATCCTTACATTCGAATATGAAACATTGATGGAAGTGCCACTTCCATCAATGTTTTTTGCCAAGAGCGTACCATGATCCACGTTACCTTTTGAGTTACTGATTATAGACGCCATCTTTAGTTCTCCATGCTTGACATTAAGCTTGAGTTTTGCCTTTTTCGGCATTTTTATCTTAATGGTCTTCTTTACTTTCTGGTCGGAGTTGAAAAAATGATATTTTTTTTGCTTTGGTCTTATAACGGTTCTTTTTAAGTGCTTATCATGCTTTCCTTGTTTTGTTTTTGCTTTTTCGGCCATGATTTTCGCTTTTTCGGCCATGATCTTCGCTTTTTTTTCCATAGCTAGAGCATTTCCTTCCATTTTCTTTGCAAAGTTCTCTTCGAAATCTTTTCCCCAAGCTTCCATTTTCTCTCCAAATTCTTTGCCAAATTGCTCTCCCCACTTTTCCATTTTCATTTCGAAATCCTTTCCGAATTCCTCACCAAAACTCTTACCCCAGGCTTCCATTTTCTTTTCGTAGTCTTTGAAGTCCGCTTTATCGAACTCCTTTGCCCAAGTCTTCATTTTCTCCTTGTACTCCTTGCCATATTTTTTTTCATAGGTCTTGCTCCATTCTTCCAAATACTTCTCCCCGCTTTCCTTGTATTCTTCGTAATCAAAGTTAACATTGGAAATCCCGTCTGGAAGTTCTGGCAATTCCGGAAACTTCGGCATGTTTGAAAGTTCGAACCTTTCCAACGCCTTCAAGCTTTCAAGGGATTCGAATAATTCTGGCATATCTGCTATGACGGGCATATCTACCATATGTTTTTCCAAATCCTTCAATGCTGCAAAAGATCTATCGTCAAAATCATACTCTGCCAAATGCCACAATCCGCCAGATCCTCCAGATTGCACTGTGACTTCATCTGTTGTCCCATTGATGTTTACATTCCATGCATCTAATGCTTCCTTCAGCTCCTTACTTGCCAACTCGTCACTTTCAATGTAGGCTTCCACCTCTATGTAATCTTTGTTCCAAGTATCGACTTCTATGTCGGTATGGCTCGTATTCAAGTTAATGATCACATCTTTGTTGGCTTTTATCGATTGTGATGCCTTTTCTAATCTTTGTTGGGCAGACACAGTTAGTGACAGCAAGCAAATAATGATCGCTTTAATATTTATAAACTTCATTTTTCTAGATTTTTAATTCGATGCAAAACATATTCTGCATCAACTGTTCATTTTTTGATTTTCAACTTTGAGTAGCCTCAAGGCTATTCATTCTCTTCAATTGTTTTTGAAGACGATACATTAAATTCAATCGCAACTTCAAATTGTTTATCAAAGCATTTACCGTTAATTCATCAGGGCCATTGTTTGTCAATTCCAAAGACAAGCGGTTGTATTCTTCATTTAACTCTTCCAATTTGGCTACATAACCATCGAACAATTCTTTGTTTTCTGGTGTGATTTTAACCTTGGAAAGTTCCAAATTGATGTTTGCCACATAATAGTCTTCTACTTTTTTCAAATCTGGTGAGATATCTCCCAATGTCTTGGTTTTTGGTTTGACATTGATTTCCGTATCATTGTTTACGACCTCATTCTTTGATGGTTCTGCTTTAAAGTGGAAATATGAGGCGAGCCCCACTCCCAAGGCCAGTACAATGCTTGCTGCAATCCTGATCCAATTGAACCTAGGCTTCTCCTCTTGCGGCAATGCTTGATCCAACTTATCCAAAAAACGTGCTTGATGCCCTTCCGACATCTTTTCATCTGTGATGTTTCGTTCTTCTTCAAACAATGTCCTCATGTCCTTAGCCATAACTTTTGTGTTTTAATAGATTTTGTAATTTTGCTTTCCCTCTGGATAATTGTGTTCGCGATGTTACGTCGGAGATGTTCAATATCTCCGAAATCTCTTGATGATCGTACCCTTCCATCAAATAGAGCATCAACACGTATCTATACTTGTCAGGCAGACTTGCAATAGCTGCTTTGACATCTTCCAAAGTAGTATCGTCTTCAACCAACCATTTGTCATTGTTCGATGTATCCACGACTTTGAGGTGCACCTCTTCCAGTTCCACTAAACGCTGCTTTTTTAGTTTCAAATGGTCTATACTCTTATTAATGACAATACGTTTCAACCAAGCCCCGAAAGTGACATCTCCTTTAAATTGATGTAGTTTGGAAAAGGCCTTGACAAATGCTTCCTGCACGATGTCTTCAGCTTCTGCGGTATGATTTACAAATCGCTTGGCAACACCATACATACCATTGCAATATTGGTTGTACAATTGCAATTGCGCCTTGCGATCGTTTTGTTTGCATAACTCGATGATGTCTCCCGAAACTATTCTCACTTTTGGTTTTTTGGTTGGTGTTCTATCTAAAGACGACACAAAAATTCCCGTGTTGCAAAAAAGTTACATTTTTTTTCTGAAACGCATAACAATTCGAAATAATTTTTCGTTTCATCTTTACCAACTGCACATTTTTAAAGTATCTTTAACCTTTTAAATTTTTATAGAAATGAGTACCTTTTTAAAGCGGTTTATAATCTTGCTATTACTCGTGGCCGCAGGCACATTTTGCTACTCTTATTTTAATGGAGGCATTTTAAACAAACCATTGAGTCCAAAAAAAACCGTTAGTTTCTCGGTAGACGATTTGGAACTGGAAGTTTTTTACAACAGACCCTCAAAACGGGATCGTGTCGTCTTCGGGGCTTTGGTTCCTTTCAATGAAGTTTGGAGAACAGGTGCCAACGAAGCCACTACTTTTGAAACCAACAAGGATTTAAACATAGCAGGAAGCATACTTCCAGCTGGGAAATATACGCTTTGGACAATTCCAAAAGACAACTCTTGGGAAGTCATTTTCAATTCCAAACTATATAAATGGGGAGTAGATGAGACAATGAAAGCAATGAGAGAACCTGAGTTTGATGTTGTGAATGTCTCGACTTTGGTTGAAAACCTTAAAGGTACGGTAGAACAATTCACGATAGCTTTCGATAATTCCACAGATAACCTATCTTTAACCATGGCTTGGGACAACATCAAAGTAGCCGTACCTCTCAAATAAGCTTAAAGCATTGAAAAACGAGGTATAGCTATGAGCCTTTTGCCTGTTAAACCATCTCAACAGTGAATTCGGAATCTAAAAAATCGGCATTAAAAGAAAATGACGGAATTTCTCCTCCAGAGATCACCAATGCATCTTCTATTTCAAAAATTCAATCAAAAAGAAGAAAACAACCTTCCGCTGACGATTTGGTAGCAAACATACTAAAAGGAGACATTACGGCATTGAGCCGTTCAATCACCTTGATAGAAAGTAGAAATGCTAAGCATCTTGAAAAAGCCAACGACATCATAAAACAGTGTTTGCCTCATGCCAATGCATCCATTAGAATTGGAATAACGGGCGTTCCTGGCGTTGGAAAAAGTACTTTCATAGAAGCCTTCGGATCTTATTTGACCAGCATAGGCAAAAAAGTTGCCGTATTGGCCGTAGATCCAAGTAGCTCTTTAACCAAAGGAAGCATCTTGGGAGATAAAACCCGGATGGAAGACTTGGTGAAAGACAAGAATGCTTTCATCAGGCCTTCTCCTTCTGGGGAATCCTTGGGAGGTGTTGCCCGTAAAACTAGAGAAACAATCATACTTTGCGAAGCAGCTGGTTTCGATACCATCATTATTGAAACCGTTGGTGTTGGACAAAGTGAAACTGCTGTACATAGCATGGTAGATTTCTTTTTGTTGTTGAAACTTGCCGGTGCCGGAGACGAATTGCAAGGCATTAAACGAGGGATAATAGAAATGGCAGATGCCATTGCCATAAACAAAGCGGATGCCGACAATGTCAAACGCGCCAAATTGGCTAAAGTGGAATTCAATCGTGCATTGCATCTATATCCTGAAAAAGAGTCCCATTGGCAACCAAAGGTTACCACCTGCAGTGCCATTAACGGAGAAGGGATAGACAAGATATGGGAAATAATCACAGAATATGTGTCCATCACCTCTGCCAACCATTATTTTGAAACCAAACGCAACGAACAAAACAAATTTTGGTTATTGCAAACCATT
This sequence comes from Bizionia sp., assembly GCA_020631395.1. Taxonomy (GTDB): domain Bacteria; phylum Bacteroidota; class Bacteroidia; order Flavobacteriales; family Flavobacteriaceae; genus JAHDHI01. The sequence goes on from JAHDHI010000007.1 coordinate 55,575, forward strand.
GAGGAGCAATTGAAGCATGAATTCTTTAACCATCCCGATATAAAAATAGAGCTCAACAAACAATTGGACTTAATTGAAGCAAACAAAACGACTCCTTTTGCTGCTGCCGATTATTTGTTGAAACTCCAAGGCTAAAACCAATATCATCATAAAAAAACCTAAACAAAAGCCTTTTTTATTGTATCATTTTTAATGAAACTCTAGGCAGAAAGCACAAAAAGGCAGAGGTTTTCCATCTAAAAGGTCAGGGGAAAAACACCCAGTTTTTCACTCAAAACACACTTAATATATTGACAATCAGCACATTAAAAACAAACGTAAATTCACAAGCGCTTAAGTAATGTCAAATAAGCTCTTTATTCTTGTAAATTTGTACAAAACAAAAACCCTCTATTAATTATGAAAAAATCTCATTTTTTATTGACTGTTATTTTTACACTCATACTTCTTGTATGTTGTAAATCTCTTCAATTCCCCTCGTATAATCTTGAAATATTAGGCAATCATCTTATTTCTGTAGATCGTGCAACGGAAATCAAGAATAGATATGAAAACGAAAGAATTGATTTGCTTGAAGACCAATTAAAGGACCTCTACGGCAACGACGATTTTAGAGACTCGAAATTTGCTTGGCTTCCTTTAGACAAAATGAAAGCATACGTTGCTTTCATCGAATCCATTAAAGCTGCAAATCCAGATGAGAACGTCTCTGGAGTACGCGTATATTTTGCAACATACCCCAATGACCCCTCTGGAGAAAAATACCCAGGGCAACAAACCTTCTTCATGGTACCTACCGTTAAAACGGAGTTTAATGACACAACGTTCGAGACAATGAATCATTTACCATTTGTAATCCAACCCAGTAGCCCGAATACCCCACTTAAGGGTGAGTTTATAATATTGGACGAGCTTATGCAAACTTACAAAAGAGACGTCCGTTATAGCTCATACCATACCAATAACAACGAGCCACAAAGAACAGGAGTGACTACATCGAAATCCAGTGCTAGATTATTACAAGGAGAAATAACAAAAACGATTCTCAATGAAGCAGAATTAGCTCCCCCACCTGAATAATATCTTTTTCCCAATCACAATATTTAACTTATGTTATTAGAAATTTCATTTGAAACATTTCGTAAATCAATTAAATATATAGAGCTTACAGCTGCCATTGTAGGTTCTATATATATTTACAAATACAAACATACTTTTTTAAAGCACTTTTTAATTTTATTATGGTACATAGCGATTAATGAATTCCTTAATCTTTATTTGAGGCAGAATTATGACTTTAAGAATACATATATATTGTATAACATATACCATATCATAAATTTTTCATTTCTATTTATTTTATTTAAAACCTATGTAAAAAAAACAAGCCATAAAAAATGGATTCTAGCATTTCTTGTCACCTATATTGCAAGTATTTGCATTGACGTTACATTTAATGATTATTTTTTAGAAATTCAAATCATTCCTTTTATAATTGGAGGTTTGTTCATTATAATTAGTATTTTCTTTTATTTTTTAGAAATTTTAAACACCAATAAAGTTCTCTTTGTCTCAAAGAATTTACTATTTTGGATTAGCGTAGGGTTACTTCTGTATTTTGCAGGAAAGATTCCTACACGAATTATTAGGAATTATTGGAAAGAAATATCTTACTTCAATGAAACTAGAGTAGCGGAACTTATTTTAAGTATCGTCATGAACATATGCTTTATCATAGGATTTATATGCAGCCAAAAGGACAACAAATATTAATGACAAGCTCTCCCGAAGGACAAATCGTACTTACAGCCGTATTTACATTGGTGGTTCTATGTATCATAATAATCATACTGTTTTCTATCTTCCAAAAACGGAAAAACAGTCTATTGTTAAGCCAAAAAGAATCCGAAAAACGCTTTGAGCAGGAAATAGGTAAAACACAAATAGAAATTAGAGAAGAGACCTTTAGAAACATAAGCTGGGAATTGCATGACAACATTGGACAACTCATTACCTTGGCCAAGATACAATTGCAAAATGAATCCAACATTGAAGATGTCATAGCAACCTTGAACAAGGGTTTAAAAGAATTGAGAACATTATCCAAGGCCATTAACCCAGAAGCGTTAAAGAACATCTCTTTGGTTACGGCAGTGGATCAAGAAATAAACAGATTCAATAGAATTCAATATTTGGAAGCCAACTTGGAAGTTAAAGGAGAAGAACAAAAACTTAATCCTGAAGTGGAAATCGTATTTTTCAGAATACTTCAAGAATTCTTTTCCAATACCATCAAACATGCCAAAGCCACCAGATTGGATGTGACAATAGACTATGGGCTGAATAGCATTGACATTTTTGCAAAGGACAATGGTAAAGGCTTTGATAAGGACAACTCCATAAGCGTTGGAATCGGTCTAACCAACATTAGCAAAAGAGCGCAATTGATCAATGCTGAGGCAAACATCAATTCGGTTATCGATGAAGGAACGGAATTGCATATTCATTATGCTTATTAACACTCATTACAAATGGAAACACATAACATAGTAATTGTCGAAGATCATATGTTGCTATCGCAAGCGATTAGCAGTTTGGTTAGTTCGTTTGATCATTTCAACGTATTGTACCTATGCAAGCATGGAAAGGAATTGGTTACCAAACTAAAAACACCTAAAAACATTCCAGATGTAGTGTTAATGGATGTGAACATGCCAATTATGAATGGCATAGAGACAACGGAATATTTAAAGAACAACTACCCGGACATAAAGGTCATTGCGCTTTCTGTCGATGAGGAAGAAGACACCATAATCAAAATGTTGAAAGCCGGAGCAAAGGGGTATTTGCTTAAAGATGTTGAAAAAAGCATTTTGGAAACGGCTTTGAACGAAGTGATAAACAATGGTTATTACCACACCAAGGATATTTCCAACTTGCTAATAAACACGTTGAACGAAGATTACAAAGATTCCAAGTTGCAACTAAAAGAAAGGGAAATAGAATTCATAAAACACGTTTGTACCGAATTGACCTATAAGGAAATTGCCGAAAAAATGTTTTTGAGCCCTAAGACCATAGATGGTTACAGGGATGCCTTGTTTTTCAAGCTTCAAGTAAAAAACAGAATAGGTTTGGTTATCTATGCCATAAAGAACAAGATCATAAAGCTTTAGACAAAATATTTCTTATACCATTCCACTTGCTGCCTTACTCCTTCCAACAAAGTGGTTTGCGGGTTGTAATTCAATAACCTTCTGGCCTTCTCTATGTTGGCTTTAGTCCTCAATTGATCTCCTGCCCTTGCAGCTACGTGGTCAATGTTTATGGACTTGCCAATGACTTCTTCTACGGCATCTATGCCATCTTGCGTGGTGTGTTCCACCTCTGTTCCTAGATTTATTATTTCCCCATTCACTTTTTCTACGTTACCAATCACACTAACTATGCCATCCACGATGTCTCCGACATAGGTAAAACTTCTTAAATGTGCAGCACTTCCATCGTAAAGAGGAAAAGCTGTTTCATTGTATGCACAGGCAATCAATTTCGTGTACATCTTTTCGGGTCTTTCCCTTGGTCCAATCACAGAATACAACCTCAATGAACACGCATTAAATTGTTTTTCCCTGCTTTTTTGCAATACCAATTGTTCCGCAGTAAGTTTTGTTACACCATAGTGTGATGCCGGTTTTGGGGCTACGTCTTCTGGAAAGGTTGCTTCCAAACCATATATTGAAGATGTTCCTATGTTGACAAACAACTTCAAATTGTCAAGTTGCAAGGCATAATCTATCAAATATTTGGTAGCTATCACATTGTTCGTGAAATAATCTTCGAAGGTAGAAGTTGCAGAGATTCCTGGTTGCGCTGCAAAATGAAAGATGTAGTCAATGTCCTTTGGTAGGTTTTCAGCTAGTTTTTCATCCCTTAGATCTTGCTTTACAATGGTAACTCCCTTGTCCTTCAAGGCCTTTTCATTCAATTGCTTTAATTCTAAACTATAATAATCATTAAAATTATCCACACCAACCACATCATGTTCAAGGCTTTTCAATCTTTCACAGGTGTGAGAACCTATAAAGCCAGATGCTCCAGTTACTAATATCTTCATTCGTCAGCTTTTCTTTTGAGTTTTTATAAGCATCCCACTTCTGCAATGCCTTTTGTCTGTAAACTACACTTTAAATTCAATTAATGTGTCTTCTAATACACCTTGTAAAAGGCGCATATGCATTACAAAGAAACATATTTTATTTGATACTCATTTTCTATTCTTAAAAAAACAATACATTTGCAAGACCAATAAGAAATTATGCGTTATCATTTTACAATAGTTGTTCCCGTTTACAACGAAGAAGACAATTTGCTACGAGTTGAGACAGAATTGCTAGCTTATACCAAAATAGCTTCGAAAACAACTAGAATATTGTTTGTAAATGATGGGTCCAAAGACAAAAGTCAAAGCATAATAGAAGACATTTGCAATCGCAATTTAGAGTTTTCATATATTTCATTCAAAGAGAATAGAGGTTTGAGTGCTGCGATAAAAGCTGGTTTTGATCACACGGAAACAGAACTGGTAGGCTACATCGATTCCGATTTGCAAACAGCTCCTTCGGATTTCAATTTACTATTGGAACACATTGAAAAAAACGATTTGGTAACTGGTGTACGTGCCAACAGAAAGGATAGCTTTGTAAAAAACATGTCGTCAACGATAGCCAATGGCATTCGTAGAACGTTTACGCACGACGGAATGGATGATACCGGTTGCCCCCTAAAGGTCATCAAGACGGAATATGCCAAACGCATTCCCATGTTTAAAGGCTTGCATCGTTTCTTGCCTGCAATGGTTTTGTTGCAGAACGGAAACATAAAACAAATTCCTGTTCAACACTTTCCTAGAATAGCAGGTGAAGCCAAATATGGCTTGTGGAATAGGCTTTTAGGACCTTTGATGGATTGCTTTGCCTATCTCTGGATGAAAAAAAAATACATCAACTACGACGTTGCTAAAAAAGGTTAATGAGCAACTGGTTAATATATAGCGTCGGGTTTCTTGCTCAAATACTATTTTCTTCTCGATTGATAGTACAGTGGATTACCAGCGAGAAACAAAAACGAGTCATTACACCTAGTTTGTTTTGGTCGCTTAGCCTAATGGCTTCATTTCTCTTGTTCATATATGGCTATTTGCGCAATGATTTCGCCATCATGCTTGGTCAGGGACTAACCTATTACATTTACATTAGAAATTTGCAATTGCAAAACCAATGGCAAAAAATTCCAAAGGTGCTACAATGGTTTCTGTTTTTAATGCCTGTCTTCATAGTCATCTTCTATTACAACAACAATAAAATAGACGTTGCCTTGTTATTTAAGAATGAAGACATTCCTTTCTGGTTGCTAGCCTTGGGAATCATTTCTCAAATCGTTTTTACCTTGCGTTTTGTATTTCAATGGTTATATTCGGAAAAAAAGAAAGAATCGTCCCTACCTCTAGGCTTTTGGGCCTTGAGTTTAATTGGTTCATTGTTAATTTTGACCTATGCCATTTTCAGAAAAGACCCGGTACTGTTCGTTGGACACATTTTAGGAGCTACCATATACATTCGAAATCTTATTTTATTGAAGAAACAAGATGCTTAAAACATTAAAAAAATATCCAATTCTATTTCTCAGCCTATTTGTTGCCATAATGTTGCTGCCAAATCTAGATACTTTACAGGTAACCATAATGGAAGCCCGCAATTTCATCACTGCCCGAGAAATGTTAGAGAATGACAATTGGATATTAACGACCATGAATGGGGAAGCTCGTTATCAAAAACCACCTTTGCCAACATGGCTATCTGCCATGTCTACAATGGTCTTTGGAATAAAAAGTGTCTTTGGAATGCGTTTGCCTGCCGTTTTTATGGTCATGGTAGTTGGTAGTTTCATGTTCTATCTATCTCGTAGCATCCTAAAGAGTAGGACACATAGCATGGTAAATGCCTTAATCGTCATTACTTCCTTTTATGTCATAGGCATCACGATCGAAGCCCCTTGGGATATTTTCGCTCATGGTTTCATGCTAATTGCAATCTACAACCTTAACAAATTATTCAAAAAAGCAGACAGCAATTGGAAAGCCACTCTTCATGCAGGTTTTTTTATCGGGCTCTCCATATTGTGCAAAGGCCCAGTATCCATCTATGCATTGCTACTGCCCTTTCTCTTGGCCTATGGTTTAACATTTAAATACAAGCATGTTAAAAGCAAAGGGCTCACCATATTAAGCATAATGGCTTCTGCCTTGATCATAGGTGGTTGGTGGTATTTGTATGTGCGCCTTCAAGACCCGGAAACCTTCAAAGCAATCACCAGCAAGGAGGCAGGAAACTGGACAAGTTACAACGTAAGGCCTTTTTATTATTATTGGAGTTTCTTTACGCAAAGTGGATTGTGGACGATCCCAGCATTTGTAAGTTTGCTCTATCCCTATTTAAAAACTAGGGTCAGCAACTACAAAGCGTACAAATTCAGCTTCTTATGGACGGTGCTTGCCGTTGTCCTACTATCCATAATTCCAGAAAAAAAATCGCGTTACTTAATGCCTGTACTCATCCCTTTGGCTTTCAACATTGGTTTTTACATAGAGTATCTTTTCAGAAGATTCAAAACATTGAAAGATAAACGGGAAACCATTCCAGTATATTTCAACTTCGGTTTGATTGCCTTGATAGGCATAGCTTTTCCTTTAGTTTCTTTTTTCATCTTGAAAGTAGACCTACAAAACATTTGGTTTATAACGACTTCGCTTATATTTCCGTCAATAGGTATTTTCATTTTAATCCAATTGAAACAGAAAAACATAAAAAAAGTGTTTCTCTCTACCGTTTTCTTTTTTGCTTTCGTGTTCATTTTTGGGTTGCCGCTTGCAAAAACCTTAAAAAGCGAAGGTTACAAATCCATATCGAGTTTAAAAGAAGAAAATGAACTACGAGGTCTAAAGCTATATGCCTTCAATTACATTGCCCCTGAAACCATTTGGGACTATGGAGACATAATCACACAAATTCCAATAAAGGACAAGGCACACGTTTTCCCTACGGAAAGAGAATTTGGAATCTTGGTAAATGCCATGTCTTCTGAAAACGAAGCTCTTTTAAGAGAAAAGTATTCAGTAAAAGAAGTTACAACTTACGATTTGAATCAAGCAGAAAAAGGAACGAAACAATATAACAAACGTTTATTCAGCACTTATTACATATTGACTAAGAAATAACTACTGTAGGGTAAAGCGCTTTTGCAAGTATTTATCCAACTTGTAGAAACCAAAGCCAGATAGTGCTCCAAAAATCATTCCGCTAAAAACATCCAAAGGATAATGTACTCCTATGTACACTCGGCTATAGGCCATTAAGAAAGACCATGGCAACAAGATAAAAATCATATACTTGTATTTGGATCTCAACATCAATCCAACAAAAACTGCAACAGCCATAGAGTTGGAAGCATGTCCCGAGAAATAGCTATAACGTCCACCACACCAAGATTTAACCAAACGCATTGCATCTGCCACCCCATCTTCATGGCATGGTCTCAATCTCTTGAATCCATATTTGAACAAATTGGTGACTTGATCCGTAAACGAAACCATCAAAACAATGACGATAAGCGTCAACACAAACATTTTGGTGTTTAACTTCCTGTACATCAAATATACCAAAAGCGCATAAAATGGTATCCAATTGAATTTGGTGGTATAAAACATCCAAAAGCCATCCCAAGTGGGGCTCCCCAGTCCATTTAAAAATAAAAAAAGGTCTTTGTCGTATTGTATGAGTTGTTCTAACATTCAGCATTGTTTGGGCGTTACCACAAGGGTCGGGCTATTCGCTGTATCTTTTTTGTAAAAGGTCTCGACTAGTCTCAACCTGAAAAAAAAGGATGTCGCTACTATCCCTAACGCATTAATCTTCGTAACGAGATACTTCTCTGTCGTAAAAAGCAGTAGCTTCCTTAATCAAATTTTCAGTTTCCAGCTCCAATTCCTTTTCATCTTGCTTGTCAAAATCTTCCAACCACTCCACTTCATCATCTTCAAGGTTGATTATGAACATTGGGAACTCTGTATGAATCACAAATATGGCATTGGGTAAATCTGTATTGTCACCAAGAATAAATTTAGGAAGTGTCATCGCTGTTGTTTTTTTTACAAATATAGAGATTTTGAATTCCTACAAATGCAGAAACTTCAATCTATTTTGATTCCGCCTTTATCAATCGTTTGGTTAGATAATTAAACCTGATGAAAAGTAAAATAGAAGCCGAGGTTAGCCCTGCCAACAAACCTAGCCATATCCCAAAACTGGCATAGGCCTCCTCTTTCCCCAAGAACCAGCTAATCGGGAAACCTATCAACCAATAGGATACAAAGGTTATGATGGTGGGCATCTTTACATCCTGCAATCCTCTCAAAGCTCCCAAGACCACCACTTGGATGCTATCGCTAATTTGAAATATGGCAGCCGCCAACAATAGTTTAGAAGCAATGCTTACCACTTCCATATTGTCCTTGTAATTTACCACATCGTCAAAATCGACGTATATTCTAGGAAGGAAATCATGAAACAAAAAGAAAATCAAACCAAAACCCATAGCAAATATTATCCCCAATAAAAAAAGGGAAAATGCGATGCGACGCAATTCGAAATACTGCTTCAAACCCTTTTGGTTTCCCACTCTAATCATAGAAGCTACGCTTATGCCCATGGCAATCATAAAGGTCATGGAACTCAAGTTCAAAGCTATTTGATTCGCTGCTTGAGGATTCTTTCCCAACAAGCCGCTCAACCATATGGCAGCAGTAAAAATAGCAACTTCAAAGAACATTTGCATGGCGCTAGGAGCTCCCAACCCTATAATCTTGCGAAGCATCAACTTATCCAAGACAAAGAGTTTCACATTGGTCACAAAGGCCTTGGATTTTTCTTTTTTCTTCAACAGAAACCAAATGTACCATAACATTACAAAACGCGAAATCAATGTTCCATATGCAGCACCTACAATACCCAATTCGGGAAATCCCAACTTTCCAAAAATAAGAACGTAATTCAAAACAACATTAACCAAATTAGCCACAATTGTTGCATACATGGGGTATTTGGTCATTGACAACCCATCACTAAATTGTTTGAATGCTTGAAAAACGACCAATGGAATCAAAGAAAGTGCCACCAAATCCAAATACGGAATGGCCAACTCCACGACTTCTACTGGCTGCTTCATGAAATACATCAAAGGCTTTGCAAAAAATACCATGAAAAACAATAGTATTCCTAAAACTGTACATAAAAACAATCCATGCTTGAAAGAGGACTTTCCTTGCTTGAAATTGTTGGAGGAATCAGCTTCCGCAATCAAAGGAGTTATGGCCGTAGAAAAACCTATACCCAAAGACATGGCTATAAACATGAAACTATTGCCCAGTGAAACAGCTGCCAATTCTGCTGTTCCCAATTGACCAACCATGATATTGTCTATGAAACTAACGAAAGTATGCCCCAACATCCCCAACATGACTGGGGCTGCTAGTTTCCAATTGTATGAGAATTCTTTTGTGTAGTCACTTAAAACCATTTGGCAAAAGTAGCACTTCGGTTTTTGTTATGCGAATTATTTTTGTGAATTCATCAGTAAACAAAACACTGATCTCAAATGAATTTCATCGAATGCAGACTGGTAAGCAATAGCAAAGAAACATGGTCCAAAAATTATTCATTGAGAACATTGAAAACCGATGCAAGCTCCATAATTCTTAAAATAATTAAGTCAAGGTCTAGATTTAGCTTCCTTTTCCAGTAGGGTATTAGCAATTAAAATTGTTTAATTATTGTAAACCAAACAATTATGCATTACTAAATCCCTCAGTAAAAATGAAAAAATTTATTCTCTCTCTTCTATTTTTGGCAAGTTTGGTATGCCAATCGCAAGAATCCACCAACGAAAAATACCAACGCGCCAGAATTTACTACAACTCACAAAACGTTTTCAATCAATTAGAACAATTGGGACTGGCATTAGATCATGGCAAGCATAAAAAAAATGTATACATAGAATCTGACTTTTCTGAAAGTCAAATTGCAAAAGCCAGACAGATCGGTGTAAAAGTGGATGTTATAATCGACGATGTTCAAAAACATTATATGAACCAGAACGATCCTAATCATCCCTCTTATGTTCCACCAAGAAAAAAAAATGCCAACTGCGCAGACAATTCCACCTATACTACTCCAACAAACTACAATAGTGGCTCCATGGGCGGTTATTTGACCTACAGCCAAATGCTTCAGGAATTGGATGATATGAAAACGGCATACCCCGACCTCATTACAACACGAGCAAACATAAGTACGTATATGACTTCTGAAGGCAGAGGAATTCAATATGTGAAAATTTCCGACAATCCATCCACAGATGAAGCTGCAAACGAAAAGCAAATCCTTTATACGGCCATTCATCATGCAAGAGAACCCACGTCCTTGCAACAAACCATATTTTACATGTGGTATCTTTTGGAAAATTACGATTCCAATTTGGAAATAAAGACCATTGTGGACAATACGGAATTGTTCTTCGTTCCTTGTGTAAATCCTGATGGTTACATCCACAATGAAACAAACAACCCCAATGGAGGAGGCCTCTGGCGTAAAAACAGAAGAGACAATGGAGATGGGACGTTTGGGGTAGACAACAATCGAAATTACTCCTATGTAAAACCAGATGGGACGGAGGTATGGAATACGGCTGGCACATCCGATTCTGATGGAGACATCTATGCAGGAGCAAGTGTTTTTTCCGAACCAGAAAATCAAGCTTTAAGATGGCTGGTAGAAGACAATGACTTCAAAGTGGCGCTAAACGCACATAGCTTTAGCAACCTATTGCTTTTTCCTTTTGGATATGCAAACAATCAACTCACAGAGGATCATTCGACATTTCTCGACATTTCAGAGCATATGGTCTCAGAGAACGGTTACACTAACCAGATAATATCAGACCTCTATCCAGCTGCTGGGGCCGCCGATGATTTTATGTATGGCGTACTCGACAAGCAAGATGGTGGTACTAGAGAAAAGATATTTTCCATGACCCCAGAGATAGGTTCTTCATTTTGGCTTGCAGCTTCTCAAATCGAGGATGTAGCCAAAGAGATGTTGTTTTTGAACATTTCCGCAGCACAGATAGCAGGAAACTATGCTACCATTAGTGACAATGCTCCAACATATATTGATGCCTTGGTAACATCTTCACAGTATACCATTAAACGTCTAGGCTTGGAAGATGGTGATTTCACAGTCTCCATAAACCCCATAAGCACGAATATTGATTCTGTCGGCACGACTGAAAGTCATAACGGACTAGGTATCTTGGAGGAACAAGTCGGTTTCATAGACATAAACCTCAATTCCAGCATAGCAGTCGGAGATGAAGTTGTCTATGAACTAATCTTGAACAATGGGCTTTACGACAAGAAATTGACCATAACCAAAATCTATGGAGCTACAACTATCATCTTGGATGATGAAGCAGATGATGTCTCCTCCCATTGGACAAGTTCCTCTTGGGGCATTTCCACCACAGAATTCAATTCTCCCAGTAGCTCCATCACGGACAGCCCCAACGGAAATTACGCTGTCAATGCAAACGAGACCATCACTTTGACAAATGCCTTGGATCTAACCGCTGCTTCAAATGCCTTGCTTACATTCTATGCCAAATGGGAAATAGAGAACAATTATGATTATGTACAAGTTCAGGTTTCTACGGACAATGGAACGACTTGGATTCCACAATGCGGCAAATATACAAATATGGGAGTATCGGATCAGACAGGAGCCAACAACGAACCTTTGTACGATGGCACTCAAAACTCTTGGGTTCTTGAAGAGATCGATTTAAACGACTACGTAGGAAGTTCCATTCTAATAAGGTTTCAATTGAGGTCTGATGGATTTGTACAGAAAGACGGTTTTTATTTTGATGATATCAAAGTCAAAGTGATTAGTGCTAGCTTGGGAACTCCTGACTTCGTTCACAACAATGTGGTATTGTTTCCAAATCCTGTAAAAGGCACCTTGAACATAAGGACCAATTTACCCGATTACGACTATGCATTGTATACGATTCATGGTCAACTCATCCTAGAAAACAAAAACAACAAAAACAATGCTTCCATCGATTATTCAAATTTTGCATCTGGAATATATCTCCTTGAAATAGAAGAAAACAACAACAAGAAAACCTTTAAGCTCGTTAAAGAATAAAGTAGACATTCCTCAAGATTGCGTTCAAATAAAAGAGTATTATTTAGTATTGAAGTCGTCTACCAACATACACCTAATTGATGAAATCATTCTTGATTAACATCAATCATAAAAAAAACGCCTTTGAAAGTCACCATTTCAAAGGGCGTTTTTTTTACGTTCTTATGTTTCTTTAATTTCCTACTTAGTTTTCAAAATAAACCCTTTCGTCAATTCAGTGACACAATTGGGATACATTCAAACTAGTTTCCTCAAACTCCTTTACGATTTCAGAAACAATGTCCGCAACTGGTTTTACATTATGAATCAATCCGGAAATTTGTCCAATTTCCAATTCTCCATCTTCCAAATCGCCTTCAAACATACCTTTTTTTGCTCGTGCCCTACCTAAAAACTCCTTTAGTTCTTCTGGTGTCGGTGCTGTTTTATACAACTCTTGCAATTCGTTGTAGAATTTATTTTTAACCAAACGTACTGGTGCCAATTCTTTTAGAGTCAATTGCGTATCACCTTCTTTGGCATCTACCACTACCTGTTTGAAGGCTCTATGCGCCGATGATTCCTCACTTGCCACAAAACGACTTCCAATTTGCACTCCATCTGCTCCTAGTACCATACATGCCAACATGGCCTTACCTGTTGCTATCCCTCCAGCTGCTATCAATGGAATTCGTATTTGCTCTTTTACCATGGGAATCAATGCAAGCGTGGTTGTTTCGTCTCTTCCATTATGTCCTCCAGCTTCAAAGCCTTCTGCAACGATGGCATCCACTCCTGCTTCCTGTGCTTTCAACGCAAACTTTACGCTGCTTACCACGTGTACCACCGTAATTCCCCTTGCTTGCAACCATTTGGTCCATGTCTTTGGGTTTCCTGCTGAAGTGAAGACGATCTTCACACCTTCTTCTACGATGATATCCATTATTTCCACAATGTTTGGGTAAAGCATCGGTACGTTTACTCCAAATGGTTTATCTGTTGCCTTTTTGCATTTTTGAATGTGTTCCCGTAAGACATCTGGATACATGCTTCCAGCTCCTATAAGTCCTAAAATTCCTGAGTTGCTTGCCGCCGAAGCCAATCTCCAGCCACTATTCCAAATCATTCCTGCTTGAACGATTGGGTATTTTACATTGAAAAGTTGGGTAATTCTGTTTTTCATTAATTGTTATGGTTCCTCCTTAGTTGATAATTAACTTTAAAGTCTTCGAGACATCGTTGGCCTCTATTTTAAGCAAATACAATCCTTTTGAAAATGTGGATATATCTATTTTTGAACGTTCTTGAGATACTGTGGATTCCAATACCTTTTTCCCTAAAATGTCATATAAACGTATGCGAGCAGATTCATAAGTAGATGGTATTTGTACATTGACTTCGCTTTGCGCCGGATTAGGATATACATTCAACTCGGTGTTGTTGTTTTCAAATTCCACGACAGACAGCCCTTGCGTCAAAGCCAAGGACAAGTCTGGAATGCCGTAACCCAATAGATAGTCTGGATTGTCGTATTGTGACGCCGACTCTCTTACCAACTGCATTATTTGCTCGTTGGTAAAGCTAGGCAAAGCTTGCCACAAACACACCAAACCTCCTGCCAATATGGGAGAACTAAAAGAGGTCCCATTTGCTGTCGTGATGGCATCGTTTTGATTGATTACGTAACTTGCTTGTCCTTGCGCAACTACATCTGGTTTTTGTGTCGGTTGTATTGCACTTCCTTGAGAACTGAAACTTGCATAGTTACCATTCGCCTGTACAGCTCCAATGGTAAATACCCCTGCTCCATCGGCAGGTGCACCTAGTCCACTAGCTCCTGAGTTCCCTGCTGAATTTATCATTAACATCCCTTTTTCATAGGCTATGTTGGCTCCCTTGGTTATGTATGTGGTATTGCCATCCAAATCTTGAGATGTGTGACTATAATTCGTATTGTCATAAGTCTTGTACCCCAATGAGGAATTGATGACGTCTACTCCCAAACTATCTGCTCTTTCTGCTGCTTCGACCCAAAGGCTTTCTTCAATGGGATTTTCGTTTGGTGCGTTTTCTGTTCTAAATAGATAATAGCTGGCATCTGGTGCAGTCCCAACAAATTGATCTTGTACGAAGCCTGCCATATCGCTAAGCACCAAGGTTCCATGGGAACTCGACGTATTTGCATAGACATCTTCTGTTCTATCAAAGAAGTCATAACCTCCCAATATGTTGCCTGCATCTCTCAAACGTTGAAAGCCTGCCATGGTATTTACGTTTGGGAAGCCTGCATCTATGACGGCAACCGTCATTCCTGTCCCAGTATAATCCTCTATGTGCAACTCGTCTCCATTGAACATCTCTATTTGATTCAAAGCATTTCCGTAGTTGAATACCGTTTGCTTGCTTTCTACTCCAAACTTATTTTCAGTGACCTCTACTGGCGAGGTCTTGGTATTCAAATTGTCATCTGCAAAAGTGATGCTATCGACAAAAGCCAAACCAGACAATGCATTGATGTTTGCTTCTGTACCACGAACGTGCACGGCATTGAACCATTTAGATTTTGCCAAAACGACAATTCCCGTTTGATTTTTCAATTGTGCTATGTAATTTTCATTTACTGGTACGTCTCGTTCATCGATTGTCGTACCATGTGCATTTTTCCTATCTATTGCCTTTTGGGTCAAGATAGTGATTGGATTGGCTATTGAAGCCGCTACGTTTTCTTTGTCTGTAAGATAAACCCAAGCATCTTCTTGGCTAAAACCTAAAAATGAGATACTTAAAAAAGCTAAGAGGAGTGTTTTTTTCATGATAATTGCAGTTTATGTTACTGCAATTTATGAAATTACTCCTGAACCAACTAATTCATCTGCTAAATACCATGCAACAAATTGTCCTTCTGTAATCGCAGATTGAAAGTTTTCGAATTCCACGAATAGCCCCGAATCCACTCTGTGCAATGTTGCTTTTTCCAATGCTTGACGATAACGTATTCTTGCTGACACTTCCAAGGTTTCCCCAACTTTCAAAGCAATGTCTTCTCTTACCCAATGCAACTCTTCATCGTTTACAAACAATGCCTTTTTATACAAGCCAGGATGAGATTTCCCTTGCCCCGTATAAATAACATTTTCTTTGACATCTGTGTCAATGACGAAAAGAGGTTCCACTTTTCCTCCAACGGCCAAACCTTTACGTTGTCCTTTTGTAAAATAATGAGCACCTTGATGCTTCCCTACGACTTCTCCATCTTCCATCGAATATTTGGTTTTTCGAGACAGGTATTGGAGTTCTTCTATTTTGGTATTGAAGTCGTTTTCTATTTCTACATAAGTTGAATGGGTTTCCGGAACTTCAACGATGACACCTTCTTTCGGTTTCAATTGTTGTTGAAGAAAATCTGGCAACCTCACTTTACCTATGAAACATAATCCTTGCGAATCTTTTTTGTCGGCTGTAATCAAGTCTGCTTTGGCAGCAATTTCCCTAACTTCCGGCTTTTGCAACTCTCCTATTGGAAACAAAGCCTTTGCCAATTGATCTTGAGATAGTTGACATAAGAAATAAGATTGATCCTTGTTGTTGTCTTTTCCTGCCAATAGTTGAAAGGTTTCCTTTCCATTTTCGATTACTGTTCCCTTTCTACAGTAATGACCAGTAGCTACGTAATCTGCTCCCAAATCCAATGCAATCTTCATAAAGACATCAAACTTTATTTCTCTATTGCAAAGCACATCTGGATTTGGCGTTCTTCCTTTTTCATACTCATTGAACATATAGTCGACGATACGCTCCTTGTATTGCTCACTCAAATCGACAGTTTGAAAAGGAATGCCTAATTTTTCTGCCACCATCATTGCATCATTGCTATCGTCCAGCCATGGGCACTCATCAGATATGGTAACAGAATCGTCATGCCAATTCTTCATGAACAAGCCAATGACTTCATACCCCTGTTCTTTCAGCAAATATGCTGCAACGCTGGAGTCCACTCCTCCAGATAGTCCTACGATTACTCTTTTTTTCATTTTTTATGTAAATGTTTGCAAAGATACGAGATTTAAAAAGATTTTCTTTGACATAACCTACTTCTACCTTTTCATCGTAATTAGTTAGTATGGACAAACACCAACTCAAGGCATTAAAACCTGACTTCCATATGTTTAACCTCAAATAATGGTGTAATGATTGTTAAGTTTTTCAAGTTGTTACGACCTAATAAGAAATACTGTAATTCATTATTACAATAAACAATCAAAGGAGGTATACTTCAACATAAGAGTTAATAGCAAACTAACAAATGAAATCCTTCTAATGGAAAAAGCTTCTTGTAGACTACAAGAAGCTTTTTTATGACATTGTCTTTTTATCTATGACTGAAAGTCCAACGATTCCTATTCAATTATCATTTTTCGAGTTGCTACTTTAGAGCTGTCAACATACAATGTATAGTAATACATTCCAGATGCCAAAGAATCACTGTTGAAGAATAACTCTTGCTCTCCTAATTTCTCCAGCTTCACAGTATCTATAACCTGTCCTAAATCATTGCTAAATACTATTGCAGCTGTTCTGTGCTTCAATGGTACAAAATATTTTATGGAAGTGGTTCCATTGAATGGGTTTGGAATGTTTTGATATAGGATAGACGCTACGGATTTATCTGTTACTTCACCATTCTCATCTACGGTCAATGTTTGGCATGCGCATGCTTCCAAAGCTTCAATTCTAATAATCAAATCATTTATTTGAGCTTGTTGATTCGTGTTTTCCGTTTCTAACGCCGATAAAATAGGAGATAGATCCACATTAACGGAAGTTCCTCCTTCTATCGCCACAGTAAGTGTATTACCAGAAAGTGTTGCTGATGTTAAATTTTGATCGTCCGTTCCCGTACCATCTTGAATTGTCGACAAGTCTACTCCTGTACCTCCAGTGATGTTCAATGTGTTTCCTGACAAGGATAGATTTTGATTGTCCGTGTTGTCCAGATATCCAGATAGGTCAATGCTGTCCGTACCGTCGTCACTGGTCAGCTCCAAACTGTTGCTTGATAGCGTCAATGCTTGATTGTCAGTGTTGTCCAGATATCCTGACAAATCTATGCTGTCCGTACCGTCGTCGCTGGTCAGTTCCAAACTGTTGCTTGATAGCGTCAATGCCTGATTGTCAGTGTTGTCCAGATATGTAGATAGATCCACTGTCGTTGCATCATTGGTCAAACTCAATGTATTATCACTCAACTCCAAATCTTGTACATCCGTATTGGTAGATGAAGACCAAGCATTGCCATCCCATACAAACAAAGTATTGTCGTCTGTATCATATACCATCAAACCTTCATCTGAAGCCGTTAGATTCGTCTCCAAGGTCATTCTCAAGGCATTTGACAATCTATTTATCAAGAAACCCTTATCTGAATCCGCCAATTCCAAAGAAGCGTTTTGATTGGGTGCAGATGTTCCAATACCCACACTTACCCTATCCAAATTGGTCGTACCTCCCAAGACCAAGCTATTGCTTGTCGTTGCATTAGCTCCAGCTCCTATTGCCATTGCGTATTGCGTCAAATCATTCACTTGTGACATATCTCCCAAAGCTAGGCCATATTTCCCCAAAGCCTTGCTGTTGTAACCAATGGCTATAGAACTTGTATCTGCAATGGACTCCCTTCCTAATCCCACGGCATATTGCCCTGTTATTTTGGCTTCATAACCTATGCTTACAGCGTCTCTGTGTTTCAAGGAATCTCTTACTCCTATTCCTATGGATCTATCAGAAATCGTACTTCCATAGGCTTGATATCCAACGACTATCGTTTGTGCATCATCTGCAAATGCCTTTGCTCCAATGGCAATGCTTTGATTTCCATCTGCTCGCGTATCAAACCCCAACAACACAACCTCGTTGGCATTGGCGTATGCTTGGGATCCCACATAGGTATTGTACTCTCTTTTTGTACTTGTTGCATTTCCTGTATCCCTCCCTTGTGCATTTGTAAGGTCTGTTGTACTATAACTCGTGACGTCTGCAAAGGCTCCGATACCTACATTGTCCGTTCCTTCTCTAGTTCCAAATCCTGCAAAGACTCCTACAAAGGTATTTCTGTTCGAAGATCCATTGGTTTTATTTGTCCTATTGACATCTCCTCCGGCTTCCACACCCACAAAGGTATTGTAGCTGGCATGCTCGTTAGCACTTCCTGCCCCTTGTCCCACAAACGTGTTCAATCTCCCTGCATTGTTATCCACCCCAGTGGAATCTCCTACAAAGGTGTTCCTGTACCCCGTTTCATTGTCATATCCAGCTTCTGCTCCAAGAAAGGCATTGCGGTATCCTGTCTTTAGATTAAACCCGGCGGCAGAACCGATGGCAGTGTTGTCTGATGCCGTGTTTGGATCTGTTGTCGCAGTTGTACCAGTATAAACACTCGAATATGTTCCTGCTCCCGCCTTTTGCCCTACAAAAGTATTGTCATCTCCTGTAGTAACACTCAACCCAGATGCTTCTCCTATAAAGGTATTGTCTCCTCCAGTAGTATTGTTGAATCCAGCACCGTGCCCTATAAACGTACCATCCGAGTCATCATTGTGGTAACCAGATCTAAACCCTATAAACACATTGTCCACATCCGTGGCACTAAGATACCCAGCTTGGTATCCAATATATACGTTTTCATCTGCCGTCGTATTGCCATATCCAGCATCTTCACCTATGAAAACATTGTAATTGGCTTGGGAAGTGGATGCTAAGTTTATGCTTCGCCCTGCCCTATACCCTAATATGGTATTTGACAAGGATGTCGATAGATAATGTGCCGTTGAATCCCCAACAATGGTATTGTAATCTCCTGAAGAAATATTGGAGCCAGCATTGTCCCCCAATACTTCATTACCTGTTTGAGAATAACTTACCGTTACAAGTAGGGTTACAAATAAATTAAGAATGTTTTTTTTCATTTTTTAAGTTCTTATTGATTATTTAGGTTAAAGAACGCAAAAATATGTAAAAACGACGAGCCATTCCACATATGGGCAACCAACATTTAGAAAATCATGTCGGCTTCATTGCAATTAGGTCTTGGGGGGTATCCTATTTGTTTTTTTTCAAATTAGGATTCTTGCTTCTTCTTGTAAAGTCTTGTTCCTTGACAAGTTTTCCATTTTCATAAAATTTCCAGATGCCGTGCTTTCTATTTTTTTGGTAAACGCCTTCCTCCTTCAAATTACCTTTGAAATCATAGGTCTTGGCAGAACCATGTAGTTCTCCTTTAACGTAATTGAGCACTCTAATGACTTGTCCATTTTCCGAATACCAAAGTGACTCTCCATCCAATTGCCCTAACCTATACATTGCCTTTTCTGCTACTTTACCATTTAAATAGTAAACTTTTCGTTCTCCATCCAATTCGCCTTTGTCATTGTAGAATTCTTCGGTCATTATCTTTGGTGAGTTCTTATGATAGTATATCCACTTCCCAACATAGATCTTACCATTCATCTTTCCTTCGCTGATCACTTTCTTTTTTGACGAAAAGAACTGGACTTCCGCCAAGTCATTTTTGTCATTGAAAGTACGTGTCGCCGTCAAGACCGCCTGGTTGTCAATTTTCTTATAGAACTTGAATACACCTACTTCCTTGCCATGCTCGAATTCTCCTTCATAACGCAATACCTTTGTCTTATCGAAATTTTTCTTCCAAACTCCGTGGCGCTTCCCATTTGCATCGAATTGATTGCTCTTTTGTGCAGACGCCAAACAAACAACAAAACTAAACAGTAATAAAATTGTATTCTTCATAAGATAATTAACGCAAATTGATTCTTGAAATTGTATTCCTAACTTAAACCAAACAAAAAAGCTGCCAAACTAACTACTTAGAACGACAGCTTTTGAACATTTATGTTTTTTCTACTTCTTTTTATTTTTTTGCTGTGCTTGTTTTTGTTGTTCGGCCTGCTCCATCATCTCTTTCATTTTCTTTTGGAAGCGTCCTTCTTTCTTCGGTTTCTTCTTGTTTTCTTGTATTTGAGCCAATATCTTGTCTTCATCAAGCACATATTTTTTGATGACGATCAATATACCGATGCTAATCAAGTTTGAGATGAAGTAATACAAACTTAAACCAGATGCATATTGATTGAAGAAAATCATCATCATGATCGGCGCAAAGTATATCATGTACTTCATCATTTTTTGCATGTCCGGCATCCCTTCTTGTTGTGGTTGTGATACCGCTGCTTGTTGCCCAGTCGTCATCTTCATGTAAAAGAAGATGGCTATGGCTGCAAGTATAGGAAACAAACTTACGTGATCTCCGTACAAAGGAATGTTGAATGGCAACTCTGCCACCACGTCGTAAGAAGACAAATCGTCTGCCCAGAGAAAGCTTTTTTGACGTAATGCAAAAGCAGTCGGGAAGAACATGAACAAGGCATAGAACACTGGCATCTGTATCAATGCAGGCAAACACCCGCTTAGAGGGCTCGCACCAGCTTTGTTTTGCAACGCCATTGTTTCTTGTTGCGCTTTCATCTTGTTGTCTTTATGCTTTTCGCGAATTGCGTCTAATTCGGGTTTTAGAATCTTCATTTTCATTTGAGACAAATACTGTTTATATTGCACAAACGACATCGCCAATTTAATGAGTACCGTCATCACGATAATGGCTATACCATAAGGTAGGAATGAACTTAGAAACCCGAACAATGGAATGAAGATGTATTTGTTTATCCAACCAAAAATCCCCCATCCAAAGGGAATGCTTTCTTCCAAATTATGGTCATAGTGTTTTAGTATCTGACTATCGGTAGGACCATAAAACAATTTGAGATTTTCATTGAATTCATTTCCACTTAATGCCAAGGCTGTCTTTGCCGAAAATTCTTTTGTGAAAACGGTATCTATTTCTTCTTCTTGCACCAAATCTTTGGATGACAAAGCAATGCTTTTGAAAGGTTTGTCCGTTACTAGAATGGAACTGAAGAAATGTTGTCTAAAGGATAGCCATTGCACATCTTTCTCTGTTTCTTCGTCTTCACCTGCTTGAGACAACTTGTCTATCTTGCCTCCATCGTGTTGGTATGTCAAACGCGTATATCTGTTTTCATAAGAAATACTTTGATCATGACGAAAGGTCTTTTGGGTCCAATCTAAGTTTACTTCTTGGGATCTGTTTATCACATCGTTCAACCCCTGTGACCTTATGGTGAAATCCACCATGTAATCGTTAGGCTTCAATACGTATCTGTATTCAAGGAATTTAGATTCGGAAACCTTCAGTTTCATGGAAACTACGGTGTTTTCTCCATTTTTAGTTACCGTTGGGTGAAAATCCAAATCTCTTGTATTTAGAATTCTACTATTCGTAGTCCCAAAGTTAATGTTGAATGCTGCATTCTTGTTTTTCACCAAATGGATGGGAAGAGAATCGAAATCTACAAATTGGGTTAACTTCACCTCCGAGATCTGTCCTCCCTTAGGGTTGAATTTCAATGCCAAAACACCATTTTCCACAGAAACTTCCTTGGCTTTAGGCAATGCTGCCGAATAAGCAAATGCACCAAACTTGTTCTGTAACTCGATTGTTCTCAATGAATCGGGCAATGCTTCGATGGAAGCATCTTCCACTGCCACATTGTCTTCAAGTACTTGCTCTGCTTTTGCTTTTTCTACTTGTTCTTGCTTCGCTTTTTCTTGCTCTACCAGTTCTTCCTCCGTTGGTTTGTTCTGCCATAGCATAAATAACAGTATCCCAAAAATGAGCACGAATCCTATTATGGTCTTTGAATCAAATTTCTTTTCTTCCATTTGTATCTTGATGCCTTACCTTGAAGACATATGTTAGTTTGTGATAAAATAAGTATTGCTTTTAGCTAAATCAAAAAGTAATCCGTTATTTGTTTTGTGCCATACTGACACCTTTTTTGGTTTTTTTATGAACCAATGCTGCTTTAACAAAAGCTACGAACAATGGATGTGGATTGGCCACCGTACTTTTATATTCTGGATGATATTGTACTCCAACAAACCAAGGGTGGCTAGGTATTTCAACTATTTCCACCAGCTTCGTATCGGGGTTCAATCCTGTAGCCAACATTCCTTTCTCCTCAATCTGTTCCTTGAAGTCACTGTTGAATTCATATCGATGTCTATGACGTTCTTCTATCTTATCGGTATTGTAAACACTACGTACAATGCTGTTTTCAGACAAATTACAAGCCCAACTTCCCAAACGCATCGTACCTCCTTTGTCTATTACCGTTTTTTGTTCTTCCATCAAATCGATTACTGGGTTTGTGGTCGATGTACTCATTTCTGTTGAATTGGCATCTTCAATCCCCAAGACATTTCGTGAAAACTCAATCACTGCCATTTGCATTCCTAGGCAAATTCCTAAAAAGGGTATGTTGTTTTCCCTTACGTACCTTACAGCATCTATCTTTCCTTCGATACCACGTTCTCCAAAACCTGGTGCCACCAATACACCATCCAAGTGAGATAGCTTCAATTTAATGTTGTCACCATTCAGATATTCCGAATGTATCGATTCTATGTTCACCTTTACTTCATTTTCCGCTCCTGCATGTATGAAGGCTTCCAATATGGATTTATAGGAGTCTTGAAGTTCCACGTACTTTCCAATGAGTCCAATGGTTACTTCCGTTTTTGGATTTTTATGTCGCTCTACAAAAGCATTCCATCGTGTCAAATCCGGTGTTTCACTTTTTAAAGCCAATTTTTTCAATACAATTTTATCCAAACCTTCCGTCAACATTAAATTTGGAACGTCATAAATGGTAGATGCATCTATGGATTGAATAACGGAGTCTTTGGTAACATTGCAAAACCTAGCCAGCTTGTCACGTAGATCCTGTGGCAATTCATGTTCGGTTCTACACACCAAGATATCTGCTTGCACTCCACTTTCCATCAATGTCTTCACACTATGTTGCGTGGGTTTCGTCTTTAATTCTCCTGCAGCCGACAAATACGGCACAAGGGTAAGATGTATTACCAATGCATTGTCTTGTCCCAATTCCCATTTCAATTGTCTTACAGACTCTACATATGGCAAGGATTCTATATCACCAACTGTTCCTCCTATCTCTGTAATTACGATGTCGTAATCGCCAGATTTTCCAAGAATTTGAATTCTATGTTTGATTTCGTCCGTTATATGAGGTATGACTTGTACCGTTTTCCCCAAAAACTCTCCACGTCGTTCTTTTTCGATTACACTTTGGTAAATACGTCCTGTTGTCACATTGTTTGCTTGACTAGTAGGTACATTCAAGAAACGTTCGTAATGCCCCAAATCCAAATCGGTTTCTGCGCCATCGTCCGTAACATAGCATTCACCATGTTCGTATGGGTTTAAAGTTCCTGGATCCACATTTATGTATGGGTCTAATTTTTGGATTGTGGTTCTGTAACCTTGAGCTTGTAGTAATTTAGCTAGAGAAGCTGCTATTATTCCTTTTCCTAAAGAGGATGTCACTCCTCCCGTTACAAATATGTATTTCGTTGTAG
The DNA here is from genome assembly GCA_020631395.1 of Bizionia sp. Lineage (GTDB taxonomy): Bacteria > Bacteroidota > Bacteroidia > Flavobacteriales > Flavobacteriaceae > JAHDHI01. The sequence goes on from JAHDHI010000007.1 coordinate 79,406, forward strand.
TTGCCATTGTGCGTTGTTAAACGCGAGCAAATTTACAATTTTAAGTTGAAATGTTTCGATTTGCACCATATTTTATTTTTGCCTTTTTTATGGCTAACATATGATTGTGTTATATCGTAATTGTTTTTTTTACTCTTCTTTTTACCGTAAAGACATTATAACCTTAAAAAGTATATTCTTCCAAGCATATAGAGAGGTTATAGTTTTGCCTTCGAAAAAAATTATATGCATGTACAAATTCAACTGGGATCTATATCCAATGGAAAAGACATCTTCGTTTATAATTCTTTGCAAATACTTAGAGCGTTGTTACCAATACAATAGCAGACTATCTCATTTATTTAAAGCATGCTACTAAAATAATGGAATCATCAAGTAAATGGGATTCCTTGTTTGGTATAAAATAACAGAAAATTCTTCTTCAAAATAATACCAACCCATCTCATTGCTAAAAGATGAAACCCATACTTTGTCTTAAATATCTTCGGCTAAGCTCTAAGTTAGATATGTATTATCTTTGCTAAAACCAATATTCTATGATTCCATCAGATTTCAGAGATTTTTTCATCAATAGTGATTCCTTAGCCCAGCAAGAGATAGTATCGACTCTATTGTCCTTATCGTTGGAAGATAAAGAAGTAACAGATACAGGATGGTAAAAACATAATAATCAATTTAGATTACAATGACAATGTAACAGTAACCAATCCTCAAAAGTTGTCTGCGATGACTCATGAATTAGGCCACACCATTGGTTTTAGACATACAAATTGGGATGACTTGGGTGAGCCAGAAACTCTTTTTGGGCTTTTTCACATTGAAGGAACACCAGAAGGGAATGACCCTCATTCCATAATGAATGGTGGAAATGCAACGTCAGGGTTCTCAGGACTATCGTATTACGACAAGGTAGCATTGAGGGCTTTGTATCCATGGTAAAATGTATAGATAAAGAAGAAATCTTAATGATACTTCAATTGTGGTTGTAGTCCAAAGGATACTTCCCCAACACCTTTTTAAGCTGTTTTTCAAAAACTTACCTAACACGAAGAGGAACGTTTGAAAACAGATCGTTTTCATTAATAAAAAAAATTACACTAAACGTGTCTGTCTCGTGGGAGCTCTTCACCCGAGGAAGGTTCTTTACTACAGAGCTGATTATCCACATTGAAGTCTATGGCTTTGGAAAGTTTCTTTGTATGTTTCTTACCAATTCTTCCAATCCATTTAGCTTGAGCGTATATACGGTTTCCAACATTTCTCCAAGTTTGCCTTTGGGAAACCCTTTGTTCTGATACCATACCACATAGTGTTCCGGCAAATCTATGAGATAACGTTCCTTGTATTTCCCATATGGCATCTTGGTATGAGCCAGTTTCACCAAGAACTCCTTATCTGGCTGTAGCATATGCGACTTAAGATTTGTATTTGCTTAAACGTTTCAATTCCTTCTCCACAAAACTTTGCCATTTGGCTTGCCCTTCCTTGTCAATGGAGTAATTGCTTTCACTATCATACTTGTTCTGCATGTTCTCCAAATTTTCATTGATTGTCTTATGGTGGCCTTGTAACATCTCGGCAACATTATGGGAAGGTCTCAATGCCTCTACTTTCTCCTTGAATAGTCTTGAATGCAGTTCCGTTATGTCGAAATGCAATTGTTCATGAGATAGTATATGATCGTCTACCTCTCCTTTTTTACACCAAGAGTATTCTGGATAAAAATGGGCCTTTATTTTGGTTTTAAAGCTTAGCACCTTGGTTTTTGTCTTCTTTATAGAATAACTGAATGTTATTCCCGAAGCCGTAACTGCGACAGCCTCCGAATTTTGATCTGGTGTCCCTTGGAAATCTTCCCAAGTCAATTTATAGGCTTCACTCCAAGAGAGTTCTGTTGCATCTCCATCGAACAAAAAAAAGCCAAGGCATATTAAAAGTAATTTATACATTGTAAGTCTTAATTAGGGATGCACCTATAACGCTAAAAATCGATGTTTTATTATTTCACCTCAATGATTTTCAAGTCTTTGTATTGCACCAGATACGCCATATCGTTGTAATGGCCTCCAAATGTCTTTTTTTTGTATCCGAACTTGTTTTCCACATACGAGGTCAATGGTGCATCATTTACGGATCGAGGTAGATTTTCTGATGTTACCAAACGTAAAACGACATCCATTGTCAAATCGAATCCCCTTACCGCATAGGTATTTGGAGTTTCTCCATAGATTGAGTTGTATTTTTTCACAAAACCGTTGTTATCATCCTCATCTATTATTTTCGATACCGACGGATATGTAAATTGAAGATTGGAAAGGTGATGATTCGAAACCTCTTCATCATCGAAGGCACTGTTCTTGTTGGTGGTGGCCAATCGAACTGTCGTCTTTTCCGTATTCAACGAATTCAAGATACTTGACACATTGGATACGAATCCATCGTTTTGAGTTTCCAAGAAAACGATGTTGTTTCCGGGTTTCAATACCTTTATCAAATCTTGATCGAAGATGTAATAGGCATCCTCCCCCGTTTTTTTGTTTGTACGTGAAACTACCGAAGCTGCTCCTTTGAACTCTCGTTTCAGCAATGCACTCGTTTCCTTGTTCTTTTTGTCCGAAACAATTATTATGTTCGCAGTGGAATCTGCTTTGAAATGATTTATTATCTTGTTTGTAAGTGCAACATCCGATGGTCTAGATTGAAACACGTTACCTCCCATTTTCACAGATTTTATTATTGGGGAAACCACACTGACATTCTCTCTCTCCAAGGCAGATGCAACAGTATTGAAGTTGTTTGCCATCAATGGTCCAATCACAGCATCTGTATCATTGAAATCATTATTTTTCAAAATAGAGTTCAATTCACTTTGCATGTTTTTGGTATCATATACATTCACTTTTAGATTTACTCCCATTTTTTTAAGTGAGTCCAATGCCACCAATGCTCCAGAATAAAAATCCAATGAAATAGCCGTTGCTCGGTCATTTTTTATGAAATCTTTGGTATCTGCAACAGAATCCAAGTTGATTTTATTTAATTTGAAAGGTAGCATTATCGCAATGTTCTTTGTTTCTCTGTCCAGAATACGAGTAGACAATTCCACGGTTCCCATCAATGTATCTCCAACGGTTTCTAGAGCTGTCGTACTTCCTGCCAACTTGGCATCATAAGGCACCTTTAAGATCATTCCTTCCTTTAGCCCGGATTCTGCAAGACCTGGATTCATTTTTTCCAATGCTTCTTTATCCAAACCTGTTTTAATTCTCAACCTGTAAAAGCCTTCTTTTGGTAGTACGGTATAATAGCTATAGGCTTCATCTACTTCCTTGATTGTTTTGCTTTCGAGATTGGGAACATTGATTATTTGTCCAGGCTGTATCACAGCCTCCATCTCAGGGTTCAAAGCTTCCAACTCCGGTACTGTTATACCATACTTGTAGGCAATGCGCCATTTACCCTCCTTGGGTTTAACCGTATATGGCATCGTTGCATCATTTACTTCTTCTATCTTTGTGATTTTCCTAAACACTGGAATCTCAAGTCTATCTCCTTTTCTCAAGTTGTTGGCATACAAAAACGTATTATACTTTTTAATCTCCTCTTGTGTGACATTGTACTTTTGAGACAAACTAAACAATGTTTCCTTTCTCCTTACCTTATGTTTTAGGAACTCTTTTAGCTCTTTTGTGGTAGTTGATTTGGATGGATCCCTTTGAGTCGTATTCTTTGATTCTGGAATAAGCAGAACTGCGTTGGGCTTCAACTTTTTTCTAGCATCAGGGTTCAAAGCATAGATGGTACTTACCGAAACATCATAATGTTTTGCTATGGACTCTATGGTTTCACCACTTTTCACCTTATGCGTCTTATAGTTTTGAGCTTGCGTGGATGCGCAACTGAAACTAAGCATTAATACCAAGATGTAAATTATTTTCTTCATATGCTATTATACGTTCAAAGTCTGTTTTAAATTTATCCTAATCTTTATTACTCTGTCCATTTTTTTAAAGCAGACCCTTATTTTATGTACACTTACTTTTTAGCATCTTATTCCCATTCGATGGTTGCTGGTGGTTTTGAACTGATGTCATACACTACTCTATTAACGCCTTTTACCTTATTTATTATGTCATTTGAGGTTTTCTGCAAAAATTCATAGGGTAGGTTCACCCAATCTGCCGTCATACCATCCGTGCTTTCTACGGCTCTTAGAGCCACGCATTTTTCGTAGGTTCTCTCATCTCCCATTACTCCCACACTATTTACGGGCAACAATATTGCTCCAGCTTGCCATACTTTGTCATACAATCCAGCTTCCTTCAATCCATTAATGAAAACGGCATCCACTTCTTGCAAAATACGAACTTTTTCCGAAGTGATGTCACCTAATATCCTAATGGCCAACCCTGGCCCTGGAAATGGGTGACGTCCCAGCAATTGTTTGTCCATCCCCATTGAGGCTCCTACTCGACGTACTTCATCCTTGAACAATGCCTTCAATGGTTCAACAATCTTCAATTTCATAAAATCTGGCAACCCTCCTACGTTATGATGACTTTTGATCGTTGCACTTGGTCCTCCTGTTGCCGAAACACTTTCAATTACATCTGGATATATCGTTCCTTGTGCCAACCACTTTACATTTTCTATTTGATTGGCTTCATCATCGAAAACTTCGATGAATACACGACCAATCGCCTTACGTTTCAATTCTGGATCACTCAATCCTGCTAACGCATCCAAAAAGCGTGCCGAAGCATCTACTCCCTTTACATTTAACCCCATCCCCTTGTATTGTTCCAATACTTGAGAGAATTCGTCCTTACGCAATAGACCATTGTTTACAAAAATGCAATATAGGTTCTCTCCTATGGCCTTGTGCAACAACATTGCTGCCACACTGGAGTCTACTCCTCCAGACAATCCCAATACCACTTTGTCATTTCCCAACTGTGCTTTCAAACCATCTACAGTTTCTTCCACAAAACTGTCCGGCGTCCAATCTGGATTGACATTAGCTATGTTTACCAAGAAGTTTTGCAGTAATTGCTTTCCATCGGTAGAATGGTACACCTCTGGATGAAATTGGATGGCGTAAGTTGTTTCTCCTTCTATTTTATAAGCTGCATTCTTCACATCATGTGTACTTGCCAAAAGATGAGCATTTGTTGGCAGTGTCTTAATGGTGTCGCTATGACTCATCCATACTTGACTCCCCACTTTTACGTCTTTGAAGAATGCTTCTCCTTCTTTCACAAAGCTTAAGTTTGCCCTACCATATTCTCGCGTATTGGATTCGGCAACTTCTCCCCCGGAAAAGTGAGCTAGATATTGTGCTCCATAGCATACGGCCAATACTGGTTTTTCTCCTCTAATACCAGACAGGTCTGGGTGAAAGGCATCTTCCGATCTTACGGACATCGGGCTTCCAGAAAGGATAACCGCCTTGTATTCTGATAGTTCTGTTGGTATTTTGCTGAATGGGTGTATTTCGGAATAGATGTTAAGTTCCCTAACTCTACGCGCAATAAGTTGTGTGTACTGCGATCCGAAATCTAAAATTAAAATCTTGTCGTGTTGCATACGCAAAAGTAATAATTACGTTTTACGATTTGCAACTTTTTTTCTAAAATGTTAACACTAAAAATTCAGCTTTCAATGGCTTCAAGTTTTCCATTAATTTTGGTATTAAGTCTTCTCCATATTCCAAGTACAATTCCGAAAAGTTGATATTGCGTTCTTGCAAACTCTGACTGGGAAACAATTCGTTTTGCAACCCTGTCATCCTTTCGACATGGTCTTTCAACTTACGCTTTTGTGCAGTCAACAAACGCTTTTCCAAAGACTCCAAACCTTTTATCTGTTTCCGCTCTTGTGCAGCAACCGCCCCCTCAAATGACTTGTCCGTTTTTTCTGCAAGTTCGTGCAAAGCTAAAAACTGATGTTTCAAATGCTCAATCTGTTTTGAAAAATCAATGTCTATGTTGGAAATCTCTCTTACCTTTTTGTTTATGAAGGCATCTCGCTTCAAAAACAAATCTTCATTTGCAATATTCAGCTTCTTCAATTTATTCGATTGTTGCTCTGTCTTTATCAACACAGAATTACGTAACAACAACATTGGAAACACGACTTCATTCGATTTGAAATTTTGTTGCAACTGAAACCAATAGGCCAATTCTCCTCCGCCTCCAATATAACATAGGTTAGGTAAAATGACTTCTTGATACAAAGGGCGTAGAATCACATTTGGAGAAAAACGTTCTGGATTGCTTGAAACCTCTTCCAAAAGATCCTTTTCATTCCACTCTATTTCCGTGTTCAACACCTTAAATAGATTATCTTCAAAAACTATGCGTTCTCTTAGATTTTCAATTATGTAGAATAAATTTATTTCTCTAGGGTTGACTTGTATGGGATATTCCTTATTTGTAATATTTTCTATTTGTCCATTGACCTTTGTTACCTGCTCGAAGCTTATTTGCTCCGTCAATTCCCTTTTTAAATATGGAATAAATTCTTGTTTGAGGCTTTTAACATTGGCATCGATTATTACCAACCCATGATCCTTGAACAATGTGTTTGCCAGATAACGAGTGGCTTCAGCCAAATTACCATGTTCCACATAAGTGTTTTCGAATAGTTCTCGCAATGCATCCGCATTTCTTCCTATTCCCAATTCTTGTGAGAAGAGTTTGAAAACGGCATCCAATCCCGAAGTGTCCAATTCCCCTACTGCTCCACTAGCATTTCTATTCCATCGAACTTTCTTCCCTTTGAAATTGAAATAATTTATCTCATCGAAATCATGATCCTCTGTAGCCATCCAGTATATGGGCACGAAGTTATACTCTGGATATTTGCCTTTAAGTTCTTTGGATAGGTTTATAGTGGAAACGATCTTATGCAAGAAGTACAGAGGCCCAGTGAACAAATTCAATTGATGCCCCGTTGTAACAGTAAACGTGTTTCTCTCTCCCAAAGCCTCAATATTGAGCTTGGTTGTTTCCGACGCATCCATTCCTTTGTATTGTTCACGTAGGGATGTCACCAAAACTGATCTTGTTTCCTGTTTGAAGGCCTGTTCCTTTTCTTTAATTTGATCTTTGAAGTTTTCAAGTCTGGGAAACCTATTGTAAAACGGCTTCAAACCGTCGGTTTCAGCTAAATAATCACATATCAATTCGGAAAAGTATCCAGTATCCTCAAAGGATATACAGTCTGTTGGCATAGAATCAGGTCTTTATTTTGTAAAGATACGGTCTTTTTGAAACCTTCATTTTCAAGATCGCTCTTTTTAATATTCCTTTAACAAAGTCGTAAATACTTTTTTTTGTTACATTTATTGAAAAAACTATGAAAACAATTAATCTAATTATTTATCTATTTATTGCTTCTTTAATATTTAGTTGCACTAAATCTGACGACTCAAACGATTCCAATGTTAGAACTTATGCTGATGTCAGAGCAGATTTCAATCAAACAAATTTCTCTACCGGAATAAACGATGTTTCACTGATAGGTGTCGACTATTCTTTTTGGCTGTATAGAGTCATAATACCTGATGTCGATTTCACCAACAACAAAAGGCCTTTAATAATTACATTACATGGCTTTTCAGGAGGCGATCCAGAAGCTCATAAAAATACAGGTTGTTATGCTGAGCCAGGATTTTCGGCTTTGGATGCCATAATTATAAGTCCCAACAACAGAGGTTTACAATGGTTTGACCCCTACAATCAAGCACAAGTGAATACTCTTGTCGATCTGGCAAGTGATTATTTACCCGTAGACACCAGTAAAATTGTAATAAGCGGCTATAGCGATGGAGGGAATGGTGCTTGGTGGTATAGCGAAAAGCAACCTACCGTCTATTCTGCAGGAATACCGATGGCTAGTGCTTATGGATCATACAATCCAGATGGCAGTGCTAGAGTTGTAGCTACTCCAACCTTTGTGATACATGGTGAAAATGATGAACTATTCCCTTTGCAAAATACTCAAGACTGGGTTGAAGATACAACTACGGCCGGGAGCAATTCCACCTTGGTTGTGGCAACGGGTTTGACGCACACACAGCCTTGTGATTATGCATCCTACCTACAAGATGCTGCCACTTGGTTGGTAAATGACATTTGGTAAACCTAAGCCAGATAAAATCTTTATGGTGGTTTCTTTTGTTTTCCATGCTTGTGTTTATTTCCGAAATAATTAACATAAATAGTTATAAAAAGCATTGAGTTTTTACGTACTTTGAAATATGAAAACTACCATAGAGATTCTTTTTTCATCAAACATTACCAACAGCAAAAACAAGCTTTTGTCATTTTACACCATTTGCACCCTACTCATTGGGCATATGGTTTTTTCACAGGACATAGTACAATTCAAAGGAGTAGTAACTGACAGTGAAACCAATGACCCTCTTGCATTGGCAGACTTGATCATTAAAGATACAAACATAAGTACCGTAACCAATGCAGAAGGAGAGTTTCTTCTCAAGGTCCCAAATGGCATGTTGGACAAATCGGTTACCATTTCCTATCTTGGCTACAAGAGACAAGAAATACCGTTATCCGATCTAAAGAAAAGAAACACCAAGATAAGACTTGAAGAGGCTGCTACCGTTTTGGCGCAAATTGACTTGAACATTCCAAAAGATGCAGAAAGCTTGGTACGCAAAGCTTTGAAGCTTAAAGGTGAAAACTATTATGACAAATCGGCAATCATGACTGGTTTTTATAGGGAAACCATAAAGAAGAGAAACAAGAATGCCTCCTTGTCCGAAGCGGTTTTGGAAATATACAAGCAACCCTACTCTTCGATCAAAGAAGATGCCATACGACTTATCAAATCGCGAAAGAATACCAACTACTCTAGATTGGATACCATTGCATTGAAATTGCAAGGTGGCCCTTTCAGTGCCTTGCATACAGATATAATGAAGTACCCTGAGTTTATTTTCTCAGAAGATTATCTTCCTGCATACGATTTTACCTTTGACAGATCCACACAAATAAACAACAAGCTCGTTTACGTTGTAAACTTCAAACAAAAGAAAGGCATTGTAGATGCTCTATACTATGGTAAATTGTTCATTGATGCCAATTCCTATGCCATGACGAGTGCCGTATACAACTTGGACGTCACAAACAGAGCTCAAGCGGTAAAACTTTTTGTTAGAAAAAAACCAAAAAAAGCAACAGTTTACCCAACCAATGCGAGTTACAGGGTGAATTACAGGGTAAAGAATGGCAAGTGGTATTATGGCTATAGCAATATATCACTGACCTTCAAGGTAAATTGGAAGAATCGTTGGTTCAGCAACCGCTACACCTTGCAAAGTGAGATGGCCATCACGGATTGGAAACAAAATGCAAAAGGCAAGATTCCCAGGCCTAAAGACCGTTTGAAATCCAATGCCATCTTGATAGATGAAGCTTCAGGTTTTTCCGACCCCGACTTCTGGGGTGAATACAATATCATCGAACCTGAAAAGTCCATAGAATCCGCCATCAAGAAAATCAGCAAAAAATTAAAAAAGGCTCAATCCAAAAAAGATGACTAAAAATCACATATACATACTCGCAATTGGTTTCTCCTTTACCACTGGTCATTCTCAGGACAAAAAAAGTTCCTTGTTTAACAATGACAGCATTGCCTCCTTTTCTTTCAAATACAAACCTTTTACTTTTAAACAGAACAACCCTGATTTTTTTCCGCCAACGTCACAACTACAAAAAAACATAGAAGGAATGTCATCTATAGAAAACACTTACTCCATATTGATAGTAGAACCTGAAGGACATTCACCTATGCCAAATTTCTACTCGGAAGACAAAACGAAAAGAAGTTTGGTTGTAATAGCCCCCAAATAACATAGTTTACCACACTTATAGAAATTTCTCCTTTTCATTTGTAATTTAGCATTTACTTTCCTCCTTACTTGATCGGAATGTACATATCCACAATGAATTTATTTTCTGGATGTTCTCTAAAATCGTTATGGTATATTTCAAATGGGTTACCTCCTGCTTTCTCATAACCTTTATCATTCATCCAAACGAACAAGGAACTCCAAGATTTCTCAAAGTCATTTGGTGTAATTTCAAAATGCCCTACTATGTGTTTTCCCTTTTCAATTGTAGTTTTGTTTATTTCTCCTTTCGCTTCAAAAGAAGACTCTGTCAACAAGCATACACTCATTCTTACTTTTTCTGGTGCCGTCGTTTTAAAACTATCATGAAACACTCTTCCCATTTTAGCATTGGAGCCTTCCATCAATCCTTTTGGCCTTGCCCAACTCATCAGCCTCTCAAAAGTATTTTCCATACCATTCACTCCAATATGTGTAATGCTGGCAAAAGTTAATTCTTTTATTTCTTCAATTTTTACATTTGCATTCATTTTTATCCAATTTAAATGATTATTGATATTGCAAATGTATTTTTCAAAGATGAGATCATCTTGACCAATCTTGCTTTCTTCTTTACTGATCTTGCTAAATTTGCCAGGACTCAACCTTCTGAATTCCGTTGGGCTTACACTGTAAAATTTCTTAAAACCCCTCGTAAAAGCGGAATTACTGTTAAAACCACATTTTAAAGACAATTCGCTAATACTAATTCCCTTTCTTGTTATTAGCAACATTGCCGCTTTTTCCACCCTCCTTCTGGTTATATAGTCATTGAGAGACTCTCCTATGATGGCTTTGAAGACTACGATGGAAATGAAATGGAGAGTAATGGGCAGCTTTGGCAATGGCCTCCAATGACAGTTTCACATCAAGATTCTCGTCTATGAACTTCAAAGCCAAATTGACCCTGTTCATATAATTTTTGTTTACACCTTCTTCCATATTTTATCATTTCCCTTATGATATTATTCAACAAAGGTATAA
>JAHDHI010000077.1 GCA_020631395.1 Bizionia sp.
TTGCAAAGATCACAATCTTATCTCAATCCTCCCACAACTTTTGAGAATGATCCAATGTGAGCTTGATATCAAATGGACATTGACAATTTTCAAAAGGGATTGGTTAAAAAATTAAGGTTTTTATTTTGTTTTCATAATTTATTGATTGTTTGGTGTTTAGGATTGTTTTGTATTACAATGTGCTAATATGTGCTGAAAGTTTAATTGGTAAAATAAATAATTTTAGGTAATAATCTTAAAATCAATTAATTATGTTTAATTCAAAAATCAAAACTGGATTGTTTTTGGCAATTCTATTGTGTATGAGTTGTCAAAGTGAAAATTTGTACGAGGAACCTGAAAACGAAGTAAAAATGACATTGCCTGAGGATGCAATGGCAACTTTGAATTTTTTAAAAGATCAAGGTTATTTAGAGGAAGATCTTGAGCCTGATTTGGCAAGAGAGGCGTTTATTTACGCAGAAGACATGGCAATTCCTTTTGGTCTAAAACCTAATTTGGACAAGAATGTCCCAGACGATGCTCAGAAGAATCAGTGGTATTTGAGCTTGTATGGAGTGTTTTATGTAAATTCCAGAAACATAACCTACTACATAGATTATGATTTCCCGAGCGAATACATATTGGAATTTGCATGGGCTGCCTATCATTGGAGCAAAGTTAGCCCCAACATTAACATCAATAGAACCTATTCAAGATATAGTGCAGACATCGTGTTGGGTGCCTATTACAATGAGAATACCGGTGCTTATGCAACTGCTGCATTGCCAAGTGGTAATGGGAACGTAGGTTCATGGATGCAAATCAATGTGGCAAAGGACCACGAGGCATTGTCTGCCGAATCCAGAATGACGTTGATGATACATGAACTGGGGCATAATCTAAGCTTTTTGCATTCCAACCAAGTAGAAGGGATTAGAATTCCTGGAACAAGTGATGCAGCTTTCCATCAAGCATATACCTGTGGATCTATCATGAGAAGTAGCGTTTATGTTTGTGGGTGGCAATTGAGCCCTTGGTCGCAATGGTCTTCGGATGATTGGAGATCCATAGGATGGTCTTATGGGGTGTATTGATATGTAAAGTGAATTTAGTTCTATTCAAAAAAAAAGACCTTTCTTATAGAAAGGTCTTTTTTCATATGTAGTTTCTTTGCCTATATTTCAAAAGCGGCTTTGACTTTGTCTACATAGTCCAATTTCTCCCATGTGAACAATTCTACATCTATGGTCTTTGGTTCCCCATTGGGCTGAGAAAATGTTTTGGTAACTGTCGTGTTGGCCCTTCCCATATGTCCATAGGCAGCAGTTTCACTATACATGGGGTTACGCAGTTTCAAACGAGATTCTATGGATGCTGGACGCATATCGAAGATTTTCGAAATCTTTTCTGCTATTTCTCCATCCGTCATATTAAAAGGGCAAGTTCCGTAGGTGTCCACAAAGATTCCCATAGGTTCTACGACTCCAATGGCGTAGGATACCTGTACTAAGATTTCATCACAAATACCAGCAGCTACCAAGTTCTTGGCAATGTGCCTGGTCGCATAGGCAGCGCTTCTGTCTACTTTGCTAGGGTCCTTACCAGAGAATGCGCCTCCACCGTGAGCTCCTTTGCCTCCATAGGTGTCTACAATGATCTTACGACCAGTTAAACCTGTATCGCCGTGAGGGCCACCAATAACAAATTTTCCAGTAGGATTTATATGGTATTTGATGTCATCATTGAACAATGTTTTTAAATGTTCTGGTAGTTTGAATATGAGACGAGGGATTAAGATCTCAACAATGTCTTTTCTGATTTTTGCCAACATGACATCATCTTCGTCAAAGTCGTCATGCTGAGTAGATACGACAATGGCATCGATACGTTGTGGTATGTTGTCATCACTGTATTCTATGGTTACTTGACTCTTGGAATCCGGTCTCAAGTAAGTGATGTCTTTGCTCTCTTTGCGTAATTGAGCTAACTCAATCAAAATCTTGTGAGATAGGTCCAAAGCCAAAGGCATGTAGTTTTCAGTCTCTTTCGTTGCGTAACCAAACATCATTCCTTGGTCTCCTGCACCTTGTTCTTCTTTGTTTTCTCTATCTACACCACGATTGATGTCGTCCGATTGCTCGTGGATTGCACTGAATACACCACAAGAGTTGCCATCAAACATATATTCGCTTTTTGTATAGCCAATTTTATTGATGGTGTCTCTAGCAATTTTTTGGACATCTAAATAAGTCTTGGATTTTACTTCTCCAGCCAATACAACCTGTCCCGTTGTAACCAAAGTTTCACATGCTACCTTGGAATCTTTGTCGAAAGCAAGGAAGTTGTCAATTAATGCATCACTGATTTGATCTGCTACTTTATCCGGGTGTCCTTCAGAAACACTTTCTGAGGTAAATAAATATGCCATTATATAATTATTTTAATCAGAGGATTTGACGAAAACGTCGAAGGAAGTTTACACTGCCTTTAGCATTTAATTCCAAATTGATCTAGAGCTGTATTCAATGACCCCGTAAATCAGTTTGAAGAGGTTGCAATCAGTCAAATCCTTCCTCTTTTTATTAGGCGTCAAAAGTACATATAATATTAAGATTATAAAATAGAGATTTAAACTAATTTCATTTAAAATTTTGGAGGTCAAGCAAGAAACAAAAAAAGCCATTGCGAAGGCAATGGCTTTAGTGACTTATAATTTAAGTGGAGAATTATTTTTTCTTCAACTCGTCAGCCTTTGCCTTGGCATCATCCACAATTTTGTTAGCAGCTTCTTTCGTAGTGTCTGCAGCATCTTCAACAGCAGCTTTTGCATCTCCTGCAACTTCTCCTGCAGCATTTACAGTTTCTTCTACAGCTTCTCCTGCAGCATTTACAGTTTCTTCTACAGCTTCTCCTACAGCTTCTACAGCATCTCCTGTAGCTTCAGCAGCATTTTCTACAGCGTTCTCAGTAGCTTCAACTGCATTTTCTACAGCATTTTCCGTAGCATCTGCATTTTCTTTTACATCTCTACAAGAAGTGAACGATACGCTTAGTGCTAATAACAAGGCAGCACTCAATAATAATTTTTTCATTGGTCTAAGTTTTAAATAAGGCGTGAATTTAACATATTGAAAATTAAAAACCCTATTTTTCTTTAACAATTTTTAACATTTCATCGATAATCAGCCGAAATTACAGTTTAATTACGTAAAAAGTCTATAATTTGGATGACAGCCCCCTCATTTTCTTCGATGTAACTTCTATTTTGTTGACCGAAGGAAATACGTTTTTCAGGGTCGGATATGAAATCGTTGAAAGCAGTGTTCAATTGTTCTTGGTTGGAAATGGAAATCATCCCTTTGTTGTCTATCATTGCTTGTGCTTCTGGGAATTTTTCATAATTGGCTCCAATAACTATTGGCACCCCGAAGACGGCAGCTTCCAATGTATTGTGCAAGCCAGTTTTTCCAACGGCTCCCCCAACATATGCAATATCCGCATAATTGTATACTTTGCTTAGCAAACCTATGGTATCCAATATCAAAACTTGATAATTGCTTAAGTCAACTTCCTCCTTTTCTGAGAACAAGATGGATCGTTTGATTACACTACGTTTCAAATCTTGAATTTGCGATGGTTTTATGTTATGGGGGGCAATGATGAATTTGGTATTTGATGTAGCTTCGGAATTGATGTATTCCACGATGAATTTTTCATCTTCTGGCCAAGAACTCCCAATGACTATGCACAAGGCATCTTGTTTGAATGTTTCGATGAAGTCGATGGTGTTGTCTTGCAACAATTGATTTGCCACACGATCGAAACGTGTGTCTCCTGAAACCGTGACATTGTTATAGTCTATTTGTTCTAAAAGTGATTTCGATTTTTTATTTTGAGTAAAGATGTGTTCAAAGGCAAAAAGGGCATTTTTGGTTTGCCTACCGTACCATTTGAAAAAGGATTGATTTTCCCTGAAGGAGGCAGAGATCAAAATGGCCTTTAATTTCTTGTTTTTCAATTCTCTTAAGAAATTTGGCCAAATGTCATATTTTACAAAAATCGTCAATTCTGGATTTACAAGGTCCAAAAAGCGTTTTGCGTTCTTTTGGGTGTCCAAAGGAAGGTATGTTACGACATCTGCAACAGGTGTTTTTTTTCTTATTTCGTAACCAGATGGCGAAAAAAAGGTGAGCACAATCTTATGATTGGGATATAGAGTTCTCAATTCTGAAAAGACTGGGAGACCTTGTTCATATTCTCCCAGCGATGCACAATGAAACCAAAGTGTTTCCGTTGTTTTGGAAAGCTGGGCCTCCAAGACTTTGAATGTATTGGAGCGTCCTTTTGTGCCTAACTTTATTTTGGCATTGAAAATAGAAATGATACGAAGTCCAAAGTCGGCAATGTAAATTCCTAATGTGTATAGTATATTCAATATGAAAAACGTTTGTGCTAAAATACATAATTCATTGTTTAACATATATGAATTTTGTAATTTCGTGGTGTATGAGAAAAATTCAAATGGTAGACCTGAAAGGTCAATACGAAGGTATAAAAGATGTTGTAAACGAGTCCATACAAGATGTTTTGGAAACTACAGCATTTGTAAATGGACCAAAGGTTCATCAATTTCAAAAGAATCTTGAAAATTATCTAGGTGTAAAACATGTTATTCCATGTGCCAATGGTACAGATGCATTGCAAATAGCAATGATGGGATTAGGTCTAAAACCCGGTGATGAGGTAATCACTGCCGATTTTACGTTTGCAGCCACAGTGGAGGTCATAGCCTTGTTAAATTTAACTCCAGTTTTGGTAGATGTCGATCCAGATACGTTCAACATAGATATCGAAGCTGTTAAAAAGGCGATAACTCCAAAGACGAAAGCTATCGTACCTGTGCATCTATTTGGACAATGTGCAGATATGGAGGCTCTGATGGAAATTGCCAGAGAGCATGATATCTATGTCATAGAGGACAATGCACAGGGCATTGGAGCCAAATACAAATATGACAATGGAAATGAAGTGATGTCAGGTACCATGGGCCATGTGGCGTCAACGTCTTTCTTCCCGTCAAAGAACTTGGGATGCTATGGTGATGGAGGAGCCATCTTTACAAACGATGATGAATTGGCTCACATCATTCGAGGTGTCGTCAATCATGGGATGTATGAACGTTATCACCACGATGTCGTTGGTGTTAATTCACGTTTGGATTCCATACAAGCAGCAGTTTTGGATGCAAAGTTACCGCATTTGGATGCCTACAACAGAGCAAGAAGAAATGCAGCGGTAAAATACAACGCAGCTTTTGCAAGTCATCCAAACATCATAACTCCAAAAACTACAAATGGAGAACTTGACGAAACCTATGAATATCATGTGTTTCATCAATATACCCTGAAGATCGTAGGAGCAGATAGAGACGCATTGGCGAAACATCTAAATGAAAAGGAAATTCCATGTGGAGTATACTACCCGATTCCCTTGCACAGGCAAAAGGCATATTTGGATTCCAGATACAAGGAAGAAGAGTTCACGGTAACCAATCAATTGGTGAAAGAAGTCATTTCTTTGCCAATGCATACGGAATTGGATGACGAGCAAATAGATTTCATAACTCGAACTGTGATTGATTTTGTAAACAATAATAAAGGGAATTAAAATACTGTTGCTCTGTGCCTTTTAGAAGGAGAGGGTGGTGTCCGTTAGCATTATTTTGATTGCCTTTCAAATAAGGCGAAAAACATTTCAATGAAGATATTAGTAACTGGAGGATTAGGCTTCATAGGTTCACATACAGTTGTAGAACTCCAAAACTCAGGATATGAAGTCGTAATTATCGATGATTTGTCTAATGCCTCGATAGAGGTTTTGGAAGGGATAACTTCCATAACAGGACAACAGCCAATTTTTGTCAAATTGGATTTAAAGGAAAAGCAAGAGGTACGAGCTTTTTTCAAAAAGCATCATGACATATGTGGAGCCATACATTTTGCAGCTAGCAAAGCAGTTGGAGAAAGCGTTGGAAATCCGTTGATGTACTATGAGAACAACATCAACACTTTGGTGTACGTCTTGCAAGAATTGAAGAAATTGGAATCATCCAACTTTATTTTCAGTTCATCGTGTACGGTCTACGGACAAGCGGATGTTATGCCCATAACAGAGAAAGCCCCTATAAAACCGGCCGAATCACCTTATGGCAATACGAAAAAGATAGGAGAGGACATAATAAGGGATACTTGTATGGTGTCCCCAGATTTCAAAGCCATAGCATTGCGTTATTTCAATCCCATCGGAGCTCATGATTCTGCTGCCATCGGAGAACTTCCCATTGGTGTTCCACAAAACTTGGTGCCGTTTATAACCCAAACGGGAATAGGCATGAGGGAGGAGTTGTCTGTATTTGGAAATGATTATCCAACTCCAGACGGAACTTGCATTCGTGATTATATTCACGTCGTGGATTTGGCAAAGGCACACGTCATTGCATTGCAACGTTTGTTGAATGGTGAAAATGATTCCAACTATGAAGTCTTTAACTTGGGTACTGGGACTGGTAGTTCCGTTTTGGAAGTGATCGAGTCCTTCGAACGTGTTTCAAACCAAAAATTGAATTACAAGGTTGTCGAGCGACGCAAGGGAGATGTTATTTCTGCATATGCGGATACAACAAAGGCAAACACCGTTTTAGGGTGGAAGGCGGAGTCTTCTTTGGATGATGCCATGAAATCTGCTTGGAAATGGCAGAACACCTTGAATTAGCATTATGAGATCGTTGGAGAAATCATATCCTCTCTATAGGATATGTAATTATACGAGAGTCTCATTGAAAGATTTGCATTAATGTGTTGTTTAATAATGTTTTAATGTTTGATATTCGTTGTTGGTCAATATTCTTGCTTTTTTTGTAGCTAATGAAAATGATAAAACAATGAAATTGATTACAGTAAAACGTCAAACCAGACAAGAAAACAGATTTGCTCCAAAAATGGGGAGATTGAAAGCGAAAGTGACTTACATTAAAAAGGAAGTCTTGGGAATCCCTTTCAAGACACTACATAAATACAGAGAAACCTATTATGGAGAAGTCAAAGATTGCGAAGACTGCATCTTAACACGATAAGTAAAAAAGCCTCGAACTATTCGAGGCTTTTTTTATGCTTTTTTTTGTTTTTGAAACTAGATAGCAACAAGCATCCCATTCCTACCATCACGGAAACATCTGCAAGGTTGAAAATTCCTGTTCGAAATACGCCTCCCAAATCGATATGCAGGAAATCGGTAACCGAACCATAGCGTATTCTATCGTAGATGTTGGCAATGCCACCTCCTATTATGCAAGAAAAACCGATTATGGATGGGTGATCCAAGCTTTTGTTCCTAAAGATGTGAACAAGTACCAATCCCAAGACTACGATTGGCAATATGTTGAGCAGTATTATTTTCAATGCAGGGGAAAAGTCACCTCCCAAGCCTAAAAAGGCCCCGTCATTTTCCACATTGTGCAATGACAAGTATTTGCCCAATAGTTCGGTTCTGCTTTCAAAGGCAACTTCTGTTCTAACCCAAATTTTGGAAACTTGATCTAAGACTATGTTGAATAGAATGAGGAAACTTATTAAGAGCGTTCTGGAGTTCATTAAGCTTCACTTTGAAAAGTTGCAGAAGCCGTTTGAGCTTCCCTGTTTATTTTCTTTACCAAACCTTGCAATACTTTACCAGGGCCTACCTCTGTGAATAGAGAAGCGCCATCTGCAATCATTTGTTGTACAGATTGAGTCCAACGTACAGGAGCCGTCAATTGAGAGATTAGATTTGCTTTTATCTCGGATTCATCAATGACTGCACTGGCTGTTACATTTTGGTAAATTGGACAGTTTGGTTTGTTGAATGTCGTATTTTCAATGGCAGCAGCCAATTCTTCGCGTGCAGGTTCCATCATAGGTGAATGGAAAGCACCTCCAACTGGCAATACCAAAGCACGGCGAGCTCCTTCAGCCTTCAAAGCTTCACACGCTGCATTTATGGCTGCTACTTCCCCAGATATTACCAATTGACCTGGGCAATTGTAGTTTGCTGCAACGACCACACCATCCGTGGTAGCGCATATCTTTTCTACGATGCCATCTTCCAAACCTAAAACGGCCGCCATCGTACTTGGTTGTAACTCACAAGCCTTTTGCATGGCCAAAGCACGTTGGGAGACCAATTTCAACCCATCTTCAAAAGTCAAGGCTCCATTGGCTACCAGTGCAGAAAATTCCCCAAGGGAATGACCAGCAACCATATCCGGTTTGAAGCTGTCACCTAAGGTTTTTGCCAATATCACGGAATGTAAAAAAATGGCAGGTTGAGTTACTTTTGTTTGTTTCAGAGCTTCGGCTGTTCCTTCGAACATAATGTCTGTGATGTGAAACCCCAAGATTTCATTGGCATCTTCGAATAGATGTTGAGCTTCTGGTGAGTTTTCGTATAGATCTAAACCCATTCCTGAGAATTGGGCCCCTTGACCAGGAAATATATATGCGTTCATTGTTTTTTTTATTTAGTGCTGCAAAAATAGGAATAATATCTTTAAACGATGAATATCGTTTCTAATGCTCCGTGAAAAAAAAAGAACCCCTTGCCCTTAAGTTTTATTCCATATGTTTCAAAGGGAGTCCAACACGTTTTTCGTATTTGGGTTTTCATTTGTTTCGTTATCTACTTTTCGTAAGAAAGACGATTGAATTTCCAAACTGTCTATCGAGCGATTTTCATTTATGATGAACCGAGCAAATATACAAGGACCATCTTTTTTCATTGGGTTGCATTCAAGGAAAAGCATCTTTTCAAATCCTAATTCTTTCCTTTATGGCTTTGTGCATCGGTCTTTCATAGCATTTGGTTTATGTAGGGCTATCATTGACGATGTAATCACCAAACAAAAGTTATGACCATGAAAAGAATAAAGGCAATATGGCTTAATACGAACATCAACGTGTTAGTTGAAGATAAATTACAATCCTCTTATGGCGGCTTCTGCACAACGTTCTCCATCCATTGCAGCAGAGATTATTCCCCCTGCATAACCACCACCTTCCCCACAAGGAAATAGGTTCGAAATTTGTGGATGTTCCAAAGTTTCATTCCTAGGGATGTTTACTGGGGATGAGGTTCTCGATTCCACACCAACGATATTTGCTTCTTCAGTATAATAGCCTTTCATTTTTCGTCCAAAGGCATCGAAGCCTTTTCGCAATCTGCTACCTATTGATTTAGGTAAAAGGGAGTGCAATGGGGCAGATTTCAATCCTGGTTGATAGGAAGTGTCATTCAGACTATTGGATAGCTTGCCTTCAACAAAATCGGTCAATCGTTGTGCAGGTGCTACTTGACTTCTTCCTCCAGCAGTAAAGGCCAAGCGCTCCAAGTCCTTTTGGAATTCCAAACCTCTCAGTTCCCCAAATTGCTCGTACTTTTTCAAATCTCTTTCAGCATTTATTTCAACGACTATCCCTGAGTTTGCATACTTGTTGTTTCTGCGCGAAG
This sequence comes from Bizionia sp., assembly GCA_020631395.1. Classification (GTDB taxonomy): domain Bacteria; phylum Bacteroidota; class Bacteroidia; order Flavobacteriales; family Flavobacteriaceae; genus JAHDHI01. The sequence continues at coordinate 9,523 of JAHDHI010000077.1, forward strand.
GAGACATGCCATTGACTACGACTTCCCCATTTGCGGTTGCTGCGGGTACTATGAAGCCACCAGGGCACATACAAAAGGAGTATACTCCTCGTTCATTTACTTGTTGTACCAAGCTATAGGCAGCAGCAGGTAACAATTCGTGGCGCTCTCCCGAGCAATGGTATTGTATGGAGTCGATAATGTGTTGTGGGTGCTCTACACGAACTCCCATTGCAAACGATTTCGATTTTATGGCAATGTCCTTGTCTTTCAACAAATAAAAGATGTCACGAGCAGAATGTCCTGTAGCCAATATAACACGCTCAGTTGGGATTTCTTCATCATTTTGCAATATGATCGTTTTTATGGCATTGTCTTTAATGCTGAAATCTACGACACGAGTTTCAAAATGAACTTCTCCGCCATATTCTATGATGTTCTCACGAATGTTTTGAATGATCTTGGGAAGTTTGTTGGTTCCAATATGTGGATGTGCGTCGACTAATATTTGATCTGTTGCTCCATGAAACACCAAGTTTTCGAAAATTCTACGGACATCTCCTCTCTTTAAACTTCTCGTATACAGTTTGCCATCACTATAAGTTCCAGCTCCACCTTCGCCGAAGCAGTAATTGGAATCTTCGTTTACATGATGGTCTTGATTGATGGCTTTCAAATCACGACGTCTGTTTTGTACATTCTTGCCACGTTCCAAGACTATGGGTTTGTAACCTAGCTCTATACAACGCAAGGCAGCATACATTCCAGCTGGCCCAAAACCAATGATGTGTACAGCCTTTGCCTTGGATACGTCTTTGTAGTCAAATTGGTATTCGGATTGTTTTGGCAAAGGTTCTTTTATGTAAACTGCAATTTTATAGTTGAGTATGATCTTGGGTTTTCGGGCATCAATGGATTTACGGAGTACTTTGATTCCTACAATGTCTTGTTTGGGAATGTCCAGATGGTGAGCAGATTTTATGACCAATATGTCACTGCGTTCTTCTTCTTTTAATGTAATGCGTAGCTGAATTTCTTTTACCATTTTGCGAAATTAAACAAAATTGGGCGGTTTCCCGTTAGGAGATTTGCCTAACTATCTTTTGGATATTTTGGCAGAATAAAAATCTGTATCAGCATAAATGTTTAGTATGTACATCCCGTTGCTCAATGTTGAAACATCCACATTCAATATGGCTGAATCATATGCTGTTCTTTTTACAATGGACTTCCCTTTAATGTCAAAGACGATGATTTTGACCTCTTTGTAGATCTTGTTCAGTTTTATGTTGAGGTCCTTTGATGTCGGATTCGGAGAAATGACAAATGTTTCTATGTTGAATTCTTCCGTACTTAGGTTTACATCGACATTCAAGGTTTTCGTTTTGGTGTGGGATTTTTCACATTTGGTAGTAATCAATGATACGGTATAGTTTCCGCTGGTCAAATAGGTGTGAGTAGGGTTTGTTTCAGCGGATGTGTTCGTGTCCCCAAAATCCCAAAGCAAGGAGTCGTAATCGTTGCTTGTGTTGGTAAAGGTCACTTCACCAGCATTGATGACTTCAGAATAGTTTGACATTGCTGGATTTATGGTGAAATCCCAATTAGGGATATCGTCGAAGACGATTGTCTTGGTTGCCATTTTTATGATGTTGGCATCGACTTCGGGCAAAGAGGAATTCCAGGAGATCATAGTTGGATCCTTTTTGTAAATCATTGTGTAAAATGCACAAGCTGCTGCATAGGATCCAGCCAAAGAAGGGTGAGATCCATCGTTGGAATACAAATCCAAGCTTGGATGATTAGTTCTAATGTATCTCCATAAAGCACCAACAGGAGCTATCTCTGCGTTATTGTCATTTGCCATGAAGAGATAGGTGGTTCTAATGGCATCGTCCATTCCTTCGTAGGTGCAAACCCAAGGTATCGCATTGCAATTGCCAGCATCACCATTTTCCCTTCCCCACGTCATATAGAACATTGGTTGCGAACATTCGTCATTAGCTCTAATGGCATTGCTTAAAGATTCTGCATACGGATATAGATCTGTTTCCATCTGTGCTTCCTCCTTGGAGGTTTCTTGACTCTGAGCTTGCAAGGTCACATAATCCCAATTGTTCGAATTTATCTTGTCAAGAGTCGTTGCATTTGTGGCATGTCCCATTAAAGTGTAGCCTCCAGGTGTATTGGAATCATAAATCAAGATGTCTCCGGTGCTTTCCGCCATGTCATTTACCATGGCAGGTAAATTGTTAAATGCTGTATAGCTGTTGCCTAGGAACAGTACCTTCTTTGTTGTTTGGCCATTGGCTGAAAGAAACGAAATGAAAACCATGATGCAGGTTGTTAGTACATATCTCATGTTGATTGCCTGATTTATAAATCAAAAGTAAGGAATATTTGATTGATTGCATTATTGATGGGAATAGTCATACTTGTGTTGTTGATGAAGAACTCATCACAAGCTTTCATGGTGTATTGTGATGAGTTCTTTCCTTGTGTCAAAAGACGAGGCAATTAAATGGCCATTTCTGCTACATCTGCTCTCAATGCCTTTGCAGCTGTCACCATTTCAATCAGTGCTTTTTTTGTTTCTTCCCAGTCACGCGTCTTTAGACCACAATCTGGATTTACCCAAAGTTGATTTTCCGGTATCACGGCTTTTGCTTTTTTCAATAAGCTCAACATTTCTGTTTTATTCGGAACCCTTGGAGAGTGAATGTCATATACCCCTGGACCGATCTCATTCGGGTAATTGAATTGAGCAAAAACGTCCAATAGTTCCATTTGAGAACGAGAACATTCTATGGTGATGACATCTGCATCCATGTCTGCAATGCTTTGAATGATGTCGTTGAATTCCGAATAGCACATATGGGTATGGATCTGTGTCTTGTCCATGACGCCAGATGAAGCAATGCGGAATGCCTTGATTGCCCATTGCAAATAACTTTGCCATTCTTTTTTTCTAAGAGGCAATCCTTCCCGTATGGCAGGTTCGTCAATTTGAATGATCTTTATGCCTGCTTTTTCCAAATCTAGTACTTCATCCCGGATTGCCAAGGCAATTTGGTTGCAGGTTTCGTATCTGGGTTGATCATTTCTTACGAAACTCCATTGTAAAATGGTTACAGGACCAGTTAACATTCCCTTTACCAATTTGTTAGTCAATCCTTGGGCATAAGTACTCCATCCCACTGTCATTTCTTTTTGACGCTGGACGTCTCCGTAAATGATAGGAGGTTTTACACAGCGACTACCATAACTTTGAACCCAGCCAAATTTTGTGAATGCAAATCCGTTTAATTGTTCCCCAAAGTATTCCACCATGTCATTGCGTTCGAATTCACCATGAACCAATACGTCCAAATCGATGTCTTCTTGCCAGCGAATGGATTTTTCAGTTTCCGTCTTCAGCAAATTTTGGTATTGTCTTTCGGTCAATTCTCCTTTTTTGAACTTGGAACGCCAGTAACGTATCTCTTTGGTTTGAGGAAAAGAACCAATGGTGGTTGTAGGATACAGTGGCAAATTCAAAGCCTTGCCCTGTACCTCTTTGCGTATGTGAAAGGGGTTGCTTCGTTGCGAGTATGCGTCGGTCAAGGCATTGACCTTGTCCTTGACCACTTGCCTGTGTATCAAAGAGGAGGTCTTTCTGGTTTTTATTGCAGCTACATTGATGTTCAACTTGGAAACGGATTCTTGGTCATCATTTTTGCTCGACAATTGTTTCAAGGTAACGACCTCTTTTACTTTTTGCTTCGCAAAAGCCAGCCAGTTTTTAATTTCTGGGGTTAGTGTTTCTTCGTCGGTTTCCAAATCCAAATCACATGGACTGTGCAACAATGAACAACTGGGAGCTATCATGACCCTATCCGAACCAATCTTGTCAATGGTGCTCTCTATGGTTTTCAAAGATGCTTGGAAATCGTTCTTCCAAATGTTTCGTCCATCAACGATACCCAATGAAATGCTCATGTCGTGTGGGATGTTTTGCAATGTATCTGCCAATTGTTCAGGATGGCGAACCAAGTCAAGATGCAAAGCGCAAACGGGAAGAGAGGTGGCTAGTTTTAAATTGTCTTCCAGTCCATTGAAATAAGTGGCTATCATGGTTTTGAGGCGTGGGAATTTCTCTTTTATGGTCATATAGGTACTCAACAGGGCTTCTTTCTCGCGCATGTTCAAATCCAGAGCCAAAAAAGGTTCGTCGAACTGTACCCATTCAGCCCCTAATTCACTCAATCTCTCGAGAATGTCAATATATGTAGGTAATAGGTTTTCTATGAGTTCTATGCGATGGAATCCTTCTTCCTTTTCCTTTCCTAGGAGCAAAAAGGAGATTGGCCCCAGTATGACGGGTTTGGTTTTTATGCCCAATAGCAACGCTTCATTGTACTCCTCCAATATTTTTATGGAGGAAAGGTTGAATTGTTGATTTTTTTTGAATTCGGGAACGATGTAATGGTAGTTGGTGTCAAACCACTTGGTCATTTCCATTGCAGTGATGTCCAATCCGTCCTTTTGGTAACCTCTGGCCATTGCAAAATAGAGATCCAATTCATTGTTGCCCTTTTTTGAAATGATTTTGTGGTAACGTTCTGGAATGGCATTTACCGTGAGTACCATATCTAGTACTTGATCGTAAAAGGCAAAATCGTTGGAGGGAATCAAATCTATGCCGGCTTCTTCTTGCAGTTGCCAATTGTGCTTTTTGATGTCACTACCGATCTTTGTCAGTTCTTCAACTGAAATTTTGCCTGACCAATAACGCTCGCAGGCTTTTTTGAGTTCTCTTTTGCTACCAATTCGCGGATAGCCAAGAATGTGTGTTTGCATTTTCTTTTAACTTTTAATGATTAAACAATTAGTTAAAAGTTCATTGTAGAATTTCTACTTTGCAGAATACGAAAAGAAAAATTTGGAAAGGGTGAATGCATACCAAACCCAATAAGACGTACGTATCTCATACATCTTCATTGAAAATAAGCATCATACCGGATTTCAAGCTTCAAATCGCGAAAGCAAAACCATATGGAATAGGCAGGTCTCCTGACTTATAACAGTTTTCATCGTCCTTCCCGTTTATGAAAAACAGTGGATCACGAGGATAAAAACCTTTTGAATGTTACTTACAGTTGCGCGACAGTTCTGGATTCTCACCAGATTCCCTATTAATGCACAGTTAAGTGTAACCTTTTCCGTTTGATGAAATTAAGTAAAGAACTTTAATGTAAGACAAACTTACTCTTTTTTTAATTCAATGCTTTGTTTTTTAAAACAAATTCCTGAAAATACGTGGTGATGTCATACTAGTTAGGATTATGGAAAAGAATCTGTGTTAGCAAAAATGAACTGGGAAATCTTGTAGGTTGGATGTGTAGAATTTTGATTATGTAGAAGTTATGTTTGATTGGTAGAAACCGATGAAAAATAACGATGTAACAAAACAGGGAAAGCAAACACCTATAATCCGAAAAAGACAAGAAAAAGACGTAACTCCGTATCTCGCAATTGAAACTATTGGCCTACATTTGCAGCCGATTTGTTTTTTGCGGAAGACAACAAGTGTTTATTACGTCACCGAACGCAATGAATTTATTGGCAGCAAACAACAATCATAATAATTTAGAAATAACCTCTACAACTCAATGAAAAACAATCTAATCACCATTGTTTTAGTGCTTTTGGCAAACTTAAGTTACTCACAAGACCCAGACTCGAACATGAATTCGTTGCTTGACGTTCAAGTAAAGTCACCTGGCCTCACAGATTTTATCAAATATGGCAACTTGTCAAGTTCTTCGTACACAGGAGAACTTAGGACGTCAATCCCCATAGTTAATGTTCCCATACACGGACAATCCCCTTTTAATTTAAGCTTGTCGTATGTAGGTTCTGGATTTAGACCTTCCAAAAGGAATGGTTTGGTTGGACAAAACTGGTTTTTAACTGGCATTGGGGTGATTACAAGACAAGTAAATGAAATGCCAGACGACCAAAGAGGGCAGCCTAACGTAAATGGCTCTAGTGTAAATTACACCAACGGCTTTTTGGCAGGTGTAAGAAGCAAGACCCACGATGCAATGGATGTTTTCAACTTTTCGCCTTCAACGAGTTATGAGTCACTAGGCTATTATAGGCACATGTATGGAAACTCCAGCGGAGTTGGCACAGACCCCAATAACTATGAAGGTAGTCCGGATGAATTTTCATTTAACTTCAATGGAATGTCCGGAAAGTTTTACATAGGAAACGATGGGCAAGTCAAGGTGGCTTCGGATTCCCAAGTAAAATTATCCGTCGATTTATCAGAGATGGCATTGCAAAACAACACTTTTGATAGTTGCATCCCCAATGGGCCTTCAAGAATCATAATTAAAGACGATCGAGGGAACAAATATTTTTTTGGAGGGGAAACGAAAAACTTGGAATATACGTTGGGGTTGAGCGTTTCGAACGATGGTTCTCCTTATCCCGAGAGCGATGAAAGACCAGTTATAAATGCTTGGTATCTATATGAAGTGCAATATTACAATGGATATACCTTAAAATACAACTATAGGGACGACAGTGGTTTGCCGGATGCCTTTGGCAATCATCAATATATCCAACAGGGAGGAGGCTTTTACGACGCATATGTTGGAAATGCCCCGAATTTAAAGGATTTTCTGATGATGAGCGAGTACTTCAGTCAACAAAAAGCATTGACACAATGGAATGGAAGTTTTCCAGGTACGGGAGGAACAAGCGGTTCTTCGAGCTATGGCTTGGGGCTTACGTTACAAAAGGCAGCCATTTTGGAAAGCATAGTAGGGGATGATTTCGAAGTGAAGTTTTCTTACTCGAGGCAAGAGCATAAGTTCAATACAAGGGGTAGCAACCCTTTTCCTTACAACAACATATACTTCAATACCGATTATAGAGGTGGTTTTGTAGATATAAAATTGGACAAGATAACTTTGAAGAGAAGAACGGCATCGGGCTTCAGCACATCTTTGAAACATTTTGATTTTTCTTATGACAACTTGGGAGGCAATCATAGTAGGATGTTCCTGTCTTCTTTTGGAGAATCGGGAAAGAACAAATACAAATTTGAATATTATCCAACGGGAGCACTCCCAAAGCCCATTACGCTTGGAACAGACCATTGGAACTTTTGGAATGGCAAGAATGAAAATTCCAATCAAATAACCCCTACCGTCTTTATTGACCCTCAAGGAGATTAGACCATTACGGGAAACACGAGAAATCCGAGTTTTCAACATGCCTTGAAAGGGCAACTGAAAAGAATGGAATACCCCACTGGGGGTTACAGTGAATTTGAATATGAAGCCCATGCGTATTCAAAGCGTTTGGAAACGAGAAGCCAAGATGGTTTCATTCCCCAATTGTATGATGTGACAGGTCAATGTGGAGGCGTAAGAATAAAAAAGATCGTTGATTTCGAAGACAATTCCTCAACACAGCCCATCAACGTCAAAGCATACAAGTATGTTAACAATTACAATGTAATCGGAGGAGGAAGCTCTAGTGGGATATTGTTGAAATGGCCACGATATGTATTGGGTTACCAGAATTTTAGCAGCGGAGGATTTGGCACCGAGTACGGGTACATACGATCCAACCCCATAGGTAAGAATCTAATGGAAAACCTACACATAGCCTATTCGGAAGTCGCAGAGGTAACAAATGGCAATGGATACATAGTAACAAAATATAGGGATTTCATTACCAATGGAGACAAAGGGACTAGTTCGGATGTTGCAGGTGACACAGGCAACGTGAACAACAATAGCTTCTATAGGTGGAAACCGTTTGAGCTTCATTATGTAGATGCCCAACCGGCAGGGCTTGCCAAGAACTATGTTGGCTACTACTTGAATGATACCAGCATCGAAAGGGGGAAGCCCTGGTGCGTAAAAGTACATGATGTCGAAGGAGCGCTGCAAAAGGAAACATTGTATGAATACAATGAAGACCCAAATAGGTTTGACCTATTTACCACAAAGTTACATTTAACAGGACTCTACGTGCAGGCCAACAAGCTATACCATTACTCGGATTTCTTAACGAAAACGATAGAGAAGAACTATTTGGACAATGGGATGGTCACTACTGTGGAAAGCCGTGAGTATGACCAAGACATTAAGAAAATGATTGGAAATACGGTTGTCACAACAGACAACAATGTCTTGCACAATGACTACGACTATCTTTTCTTGCCAAACCAACACCTATCGTTGCTGGATGGCACAGCATCTTTTAGGAACAACCTGTTGACTTCCAAAAGTGAGTACCAATATGGAGATGAAGATGACGTTGCTACAGCGAACAAGTACTATGTGAAAGAAATAAAGTCCTCAAAGTTCTCACCCATTCTCGATGGTGAAGGTACGAAGGTAACCGTGCATAGATATGATGCAAAGGGCAATCCATTGGAAGTATCCAAGGAAAACGATGTGCATACATGCTATGTGTGGGGTTATCAAGAATTTTTACCCATTGCTAAAATAGAGAATGCCACATATTCAGAAATAGAAGGGTTTGTCGATAACTTGCATGCACTATCAAATGCAGATAGCAATAGAACCATAGGGTATGGCACTGCTGGAGAAGGGGCATTGAGGCAAGCTTTGGACAATTTGAGAAACGAGCCAACCCTGTCCAATGCTCTAATAACCACTTATACGCACGACCCCTTGATAGGAGTGACCAGTGTTACCAACCCACAAGGGAATGTCGTCTATTATGATTATGATGGATTGGAGCGTTTGATTTCTGTCAAAGACAAAAACGGAAAGAAGTTAACTAAGAATGAATACAACCATAAACCTCAGAACTAATTTACCAATGAGAAAGATATTGCTAACAATAATGTTATTGCCATTGCTCATGGTAGGACAAACAAGAGAGGAGAACTATATTGAAACCACGAATTATCTTGCCGAGAACACAAGCGTGTATGATGGCTTCAATCAGTTTTTACTGAATACCGAGGTTTTCCTAAATGGCTGTTCAAGTCCAGATGGAGGTATTGCCGATACAAATTTGCACGTGTCCATGGATGAAGATTTCCTAACTGTTAACATCACTACCAATTTAAGTTGGTGTGGTTTGCTTAAAGAAGGCGTCATAAAAGTATTGCCTTCAACCCCAATGCTCAACATTCCAGATTTGGGTCTATTGTACTTGAGCAATGGTGATTCTTCCGGATATCGTTTAAGCATAGTAAACAATGAACTTATAGTAACTAGGGAAGAGATCGTTTCCATCCATCCTTTTAAAGGAGCTTTCCAAGATTTCACCTACCATCAAGATTTTGATCCCAATGATTTCAATAAGATGAAGAGCATCACTTATTATGATGGTTTAGGTAGGCCAAAACAGACCATTTCCAAAAGAGGTGGTGGGCAAACACAAGATGTTGTCACGCCTATTGTCTATGACGATTTCGGAAGGCAAACGATAGATTACCTACCCTATGCAGACCCCATGCAGACCATGGGAGGAACGTTAGATTACAGGGAGCAGAACACAGCCTTCTTCACCACCTTGAACAATCGTTACATTGCAAAATACCCAGAGGACATCAATGGTTCCAATCCTAACCCATATAGTGAAAAGAGCATTGAAAGCTCTCCTCTCAATAGAATTTTAAAACAAGGAGCTCCTGGTCAAGACTGGGATGTGAACACGGGTCATTCCATAGCATACGAGTACCTTACGAATGAGTTGAATGAAGTCAAAAAATTTCAAGTCTCCCACCCTGATGGAAATACGGAACAAACCGAATTGGTCTTTTCAGACTATTTTGCAGCAGGGCAATTGTCCAAAACGATTACCAAAGATGAAAACTGGACTCCGGCCAGCGGCAACGACCATACCGTTGAGGAGTTCAAAGACGGACAAGGGAGAGTCATTCTAAAACGAACATACGACTCCAATGCAGGTGTTGGAAGTGAAAGGCACGACACTTATTATGTATATGACAATTATGGAAATCTCACCTATGTCATTCCCCCCGAAGCCTCGGATGAAATCTTGGACTTGGGGAGTCAAGGATTTAAAGTAGCATCTCAAATTAATTACTCTTGGATAGATTTAGTGGAAATAGATAGAGCCTTTGCGGAAGAGTACAATAAAAAGCTTGAAGACTATGAAAACAAGAACCTTTTAAATGTTGACATTCAAAATAAATATGGAGGCCAAGGAGGTTTTACATTAACCACGTTTGACAATAGTGAATTGGTTACTCTAAGCATCAACTTCTCTGCCAATCGATCTTTGGCTCTCAAAAAAGGAGAATTAGTTTCTTTGAAGGAGTATGGTGATTTCAAGGATACAGAACTTGGGCGTTATGGTGATTATACGTTTGTTATAAAGAACAATGCCGTTGTAATTAGTGGAAGAGGAGGTGTGACAGGAATAAACCAAACGTTTACCAGCAATACAAGGCTTAGTTATTCTCAAAACTACCCTTGGACAAGTTATACAAATGTCAACCCTAGATTTGTTGCCTACTATGAATCTCAATTAAGGGGTTATTCAAATAGCGAGCTCCTAAACGTCAACATTGCGAATGGCTATGGTGGGCAAGGAGGATTAAATATCTCTGTAGATGAAAACGACACGGTATCCGTAGTCATTAATAGCAGCACAACAACAGCCTTGCAATTAAAACAAGGAACAGTCATACCCCTAAATATCCAACGTCGATTGGAGGATAGGGAGCTTGGGGTGGTTTCAGGAAACAACTACAGTTATAAGTTGTCATTGCGAGACAACAGCTTGTTTGTACAAGGAGAAGGTCTTGTCACATCATTTATCGGCTCTTTCTCGACACCACCACCTCCACCACCTCCAACTATAAATACACCAGTCATTTCTGGATTATGTTACATCTATCACTATGATTCTAAAAACCGTCTCATAGAAAAGAAAATACCAGGTAAAGGATGGGAGAACATTGTTTATGATGATCTGGATAGGCCAATATTAACTCAAGATGCCAAATTATTACTTGAAAACAAATGGCTATTTACAAAGTATGATGTATTTGGAAGAGTGGCTTATACCGGGATTTATACCTTGATAAATAAAAACACAACAACTCGCGAGCAACTTCAAGGGCGTGTAAATGGTCAAATAAACCCTGAGTGGTATGAAACGAGGACAAGTGTTCCAATAACAGTGAGCACCATTGCTACTGTAGCCACAAATCCTCCCATATACTATTCTAGCAATAGCTTTCCAGAAAGTGACATGGAAATACTGACCATCAACTATTATGATAATTACAATGTAGGGTTGGATACCGCTTTGAACTATCAAGATAGTTATGGGCAAACTGTTGCTCAAAGCACCAAGAGCATGGCAACTGTAGGTAAGGTTCGTGCAATGGGCACAGACAATTGGATCACCACATCATCTTATTACGATGATAAAGCACGACTTATCTATGTAGTAAGTAAAAATGACTATTTGAATACCTTGGATTGGAGCAAGTTCAACTTGGACTTCGTGGGGAAGGAGCTAGAAATTACTTCACGGCATGAAAAAATTGGACAGTCCTCTATTGAAACTGTCGATACTTTCACTTATGATCATGCAGGACGCTTGCTTACACAAGTCCAAGCAATAAACAATGGGCCTCTCGAGCTAATTGCAAGTAATGCTTACGATGAGTTTGGACAATTAACAAGTAAGAATGTAGGAGGAACTCCAGAAAGTTCTGTCGGCTTACAGAACATGGACTATGATTATAACATTCGTGGTTGGTTAACAGCCATTAATGATGGTAGTACAACAGGGAGCGATTTGTTTGGGTTTAAACTCAATTACAACAATACAGAGCTTAGCAATGCCACTCCTCTTTACAACGGGAATATTAGTGAAACCCATTGGGTCACGGCCAGCGACAACAAGTCAAGAAGCTATAGTTATGACTATGATGCTTTAAATAGAATAAAAGCAGCCAGCTATCATGGGAACTATTCATTGAGTGCCAATCCAAGTGAATTTGAAAACTTTAGCCTTGGCAGTGTCGATTATGATAAAAATGGGAACATCTATAACTTACAGCGTTACGGAACCATAGACTCCAATAGTACAACGGACATTATAGATAATTTAACGTATATTTATACTCCATTGAGCAATACCCTTGTAACTGTTGGTGATACAGGCTCAGAAGATGGTTTTAAGGATGGTAATGCTGTGGACGCAGACTATGAATATGATAGTAACGGAAATATGACGATTGATAAGAACAAAGGTATTACATCCATTAAATACAATCATTTGAACTTGCCCGAGCGAATTGTGTTCAATGGCAACGACCCTTTGTTCAGTGCCACTTGGGAAGCTATCGAATATGTGTATAGTGCTACAGGAATCAAGTTGGAGAAAACAGTTAAAAGCGGAGGAAGTGGTAATTATAATACAGCAAAGACCAAGTATGCTGGTAACTTCATCTACGAGCTGAGCGATATAGGAGAAGACTTAAAGTTCTTTAGCCATCCAGAAGGTTATATAGAACCTGTTGGTACAAATAATTACAGATACGTCTACCAATACAAGGATCACTTGGGGAACATACGACTGTCCTACTCGGACGCCGACGGCAACGGGGACATCGATGCTTCAACTGAAATTATAGAGGAGTCGAATTACTATCCATTTGGCTTACAGCACAAGGGTTATAATAATGTGATAAGCGGCACAGAA
>JAHDHI010000078.1:0-14773 GCA_020631395.1 Bizionia sp.
AAAACAACAGAAAAGTCGCTTAGAAATTTATACCAAATTTACTAGGTAGTCCAGTGCAAAGAATTAAGGACTTGGCAATAAAAAGTAGGGTAATCTTATTATAAGATGTTAATAAACCAAGCTGGCAATTGTTTTTTCCTTAACAAAAAACCATTTGCCTATGTTTATTCGTATATATAGCTAGTAAATATTTTTTCCTTAACAAAAAATATTGAATTATTCGTATTCATTAATATAGTTTAACAAAAGAAACGAGCATTTTATCGTTATTTTGTCATATTTTGCATAACTCATTCATTTTTAAAACTTAACCAACAATGCTAAAAAACTACATGTCTACTCTTTTTTTGTGTTTGTTCATTTATGGTGTATATGCCCAAACACCTTGTGACAGCTCAACTGGAATGGCTGGGATATACCCTTGCAACGATTATGATTTCATGTCTAGAATCCCTGTTTCCACTTTGGCCACAACGGCTGGAAATCCTGAAGGAAGTGACATATGGGGATGGACAGATCCTTTGAATGGCAAGGAATATGCTATTGTAGGCTTGACAAACAGTACCGCTTTTGTAGACATTTCAGATCCAGTAAACCCTATCTTTCTAGGTAGAATTGAAACTGCAGCTGGAACAAATTTTTGGAGAGACGTAAAAGTATACGACAATCATGCTTTTATAGTTGCTGATGGAGTTGGAGCACACGGTATGCAAGTTTTTGATTTAACAATACTTAGAAATGGAGTAGATGCAGATTTAACCTATGATGGTGCACAAGTATTGAGGTACACCGGAGATGGTGGTGGTGGCGACTTGGTAATTGGGAGTTGTCACAATATCGTAATAAACGAAACCGAAGGTATTGCATATCTAGTAGGTTGTAACTCGGCAAATGGTGGCGGACCTATTTTCATAGACATAAGCAACCCGGCAAACCCAACTACATTGGGAGACTATACGGCAGGAGGTTACACGCATGACGCACAAGTTATCACATACAATGGACCAGATGCAGATCATACGGGAAAACAATTATATATAGGGAGCAACGGCAACTCCAACAAAGTCGTGATTCTTGATGTTACGGATAAGAACAACGTCACTTCAATTAATCAATTCTCATACCCACAGATTAGCTATGCGCACCAAGGATGGTTTACAGACGATCATCGTTACTTCATTCTTGGGGATGAAGGTGATGAGCAAAGTTTTGGTGTCAATACAAAAACCTTGATTTTCGATTTCAATGATTTGGATGCCGATTTTTCCAACTCTGCTTTGACAAAAACCTATTTTGGCCCAGAAAGCTCCATAGACCACAATGGCTATGTAAATGGAGATAAATTCTATTTGGCAAACTATAGTGCCGGTTTAAGAGTTTTGGATGTCCCTACGCTTACATCTTCCAACAATACAAATTCAGAGATTGGATATTTTGACACCTATACCAATAGCAACAGTGCTAGTTTCCATGGAGCTTGGAGTGTCTACCCTTATTTTGCAAGTGGTAACATCATAATTAGTGACATAGAAAGTGGTTTGATCATTGTTAGGCAAAGCAATACTTTAAGCACACAAGAATTTGAAAGCAACGAATCTTTCTCATTGTCTCCAAACCCGACTACATCATCGGCTACGGTGAAATCTTCGCCTAACAAAAAAATAAACTCAATAGCCATCTATAATATTTTAGGCCAAAAGGTCTTTACTAAAAATAATATAAACAACAGCTCATATACTTTACCTGTAAAAAATTACTCGAAAGGTATATATCTCATAAAAATCAATAATGCCTCAACAAAAAAATTGATCGTAAAATAATAATAATTAAAACTAATTCAAGATGTTAAAAAATTACATTATTTCCCTCGTTTTATTGTTCCAAATCAATTTATTTGCCCAAACGCCATGCGATAGTGCTACGGGTATGGCAGGAGATTATCCTTGCAATGACTATGATTTAATGTCAAGAATTCCAACATCCACCTTAGGGCTTTCCGGAAGTGGCAATGGAAGTGACATATGGGGATGGACAGACCCTTTGGACAACAAGGAGTATGCCATTGTAGGTCTTACCAACAGTACTGCCTTTGTTGACATTACGGATCCAGTAAATCCAATTTTTCTAGGCAGGATAAATACTGCAGCTGGCTCAAGTGCATGGAGGGACGTCAAAGTCTACAACAATCATGCCTTCATCGTAGCCGATAACGTTGGTTCGCATGGTATGCAGGTTTTCGATTTAACCATACTTAGGGATGGTGTCGACTCGGATTTAACGTATGGTGGCTCACAAGTGCTTAAATACACAGGCGATGGAGGTGGAAGTATCACGATCGGAAGTTGCCACAACATAGTCATAAACGAAGCAGAAGGTGTTGCATATTTGGTAGGCTGCAGTTCTGCCAATGGCGGTGGCCCCATTTTCGTCGATATAACGGATCCAGCAAATCCAACTACTTTGGGGGATTATACAGCAGGAGGCTATTCTCATGATGCTCAGGTTGTAACTTACAATGGACCAGATACTGAACACGTCGGAAAACAAATTTACATCGGAAGCAATGGAAACTCAGATAAGGTCGTAATTCTAGATGTTACGGACAAGAACAATATCGTTTCCATTAGTCAATTTAGTTACCCGCAAATTAGTTATGCCCATCAGGGTTGGTTTACGGATGATCACAAGTATTTTCTTTTGGGAGACGAAGGTGATGAGCAAAGTTTTGGATTCAACACCAAAACCTTGATTTTCGATTTCACTGATTTGGACAACCCCTCGTTATCTTCGACCTACTTGGCTGACAACGCTTCGATAGACCACAATGGATATGTTTTAGGTGATAAATTCTATTTGGCCAGCTACAGAGCTGGTTTACGTGTTTTGGACATTACAAATATTTCAGCGTCTTCGAACTCAATGACGGAAATAGGTTATTTTGACACCTACCCAAGTAGCAACAATGCTAATTTTGGTGGTGCTTGGAGTATCTACCCTTATTTTTCCAGTGGAAACATTATAATAAGTGATAGTCAAAGAGGATTATTCGTGGTTAGGAAAAGCGGTACCTTGAGTACTCCTGACTTTGAAATTGAGGCCAATGGTTTTTCATTGTCACCAAATCCTACAACATCTTCGGCTATCGTAAAATCTTTGGGAGACAAGAATATAAATACAATTACAATTCACAATCTCTTGGGTCAAAAAGTATTTGACAAGAGCAATATTAACCAAAACTCATATACTTTGCCTATTGGAAATTATTCCAAAGGTATATATCTCGTAAAAATCAACAATGCCTCAACAAAAAAATTGATCGTAAAATAATAATTAAAACTAATTCAAAATGTTAAAAAAATACATTATTTCCCTCGTTTTATTGTTCCAAATCAATTTATTTGCCCAAACGCCATGTGATAGTGCTACGGGTATGGCTGGAGACTATCCTTGCAATGACTATGATTTAATGTCAAGAATTCCAACATCCACCTTAGGCCTTTCGGGAGGCGGTAGCGGAAGTGACATATGGGGGTGGACAGATCCTATGGACAACAAGGAATATGCCATAATAGGCCTTTCCAACAGTACAGCCTTTGTTGACATTACGGATCCCGTAAACCCTATTTTTTTAGGAAGAATCAATACCGCTGCAGGTACAAGTGCATGGAGGGACGTCAAAGTCTACAACAACTATGCCTTCATCGTAGCCGATGGTGTTGGGGCACATGGCATGCAGGTTTTCGATTTAACCATACTTAGGGATGGTGTAGATTCGGATTTAACGTATGGTGGCTCACAAGTACTTAAATACACAGGCGATGGAGGTGGAAGTATCACGATTGGAAGTTGTCACAACATAGTCATAAACGAAGCAGAAGGTGTGGCATATCTGGTAGGCTGTAGTTCTGCCAATGGCGGTGGCCCCATTTTCGTGGATATAACGGATCCTGCAAATCCAACTACATTGGGAGATTATACAGCTGGAGGTTATACGCACGATGCTCAAGTTGTAACTTACAACGGTCCAGATACAGAACACGTTGGAAAACAAATTTATGTAGGAAGCAATGGAAACTCCAATAAGATTGTCGTTTTGGATGTTACTGACAAGAACAATGTCGTTTCCCTTAGTCAATTCTCATACCCACAAATAAGCTATGCACATCAAGGATGGTTTACGGATGACCACAAATATTTCCTTCTTGGAGATGAAGGAGACGAACAAGATTTCGGTGTAAGTACCAGAACATTGATATTCGATTTCACTGATTTGGACAATCCCTCGTTATCATCCACCTACTTGGCAAACAATGATTCAATAGATCACAATGGATATGTCTTGGGGGATAAATTCTATTTGGCCAGCTACACGGCTGGTTTACGTGTTTTGGACATTACAAATATTTCAGCTTCTTCAAACTCGATGACGGAAATAGGTTATTTTGATACCTTTCCAAATAACAACAATGCAAATTTTGGTGGTGCTTGGAGTGTCTATCCTTATTTCTCTAGTGGAAATATCATAATCAGCGATCTTCAAAGAGGATTGATAGTAATTAGAAAAAGTGGTACCTTGAGTACTCCTGACTTTCAAATTGAGGCCAATGGTTTTTCATTGTCACCAAATCCAACAACATCTTCGGCTACCGTAAAATCTATGGGAGACAAGAATATAAATGCGATTACAATTCACAATCTCTTGGGTCAAAAAGTATTTGACAAGAGCAATATTAACAAGACAGAATTCGTTTTACCAATAGAAAACTATTCAAAAGGCATATACCTGATAAAAATAAACAACACGTCTACCAAGAAGTTGATGTTGAAATAAATCGTTCGAATGAAATACCTAACAAACATCATTAAAACAGCACCTGCAATTTTCTTTGCTAGTGCAATGTTCTCAATTATTCAAAGTTGTTCGAATGAACCTACCGACAATGTAATTGCAACCAACGAAAATGGTGTTTTAGTTTGTGAAAATGGTATGGCAGGTCCCTACCCTTGCAATGGTTATGATTTGCTAGGCAACATCAGTGCAGAAACGTTAGGAGGCACGGCAGATAGTGAAGGCAGTGACATTTGGGGATGGACAGACCCTGCGAATGGGGATGAATATGCTTTGGTTGGCTTGAATAACAGTACGGCATTCGTAAATGTGACAAATCCGACCAATCCTGTTTTCTTGGGGAGATTGAACTCTGCTGCTGGAACCAATTTTTGGAGAGACGTAAAAGTATACAACAACCATGCATTCATTGTTGCCGATGGTGTTGGGAACCATGGCATGCAAGTATTCGATTTGACTCGTCTGAGAAATGTGGCCAACGCACCTGAGACATTTACAGCCGATGCCATCTATGATGGAGTGGGAAGTTGCCATAACATAGTAATCAATGAAAGTGAAGCCGTGGCTTATTTGGTTGGATGCACGTCCACCAATGGAGGAGGCCCAATTTTTATAGACATCTCGAATCCTCTAAATCCGGCCTCCTTAGGTGATTATACTGCTGGAGGTTATTCTCATGATGCCCAAGTAATCACATACAATGGGCCTGATGCGGATTATACGGGAAAAGAGATCTATGTAGGCAGCAACGGCAATACGGATAAAGTGGTAATATTGGACGTAACGGACAAAAGCAACGTCATTGCCATTAGTGAATTCACCTATCCGCAAACGGCCTATGCACATCAAGGCTGGTTTACAGACGACCATCGCTATTTCATCCTTGGTGATGAAGTAGATGAGCAAAGTTTTGGCTTCAACACCAAGACATTGGTATTCGATTTCAACGATTTGGACAATCCGGTTGCTTCATCCACTTATCTTGGTCCAACTGCGGCAACAGATCATAATGGCTATGTAAAAGGGAACAGATACTATTTGTCAAACTACAGAGCAGGAATGCGGGTTCTAGATATTTCCAACATAGGAGCTGCATCGAATTCCATGACGGAAACAGGGTATTTCGATACTTATCCATCAAGTGACAGCGCTAGTTTCAATGGAGTATGGAGTCTTTATCCATATTTCCCTAGTGGCAACATCATTTTAGGAGATATAGAAAGAGGTTTATTCATTGTTAGAAAAAGTGATACATAATGAACTTGAAAAAAAACATATTGACATTGCAATTCATAGCTTTGCTATGCATTGTTAGTTGTTCAAAAGACGACACCCCATCACAACCTACACCTACGACACCTGTTGCAACTGGCAATGTCGATTTCATCAAAACCTATGGAGGCACCAAAAATGAAAGTGCAAAATCTGTTATTGGTACGATAGATGGCGGTTATGCCATTATGGGATTTACACAAAGCATGAATGGGGATGTGATTGACAAACAAAATGAGAGTTATGATTATTGGATGCTGAAATTCAATGCTTCCAACGAACTACAATGGAACAGAACCTACGGTGGAACTGGGGATGACCGAGGAAACGATGTCATACAAACTCAAGATGGAGGTTATGCCATTTTAGGATCAAGCTATAGCAATGATGAAGATGTTTCCGAAAACTCAGGCGCAGAAGATTACTGGGTAGCGAAATTAGACGCGTCGGGAAATATTTCCTGGCAAAAATCCTTCGGTTATTCAGGGACAGACACAGGAATTTCCCTAATGCAATCCAACGATGGTGGTTATCTAATAACTGGAGTACTAGATGTAACAGCTTCCGGCGGAGAAGGGAACACAACAAAAAACAAAAACACTCTTCACGCAGGAGGAGATTATTGGGCAATAAAATTAAGTGCAACGGGGGATTTGCAATGGAGCAAATATTTTGGCGGCAACTTTACAGATACACCTGAGGGAGTAGTACAAACTGAAGACAATGGGTATATATTGGCAGGAAGATCAGATAGTCAGGATACGGACATTTCCAACAACAAAGGAACTTACGACTTTTGGGTAGTTAAAATTTCTGCAACGGGAGCCTTGGTTTGGGAAAAGTCATTTGGAGGCTCGGAAATAGACGAAGCCAGGGCCATCGTGAAATCCGGAGATGGCAATTACATAATAGCAGGAGACACCAGAAGCAATGACATGGATGTTTCCAACCACAAGGGAGCAGCAGATCTATGGTTGATCAAAATTTCACCAGCAGGAGAGTTACTTTGGGAGAAGACCATTGGAGGAACCAGTTTCGATGTTGCACGATCAATATCAAGAACTCAAGACGGTGGTTTCATATTGGCAGGTAGCTCTAGAAGTGACGATGGAGACGTGACGACAAATCAAGGCCAGAACGATGCTTGGGCCCTGAAGGTAAACAGCTCTGGAGAATTACAATGGCAAAAGACCATAGGAGGAACAGACATCGATTTTGCCTATGACATTGCAGAATTAAACGACAAAACCATAGTTTTAGTAGGTGAAACCTCAAGCAATGATGGAGATTTGACAGAAAACAAAGGTTTTACGGATTTGCTACTAGTAAAAATAAAGTAACTTTAAAATAAGAGAATTGAGAATGAAAAAAATGCTTGCCCTCCTATTAGTCGTATCCATAAGCTTCGTGTCATGCGGAGAAGACAATGACGACAACATAAAAACTTCGGCAAAAACAAGTTTTGAATTCACTCATAATTGGGATGGGGCACCAGTTTCCAACGCAGATTTTGAAAACACCGAATATACCAATGCCAATGGTGAAGTTTTAACCATCTCTAGATTACGCTATTTGATTTCGGACGTGACATTTACGAAAGCAAATGGTGAAGAAATAGTGATCGATGGTCATAATTTGGTAGATGTCACCAATAACAATGGTTTAATATACAATATCGATACAAACATCCCTACCGGTGCATACACGAATGTATCCTTTACCTTTGGATTCGACAACGAAGACAATGCAGGAAACTATACGGATTTAAATAGTGAGAGCTTTAATGTCCCCGATATGTTGGGTGGAGGATATCATTATATGCAATTTGACGGAAAATTCATGGATACTTCCAGCACCGAACAAGGTTTCAACTACCACTCCATAAGAGCTGTAGACAGTCCAGGAATGAATCCTACATTTCCTCAAGACACTTTTTTCACTGTAGACCTTGGAGCTATATCCATAACGAACGACGCAACCATAGAAGTGAAGACAAATTTGGCTGAATGGTTTAAAAACCCCAATACTTGGGACTTGAACACCCTCAATCAAATGTTAATGCCAAACTCCTCTGCTCAAATAATGATGCATGACAATGGAAAGAATGGTGTGTTTGGCTTAGGTACAATTACTCAGTAGCAAATGAAAAAATGGACTGTCCATATCGTATGTTTTGCTTTCCTCATCTTAGCGTCATGCTCAGATGACGAAAACCAAGTACAAGGATATGAGCCAACACCACTGCCCTTGGACATCCCTCCTCTTTTCGAACAAAATATAATTGCCCCTGTAATTCCAAGCGGCAACCCACAAACGGTGGAAGGGGTTGCATTGGGAAAAAAATTGTTTTTCGACAAGATACTCTCTGGAGACGAAACACAAGCTTGTGCTACTTGTCATGCACCGCAAAATGCATTTTCGGACAATACTCCCTTTAGCGAAGGTATAGATGGAAATCTTGGAACGAGAAATTCTATGCCCTTGTTTAACTTGGCGTGGAATTACAATGAACGTTTCGCATGGGATGGCAAGGAATTGAGCTTGGAAAGGCAAGCACAAGAACCTGTACAAAACCCAATAGAAATGCATAGCAATTGGGATGATGTCATTGACAAACTATCCAATCATTCAGAATATCCTGAATTGTTTAGAAAAGCCTTTAACACTACAACGATCACAAAAGAATTGACGACAAGAGCCATAGCACAATTTGAGCGCACACTCATTTCGTCAAATTCAAAATTTGACAAATTTTCACTCGGTCAAGCCACCTTGACTCCAGAGGAGCAAAACGGTTTGGATGTATTTATGGACGAGGAAAGAGGAGATTGCTTTCATTGTCATGGCAATCCAAACAACCCATTGTGGACAGACAACATATTCCACAACAACGGTTTGGATGCAACATTCACGGATTTGGGGCTTGGAGGAGTAAGCGGGGATCCGTCGGACAACGGAAAATTCAAATCGCCTTCGATACGAAACTTGGCATTTACAGCTCCATACATGCACGATGGTCGCTTCAGCACATTGGAAGAAGTCATAAACCATTATAGCGAAGGCTTGCAGGACTCTCCCACAATAGATCCTTTGATGAAAAAAGTCGAACAAGGAGGTGTGCAACTTACCGATCAGGACAAGGCAGATTTAAAGGCTTTCTTGCTAACTTTATCCGATTCTTCCTTTTTAACAAACCCTGACTTCACAAACTAATAGTTTTTCACTATAAAACCATTTATTAATATAATGTTATGTTATATGGTAAAAAGCGACTTATATTGTATATTTGCACACTATTTAGACCAATTCTAATTGAAAATTTATGATTAAAGTTTCTGAAACAGCTAAAAAGAAGGTTATTGAATTAATGACTGACGATGGCTTTGATGCTAGCACAGACTATGTTCGTGTCGGTGTTAAAAGTGGTGGTTGTTCTGGTTTGTCCTACGATTTGAAGTTTGACAAAACACAAGAAGAAGGTGACAAAGTTTTTGAAGACAATGACGTAAAGATCATTGTTGACAAAAAGAGTTTTTTATATTTAATAGGAACCACGTTAGAATATTCAGGCGGATTGAACGGAACAGGATTCGTTTTCAATAACCCAAATGCCAACCGAACTTGTGGTTGCGGAGAAAGTTTCTCTTTATAATTTTAAGACAATGAGCAAATATACTGAAGACGATTTAAGAGAAGAGCTTAAAACCAAAGAGTATGAATATGGTTTTTATACCGACATAGAATCCGAGACATTCCCTGTTGGTTTAAATGAAGACATCGTACGTGCCATCTCCAAAAAGAAGGAAGAACCCCAATGGATGACCGACTGGCGTTTGGAAGCATTTGCTACATGGAAGGAAATGAAAGAACCGGAATGGGCAAATGTCAATTACAAAAAACCTGACTTTCAAGCAATATCCTATTATTCAGCACCAAACAGCAAGCCAAAATACGACAGTTTAGACGAAGTCGACCCTGAGTTGTTGGCAACGTTCGAAAAGCTAGGAATATCCTTGGACGAACAAAAGAAACTATCAGGTGTTGCTATGGATGTGGTTGTAGACTCAGTTTCTGTCGCAACTACCTTCAAAAAGACTTTAGGCGAAAAGGGAATCATCTTCATGAGCATTTCCGAAGCCATCAAAGAACATCCGGAATTGGTAAAAAAATACCTAGGGACCATTGTTCCGCAAAAAGACAATTTCTATGCTGCATTGAACTCTGCGGTATTTAGCGATGGGTCTTTTTGCTATATCCCTAAAGGCGTTCGTTGTCCAATGGAATTGTCCACTTATTTCAGAATCAATCAAGCAGGAACAGGGCAATTTGAAAGAACACTTGTCATTGCGGACGAAGGCAGTTATGTTTCCTACTTGGAAGGCTGTACGGCCCCAAGTCGTGACGAAAACCAATTGCATGCAGCGGTTGTGGAACTCATTGCCTTGGACGATGCAGAGATCAAATACTCCACGGTGCAAAACTGGTATCCTGGAAATGCAGAAGGAAAAGGTGGCGTATACAACTTTGTAACAAAAAGGGGATTGTGTGAGACGAATTCAAAGATCTCATGGACGCAAGTGGAAACAGGAAGTGCCGTTACATGGAAATATCCATCATGTGTCCTCAAAGGAGACAATTCAGTTGGAGAATTCTATTCCATAGCGGTAACCAACAATTATCAACAAGCCGATACAGGAACAAAAATGATTCATTTGGGAAAGAACACCAAGTCCACAATCATATCCAAAGGAATTTCGGCAGGGAAATCACAAAACTCGTACCGAGGTCTCGTGCAAATAAGTTCTAGAGCTGAAAATGCCCGTAACTTCTCACAATGCGACAGTCTTTTAATGGGCAATGAATGTGGAGCTCATACTTTCCCATACATTGAAGTGAAGAACAAGACAGCACAAATAGAACATGAAGCCACTACCAGCAAAATTGGTGAAGATCAAATATTCTATTGTAACCAACGAGGCATAGACACGGAAAAGGCCATAGCATTGATCGTCAATGGCTTCAGTAAGGAAGTACTAAACAAACTTCCAATGGAATTTGCCGTAGAAGCTCAAAAACTATTGGAAATCAGTTTGGAAGGATCTGTTGGTTAGACATTCAACAAAGATTTCATTAATTATAAAGAAACTACTCGTTTTCACGAGCATTAAATGAAAAAAACACTCTTAATAGCAATTGCACTCATCGCATTTTCATCGTGTAAGGACTCCAAAAAGGAAGTCAATCACAACGATGTTGAAACCGAACAAGTCAAAAACGAAAAGGCCAGCATAAAATTATATGCACTGGACGGTGGGGACATAAAGGTAAACAAGCTAGAGATTTTTTCTCAAGGAGACATGTACATAGGGGAAACAAAGGAGTTCGAAGATGCCTTTTACATCATAGAGCACCCAAAAGGACGTTTGCTTTGGGATGCCGGTTTAGCAGAAGGATTGGTGGGACACCCCCCCTTTACTACACCAAATGGGGCATTTACGGTTACAAGAAAGGATTCCGTAGTCAATCAATTGGCTAAACTGAAGCTAACCCCCAAAGACTTCAAGTACATTTCAATATCGCATACGCACTTCGACCATACGGGTTCAGCATATAAGTTTGCAGATGCTACTTGGTTGGTTCAGGAATCAGAATACGATTTCATTACAAGTGAAAAACAAAAAAAGGGGGATAACTATCCTCAAATCGCTATGCTAAAAAACGTTAAAAAGCTAAATGGCGATTTCGATGTATTTGGAGACGGCACGGTAGTTATCAAGTCCATGCCTGGTCATACCCCAGGACATCAAGTGCTGTTTTTGAATTTAAAAGATGCTGGTCCTCTCCTACTTACAGGTGATCTATATCATTTCCAAGAGAACAGGGACAACAGAGGAGTCCCAAGCTTCAACCACAGTGTTGAAGAAACATTGAAAAGCATGGATGCTTTTGAAGCCTTCGCCAAGGAAAACAATGCCAAAGTATACATACAACACTCAATAGACGATTTTAACAAATTACCAAAATATCCTAAATATTTACAATAATCATGAAGAAAATTTTCATCTTACTTTTATGTCTTTCAGTATTTACGAATTGTAAAAACGATACAAAACCAGGAGAATCCACTAACGAAAATGAAGTAGACATCGCAGGAAAAACAGCAAAGCAAAACGATGGTTTGACTTTGTTGGCGGGAGAATTCATATATTATGCAGATGCAGCAGTATTGCAAGTTGGAAGTTCTGTCTACGGTGTTGTCATAGATGACAAAATGCACGAATTGTACGATATGGGCAAAACCTATAGAAAAGAAGCAACCGATGGCATTGCCGTACAAGTTCGTGGAAAATTAAAAGCAAAGCCTGAAGGAGAAGAAGGTTGGCCATTTAACGTGGAAATAAAAGAAATAGTAAGTGTGAAGGCTCTTGATGCCAAAGCTAACGAAGTCATTAAAATAGGACAATAATACAATGTTAAAAATAAACAATCTGCACGCAAGTGTTGAAGACAAGTCGATTTTAAAAGGAATTAATCTTGACGTAAAAGCAGGAGAAGTTCATGCAATAATGGGACCCAATGGATCTGGAAAGAGCACATTGGCTTCAGTTATAGCAGGGAAGGAAGACTATGAAGTAGAAAAAGGAGAAATCACTTTAGAAGGAGAAGATTTAAATGATTTGGCTGCTGAAGAACGTGCCCACAAAGGAATTTTTCTATCATTTCAATACCCTGTGGAAATACCTGGAGTTTCCGTTACCAACTTCATGAAAACCTCTATCAACGAAAATCGAAAGGCCAAAGGATTGGAAGACATGCCCGCAAAGGACATGCTAAAGATGATTCGTGAAAAATCAGAACTTTTGGAAATAGACAGAAAATTCTTGTCCCGTTCCTTGAACGAAGGATTTTCTGGAGGTGAAAAGAAACGTAATGAGATCTTCCAAATGGCAATGTTGGAACCTAAGTTGGCCATTCTTGATGAAACCGATTCCGGATTGGACATCGATGCCTTGAGAATTGTTGCCAATGGTGTGAACAAATTGAAATCCAAGGACAACGCCGTGGTGGTGATTACACATTATCAACGTTTGTTGGATTATATCGTTCCCGATTTCGTACACGTTTTGTACAATGGTAGAATCGTAAAGTCCGGTGGGAAAGAACTAGCACACGAATTGGAAGAGAAAGGATACGACTGGATAAAAGAAGAAGTAGACGCATAGTATCCTACATAATCTAACTCTCTCAATGCTTTGCAGCAACCAATCTTTGGTTACTCATAAAACAAAAAATAGTAAGCAGTCCCAACGATGGGGTAAATTTATTTTTGCTCCTTTCTGAGACTGAAAACTGAATACAATGGATTTAAAAGAAAAATTAGTATCGTCCTTTTTAGCATTCGAAAATCGTGTTGACGTAGATTCACCGATTCACGATATTAGAAGCGAAGCCATAAAGACTTTCGAAACCGTGGGGTTTCCTTCCAAAAAGGAAGAAGCTTGGAAGTACACCTCTCTTAAAAGTATTTTAAAAGAGGATTATAGTGTGTTCCCAAAGCAAGAGAATGCATTGGATTACAAAGACATAAAAAAATACTTTATTCACGACATAGATACTTACAACATTGTATTTATAGATGGCAAGTACTCATCTCACTTGTCGCAGACCACCCATGACAAGATAGATGTATGTCTGATGTCTTCTGCATTGAACAAGGCAAAATATAAAGCTGTCATTGAAAAACATTTCAATAAAATAGCAACAAAGGATAGCCTGTCTTCTCTAAACACGGCATTTTCCAACGAAGGAGCATACATCCACATACCAAAGGGCAAGCTTGCAGAAAAACCAATTCAAATCATACATTTCTCCACAGGAAACGAATCGGCCTTGATGTTGCAACCCCGAAACCTCGTCGTAGTGGATGAAAACGCTCAGGTTCAAATCATAGAACGCCATCAAAGCTTAACGGACAATCCTGTTTTGACCAATAGCGTTACTGAAATATTTGCCGACAAGAATGCCATTATGGACTATTATAAAATCCAAAATGACAACTCAAACGCCTCATTGATAGACAATACCTTCATCAATCAAAAAGGAAACAGCCATTGTTTGGTACATACCTTTTCGTTCGGCGGCAAGTTAATACGTAACAATCTCAACTTTTATCAAAATGGCGAACACATAGATTCTACGATGAAAGGGATCACGATCATTGGAGACAAGCAACATGTAGATCATAACACACTAGTACACCACATAGAACCAAATTGTGAGAGTCATCAAGACTACAAAGGTATTTTTGGAGACAGCTCAACAGGTGTCTTCAACGGTAAGGTAGTTGTTGAAAAAGAGGCACAGAAAACAAACGCTTTCCAAGCAAACAACAACATCTTGGTAAGTGACAAGGCGACCATAAACACCAAACCCCAATTGGAGATCTTCGCAGACGATGTAAAATGTTCTCACGGCTGCACCATTGGCCAATTGGATGAAAGCGCCATGTTCTATATGCGTTCAAGGGGTATTCCTAAAAAAGAGGCTAAAGCCCTTTTAATGTATGCCTTTAGCAACAATGTATTGAGTTCTGTGAAGATCCCTGAATTGAAGCAGCGCATTACTAAACTAATTGCCAACAAATTGGGTGTT
>JAHDHI010000078.1:14873-22078 GCA_020631395.1 Bizionia sp.
CATAAGAAAAGATTTCCCTATACTTCAACGTCAAGTAAACGGTAAACCTTTGGTGTATTTTGATAATGCAGCTACCTCACAGACACCACAACAAGTCATAGATGTCATTGTAGATTATTACACCAACTACAATGCAAACATTCACCGTGGTGTCCATACCTTGAGTCAAGAAGCCACGGATAAATACGAACAGGCCAGACAAACGATTCAAAGGCATTTCAATGCCAAATATGTTCATGAGGTCATTTTTACTTCTGGAACCACCCACAGCATCAATCTGGTAGCCAATGGATTTTCAGCGCTATTGGAGAAAGGTGACGAGATCATCGTCTCTGCTTTGGAGCACCATAGCAACATCGTACCATGGCAAATGCTTTGCGAACGTACTGGAGCCATTTTAAAGGTAATACCAATGAACCAGCATGGTGAATTGGAAATGGATGCTTATGACGCCTTGCTTTCCGAAAACACGAAATTGGTCTTTGTCAACCATATTTCCAATGCCTTGGGCACCATAAACCCAATAAAACACATTATAGACAATGCTCACCAAATAGGTGCAGCTGTCCTCATAGATGGAGCACAAGCATGCCCTCACATCAAACCGGATCTCCAAGATCTGAATGTAGACTTCTATGTTGCTTCTGCACATAAGATTTGTGGTCCAACTGGTGTTGGCATATTGTACGGAAAAGAAGAATGGCTCAACAAGCTCCCTCCATATCAAGGAGGAGGAGAAATGATAGCAGAAGTTACCTTTGAAAAGACGACCTATGCTGGACTACCGCATAAATTCGAGGCTGGTACACCTAACATTTGTGGAGGCATTGCCTTTGGCGCTGCCTTGAACTATATGAACGCCATTGGTTTTGAAGCCATTGCAGACTATGAAAATGAGCTTTTGGACTATGGAACCGAAAAGCTTTCAGAAATTGAAGGCTTGAAAATCTACGGTACTTCCAAGAACAAGACCTCCGTAATATCATTTAATCTGGAAGGTATTCACCCGTACGATGTTGGCTCCATTCTAGACAAATTGGGAATTGCCGTACGTACAGGACATCATTGTGCACAACCCATAATGAACTACTTCAACATCCCTGGTACCGTTAGAGCTTCTTTTGCCTTTTACAATACCAAGACTGAAATTGACACTTTGGTTGAAGGTGTAAGGAAAGCAAAAATGATGCTGTCTTAATTCCACTCCCTTTTCCATACTCTTTTCACATCATAAATCATTCAACAAATAGGTGCCCTTAAAAAAGGACACATCGAATGAATATTCACATATTAACATTTTTTTAGTTATTTTTTTATATATTAAGCAAATATTTAACCAAATAATCTAAATAAATTATGAGAAATTGTTTTCTAGCAATGGCTTCCATAGCCATGCTCTTTTCGTCATGCTCCAATGACAAAAATGAAATTACCGATGAAAATCAATCCAAAGTAGACATGTCAGATTTTTATGTTTACACGGATGCCAGTGTAGATGAAGCCCAAAGACTGGCTGAAGGGAGAAATGTATGTCATTCCATGGTAAATCTGAATCGTCAGCTAAATGAAAATCCAGAGTTGGAAAAGAAGATGTATGATGTAGAATACCATACACGTTTATTCAAAGCTACCAACAAACCTGGAAATGGTGGTGGCAACCCAAATGGAGGAGGTTCTGGAGATGTTGACGAATTACCCATTGACGATGGTCTTGGCATAATTAACATTCCAGTCTATGTACACGTTATCTATAGCAACACCAACGAAAACATTAGCAATGCACAGATAGCATCGCAAATAACTGTCTTAAATGACGATTTCAGGAAAACGAATAGCGATGCCAGTCTATTGCCAGCAGAATTTGACAATGACATCACAGATTCTGAAATAGAATTCACTTTGGCAGGAACATACAGACATTCGGATTCCAAATCGTCTTGGGGAACCAACGATGCCGTAAAAGCAGCTTATCCTCCAATATCTCCATCTACACACCTGAACATATGGGTATGTAACATAGGTGGAGGAATTTTAGGATACGCACAATTCCCTGGAGGATCCTTATCAACAGACGGGATTGTTGTTGGAACTCAATACTTTGGAAACACTGGTTACGTAGCTGCCCCTTTCAACGGAGGTAGAACAACGACTCACGAAGTAGGACACTATTTGAACTTACGTCATATTTGGGGAGATGGAAGATGCAACAGAGATGATTTTGTTGCAGATACACCAAAATCCGACGCTCCAAACTATGGCTGTCCTTCATATCCAACCGTAAATTGCAAATCAAATGACATGACCATGAATTATATGGACTATGTTGACGATGCATGCATGTACATGTTTTCAGACGGTCAAAGAAACAGGATGAGAGCACTCTTTGCTGCTGGAGGGGCAAGAGAAGATATGATAAATTAAGCAACGAAGATTAATAAAAAACTAAAGACGCCAACTTTGGCGTCTTTTTTGTATATTAAATCATAGAATGACAAAATTTAATGTTATGAAGACAATTACCATGTTACTATTTACAATACTTTTAAATGCTTGCGGAGGTGCTAAGGAAGCAACAGCTAATGCCAGCACTAACGAACAACTTGAAAAATCCGAAATGGCGTCAGAAAAAGCACAAGAACCCGAAAAGGTAATTATCGAGTATTCAGCGATTACTCGTGGTAGTTTCTATGTTTTGAAAATAAACGGGAAGAAAGTATCCACACAAAACAGCCCTAATGAAAAACCTACTTTCAAAGCTGTTGGGGAAGACAATTGGAAAGCCCTGATGCAACTGGTCGATGACATCGACTTGAAGGCTATGGAGAAAATGAAGGCGCCTAGCGAAAAGCGATTTTATGACGGTGCTGCCATTGGAGAGCTAAAAATCACCAAAGATGGGGAAACTTATCAAGTCCCTAATTTTGATGCAGGAAACCCTAATGAAGGCGTTTCTGATTTAATTAACAAAATGTTGGCGATTGCCAAGGACAAAGAGTAGACTTCATCATTTGAATTTCTTATTTTTGCAAAGTAAAATTCAACTGAGATGCAAAGCATACAAGAAATACAAAATGAAATAATTGATGAGTTCTCAATGTTTGAAGATTGGGAAGAACGCTACCAATATATGATAGATCTTGGGAAGGAGCTACCTTTGATTCAATCTCAATACAAAACAGAAGACAACATAATAAAGGGCTGTCAAAGCAAAGTATGGGTACATGCAGAAATGAACGAAGACAAAATTGCTTTTACAGCAGACAGTGACGCTATAATCACAAAAGGAATAATAGCCATTTTGATACGTGTGTTTTCAAATCAACACCCCAAAGACATTATTGATGCGAACACTGATTTCATTGACAAAATTGGACTAAAGGAACACTTGTCTCCAACGCGAGCCAATGGACTGGTGAGTATGATCAAGCAACTAAAGATGTATGCCATTGCATACCAAACACAACTAAACTAGATTCTTAATTGCAGCAAACAAGAATTTAAACAACATTAAAAAAGCTTCCCAAAATCGTGGGAACGAAAACAAGTTTTTCCATGAGTGATACAACAATAGATACGGCAGAATTAGGTGAAAAAATCGTAAAAGTCCTAAAAACCATTTACGATCCGGAAATACCTGTGGACATATATGAATTGGGGTTGATTTACGATGTTTTCGTGAATGAGGATTATGATGTGAAAGTACTGATGACTCTGACAACGCCAAATTGTCCAGTTGCCGAGACGTTGCCATTGGAGGTTGAAGAGAAAGTAAAATCTCTCAAAGACGTCAAGGACGCAGAGGTGGAAATCACCTTCGACCCGCCTTGGACACAAGATTTAATGAGTGAAGAGGCAAAGTTGGAGCTAGGAATGCTTTAAATTCACAAAACCGTAAAGCCCTTAACGTAAAAAACGAACAAAAGGACATATCATTAATTAACATGACAGATGAGATAGTTAATCGCGTAGCGAACAGCAAATTGATGGTTATTGATCTTGAGGATTATTATCCAGATGGCAATCGCATTGTATTCGATGTTAAAGATTGGCTCTATGAAGGATTCGTATTACGGGAAAGAGAATTTAGGTCACAAGTAAAACAATACGATTGGTCTCAACACCAAGGAGATTACATTGCCATCACTTGTAGTACCGATGCCATAGTTCCTGCTTGGGCTTTCATGCTCATCACCATTCAATTGGAACCTTATGCCAAGCAGGTCATTCTAGGAAACTTGACTGCTCTGGAAACAACTCTGTATCAAGACATTATAAATGACTTGGATGTCGAACCCTTCAAGGGAAAACCCGTAATCGTAAAAGGATGCTCCAAAAAACCTGTTCCTACCAATGCATATTTGATGCTCTCAAGAAGGTTGAAACCTTTTGTCAAATCCTTAATGTTTGGAGAGGCCTGTTCTTCCGTTCCTTTGTTTAAAAGTTGATAATCGATTAAAATTGCATTTTATCGATTAAACTCAGCGCCATTTTTCCTGTTCATTTCCAAAAGAATATTTTAACATATTTTTGTGTCATCAAATTATTAAAAAACATGAAAAAAATATTTTTACTATCTGCATTTTTTATTGGAATCGTTTCGATGAATGCACAGGATGATTCAGCCACAGATGAGCCAAAACAAGGCTGGAGCAAATCTGGAAACATCTCATTTCTATTCAATCAATCTTCATTTAACAACTGGACAGCTGGTGGAATAAACAACATTTCTGGAACGCTGGGCTTGAATTACGACTTCAATTATGTAAAAGGAGATCTCGTTTGGGACAATAAGCTTATCGCCTCCTATGGTGTAACGAAAATAGAAGATTCAGAAAAACAAAAAACAGATGATCGCTTGGAATTTAATTCTTTAGTTGGTAAAAAAGCTAGTGGATATTGGTTTTACTCAGCCTTCTTAAACTTTAAAACGCAAATGGACTCTGGTTTCGACAATGAAACTGGCGAAAAAACAACTCACTTCTTCTCTCCTGCCTATTTGCAATTTGGTCCTGGTATGCTATGGAAAAAAAGTGACAACCTAAAAGTAAACATCGCACCTGCAACAGCAAAGATGATTTTTGTACACGATGAGTTCACTGCAATTCCTGCTGCATTGGCAAGTGCCTTCAACGAAGCTGGTGGATACTTTGGAGTGGAAGCAAATGAAACTTTTCGCTTTGAATTGGGTTTTGCCCTTGGCGCATACTACAAGTTGAAGTTGATGGAAAACGTTTCCATGGAGAACATTTTAAACCTATATTCCAATTATTTGGAAGATCCACAAAATGTCGATATCGACTATACGATGAATTTAGTGATGTCCATCAACAAATACTTGTCTGCAAACTTGGCATTTCAAGCCATTTACGATGACAACGCATTTAAAGGCTTTCAAACAAGAGAAGTATTCGGTTTGGGCATAAACTACGGCTTCTAACAAAAAGGCTTTCAAATCTTTCCTTATTGACTTTTAAGAGGACGGTGTATTGCCAAAACAATAAAATTAAAAAACCAGCATCAAAAGATATTTGAAGCTGGTTTTTAAGACTTATTCGCTGTGTTTATAAAATAATTTTATCTATTGATTGTTTTGTGGTCCACCACTAGTAATCAAAAACTCAGAGCGGCGATTCATTTGATGTTCTTCTTCACTACATTTGGTTCCACAATCTACCGCCAATTCATTTTCGCCCTTTCCAGCACCAGAAATCCTTGCAGCATCTATACCTTTTGATATCACATACTGTACAGTTGTCTTAGCTCTACGATCGGATAACTTTTCATTGTACGATGACGAACCTCTACTATCCGTGTGAGAAGCTGCATATATGACCATATCTGGGTATTTGTTCATCACCTGCACCAGCTTGTCCAATTCGAAGGCTCCTTGTGCAGTGATGTTTGACTTGTCGTAATCAAAATAAATTGGGTTCAACTCTACCTTGTCCTCTACGATCAAAACTTCAATGGGATCCAATGCCATAGCCACCTCCACTTCTTCTTCCGAAGTGCCTTCAATGTCCATCTTCTTGCTTTCGTACTCCGCCATCGTTACTTCCAATTCGGTTTCCGTTTCACATTCCACAATGAATTCCACCAACCCTTCAGCATTGGTATTCTTCGTGGAAAGCTTGTTTCCTTGGTCATCGTAAAGTGTAGCAGTTGCTCCAGCCAATATCTTTCCAGTCTTGTTGTCTGTTATCGTGGCAGCTATCAAAACATCGCATATGGGTTGTAGCTTCTTCACTCCATAGATGTCATCACTTCCTTTTCCACCGTCTCTGTTCGAAGAGACGAATCCCTCACCTGTTTCATCATTTACCGAAAATGCAAAATCATCACCGTTGCTGTTTATGGGTATTCCGGCATTACGTATTGGTGCCATCTTCCCGTCTATTTCCTTGGTATGAAACACATCCATCCCTCCTAGTCCCAAATGTCCTGTAGATGAGAAGTACAAAGTGTTGTCTGATCCTATGAAAGGGAACATCTCTTGCCCTTCCGTATTCACCTTTTGTCCAAGGTTTACCGGTTCTCCTACTTGTCCCCCATTACCTATTTTGGCCTTGTAGATATCAAATTTCCCATATCCTCCAGGCTTGTCCGATGCAAAGTACAGGGTCTTCCCATCCTTGCTTACCGACGGATTCTTTATGGAGTAGTTTTCGCTGTTTATCGGCAAGGCTTCCACGTTCTTCCACTCGTCTCCACTCTTTGTGGCCTTGTACATGTGAAGGACACTGAATTTCGTATTGGAAAGGGAGTCCTTCTCGTAGATGTCCTCGTAAAAACTTTCACGGGAAAAATACATCGTATTCCCATCTGGTGTGAAGGCAACTATACCTTCGTGATGCTTCGTGTTGATGTCATTGCTAAGCAATTCCTCGTCTTGATATGTACTGTCGCTAGCTATGGTATACTGGTAGATGTCCAAAAATGGCTGTTCGTTCCATCCATAGCTCTTTCTGGAATCATTTCTTGCCGAAGTTATATATAACTTCCCTCCTTGTATGGTACCTCCGAAATCGGATGTTGCAGAATTGATGTCCAAATTTTGAACATTGAATTTCTTCCCTCTCTCCAAAATCTTTGGCAAATAATTTGGATTTGCATTGAAGGCCATCGCTCTATCGTCACTCGGTCTCATCGTCGCAAACTTCTGCATTGCCACGTTCGAGGCTTCGTATTTTCCATTGGCCTTGAGC
>JAHDHI010000008.1 GCA_020631395.1 Bizionia sp.
AATAGTAGGTTTTTTTACTCACTTGCTCAACTTCAATATCCGAAATGCACCTTGAATTACTAATACAAAAACGATTGTTCCTATAATTAAATCAGGTTTATTGGAATTCAACCAATTTACCAAAATTCCTGCGATTATTACTCCTAAATTGATAATCACGTCATTCGAGGTGAAAATCATACTTGCTTTCATATGAGCTTCTTCTTTACTCTTTGACTTTTGCAAAATGTAAAGGCAAATTCCGTTTGCGATAAGCGCAAAAACCGAAACGATGATCATTGTCGAAAAATCGGGAAGCTTCTCGTCTCCCAAAAACCGCCTTAAAACTTCCACAAACCCGATAATTGCGAGCGAAATTTGAAAATACCCAGCAAGTTTCGCAATCCGCTTTTTCTTAATCAACGTTCCACCAACAGCAAACAAGCTAATTCCGTAAACGAAACTGTCCGCAAGCATATCCAAACTATCGGCAACAAGACCTATGGATTTTGAGATGATTCCTGTTGTCATTTCGATTATGAAAAAGACAAAATTTATTGCAAGTACAGACCAAAGTAGCTTTTTTTGGCTTGTGTTTTCTTTAAACTCCGTTTGGTCTGTTTGTTCAGTCGAGATTTTCTTTCCGCCTAAATTTAATTCGATAACGGACTTTTCTATTTGGTAAATTTCTCCGCTGTGAAAAACGATCAATTTTCGATTCGGAATATCAAAGTCCAAATTCGAAATGCCTGAAATTCCGTCCAATTTCATTCGGATTAGATTCTCTTCCGATGGACAGTCCATTTTGGTGATTTCAAATACAGTTTTTTTCACTAGGTTCGTTGGTTTTCATGGTATGATCAAAAGTAATGAAACTTTCACCAATTAAGAATACGTAGCCCTTCGTAATTCTTAATGCTTACCAGCACCCCATCAGCTCAGGAGCGAGTTTAACTTTTTTGCTTGATAAGCCTTTTTATGAACAAGATGTAGATTGACAATGCGATACCGATGATACCCATGGAAACAAAAGATGCCATCATGGCAATTGATGGATTGTTATAAAAATAGTCATTGAAGTAACCAATTAGCATGCTAGAAACACGAGTAGGTACAAAAGTAAAGCTAATCACGATCGCTAGGTATTTAGGATTGGTGTACTTTGTTAAAACCGAAAAAATTATTGGAGCTATGCATATTTCCGAGATACTCAATAAAACCGTTGCTATTAGATATATTGTCAAATCCTGCCCGGAAGGTACTTCTGGAATGGTCATCAAAACACCAAATGACAAGGCTCCAAAGAAGAAGCCCAATGTTAGTTTCATAGCTTGGCTAGTGTGGAATTTTGTCCACAATACAACAGCTATGATGCTTGTTGAAATTAGGAAAATTGGATTTAAAAATGACCAGAGATGCTCTGGGGCGAATGCAGTTAAAAAAACTTTTAGTTGATTTTGAAGAAGGTAGACATTACTACTGGACAATTCGTAAACTCCCCAAAACAAGGTGACTAGGATGATACTGATTATGATCTTGAGTGCCCTTAGCTCCATGGGAGACGTATTGATTTTTGTCATGTCGACATCTTGTGATTCTTTAGAAACATATATGAATATTGTAGATGCCAACATTAAAACCCCAGACATCGCGAAACCATAATTCCAACTTATGTTGTCTCCTATGTAGCCTATAAATGCAATACCTAGCGTGGCAGCCACATTTATTGATAGGTAATAGAGGGTAAAGCCAGAATCCAACAACTTTGTCTTGTTTAAATAGTTCTTACCAAAAAGAGCAGTCAAGTTTGGACTGTAGAAACCATTTCCAAGTACTATTAGAAACAAACTCACATATAAGCTCGTAGAAGAAGGGATACATATGAAAAAAGCACCAAAAGCTTGAATGATTCCACCTATTAAAGAGGCTTTCTTATTGCCAATGATTAAATCGCCGAATAGGGCTCCAATTATTTTGGATATTAAAAAAGCTCCAGTAAAGGAGCCGTAGATGTATAAGGCTTCTTCTCGAGACATCTTTAAAGTTTCTCCAATCATATAGAGAACAAGAATGGCTCGAAAGCCATAATAAGATGCCCTTTCGAAAAAGACAGAGCAGAGGTAGATTAAAGTTTGGTTGTTGTGTTTTTGGATTTCTTCAGTTTGATTCATTATGTGTAATGAGATGTTAAAAGCTATTCTGTTATTTCTCTAATTAATACTTTTTTGAAGTTTCCATCAATGGGAGTCAATGCCCCACTGTCTTTGGAAAGGATATAGCTTGTTGTGAAAAGAGTATCTGTCAATTCACTAAGATTGTTTTTTTTTAGTTTTAGAGTATCTCCGTTTAATTGATATGAACCTTGAAAAGTGCATTTGTACTCCAGTTCTAGGCAAGTAGCAGAAAAAGAAAGGTTTCTATACAGGGTTAAAGACCCTTTTTGTGAATATTTCGTACTTTCTATCGTGCCAGTTAAAACCTTTGTCGTCCAAAATTTTTTATCATTCGATTTAAAAAGGGCGTAACCAATAATTCCCAATACTAAAACAATAACCAATGGAACAACATGAAAACGTTGTTTGTGTCTTATAAATTTAACGACGTTGTTTATGACAATGGTTAGAAAAGAAAATAGCAAGAGGACAGCAAAGGATAAGAAAGTCAATCCATTTGGCAGTCCACGACAAAAGTCTCCTAAAGGGATGAGTTGATAGAGCATTGATGCTCCAAATATAAATAGGATTCCATATTGAATTATCTTGTATCTCAAATCAGTTGTTCCAATTTTAATAATTGTTGATTGTCATTTGGTACTACAACGCATTCAAAAACGCGACCAATTGCATTACGGCTTTTCCACGATGGCCAATTTTGTTTTTTAGGGCCAAATCCATTTCGGCAAAAGTGTCGTCATAGCCATTGGGTTTAAATATGGGGTCGTAGCCAAAACCCTTTTCACCGTGCTTTTTTGTAGTTATTTCCCCTTTGCAGATTCCAGTGAAGGTTTCCAACTTGTCATTTAAATGCAAGGCCACCACGGTCTTGAATTGGGCGCGTCTATCGTCACTATCTTTCAAATTCCTCAACAACAGATCCATGTTGTCATTCGCATTGCGTCGTTCTCCCGCATAACGTGCCGAAAATACTCCAGGTTCCCCGTTCAAGGCATCAACTTCCAAGCCGGTATCATCTGCAAAGCAATCGTAACCGTAATTTGTCTTTATGTATTCTGCCTTCTGTATGGCATTGCCTTCAATGGATGGTTGTGTTTCAGGAATGTCCTCGAAACAATCGATGTCCTTTAGACTCAATAGTTTTATGTGGTCGGGGATCAAGCTTTGGACTTCCTTTAATTTGTTTGGGTTGTTGGTGGCGAAAACGAGTTGCATGATTTAAAGTTTAAACGCAAAAATACCCTTTTAATTTTTTTGAAATTAGCAAGAATCAACAATTTTGTTTTTTCATTGAAAGAATGCATTGTAACATTTTTGCAAAAGAGTGACATATAACCATTATGCATGATGTATAAACCATCTTAAATCAAACCAAATATGAAAAAAGTAATTTTATTGGCCATTGTCCTAATGCTCATGTCTTGCAACAATGCAGAACAATACAACAAGATCGTTGGATAATGGGAATGTGTAAATTGGACAAGTGTTGGTTCCGATGAAAACAAATGCAACAACAATGTCTATTTTCAATTCAATCAAGACAAAACCTACGTTTCAAAAATAGGAAGGGACGATGCCACAGGAGCCTACAAGATAGTGAATGGATTGCTTTATTCCACGCCAAAAGGGAAAATGGAGATAGCCGTAGAAATAAATGTATTGAATTCGGATACGTTGCAATTCACAATGAGCAGGTCTGGCAACAAAGAGATATTGACTTTATTGAAAAAAGACTAGATCATCTATGGTGATAAGGTTCATTCTTCAAAATGGTAAATCCGCGATACAATTGCTCGATGATGAACAAGCGTACCATTTGGTGGGAAAAGGTCATTTTGGACAACGAGATTTTGCTCTGTGCCTTATTGTAAACCTCTTGAGAAAAACCATAAGGCCCACCAATGACGAAGACCAATTGCTTTATTCCCGAATTCATGTGCTTTTGTAGATGGTTCGCAAACCCGACGGAATCCATTTGTTTTCCATTCTCGTCCAAGAGAATCATAACATCGGTATTGTTCAGTTTGTTTAGAATGAGTTCGCCTTCTTTTTGTTTTTGCTGGGCTTCACTGAGGTTTTTCGAGTTTTTTATGTCTGGTATCACCTCGAAGGAAAACTTGATGTAAAAGCCGAGGCGTTTCTGGTACTCTTCAATTAAAGCCAGCAATTGCTTGTTGTCGGTTTTGCCAATGGCAATGAGTTTAATGGTCATTAGAAGCAATGTTTTGTGTTATGATAATAAGGATCTACTCTCTTGAATAGTCCCACACCTTTAAAAATATGTTTGCTATGGGATGATTTTAAATCACTTTTAAATTCCGTCCAATCAGCGTTTTTCAATAGTTTGCCAACTTTTTTATCTGTAATGTGACCTCCGCTTAAAAAGTACTCTCCATTTGGCTTTATGATCAACAAGTGGAAGTTGAACATGATTTTAAAGAATTGGTTTTTCAATACTCCGTTGTCTTCAACCCAATTGAAACCTTCGTATTTGCTTATGACATTTTGTTCGGCTTTGTATATGTAAATGATTTCAACGTTGTATTTGTTTTCATTCCTTTCAATGCATTTTTTGTTTTTTTTCACCCATTTTCTCCTATTTTTATTGAATATGTCTACATTGAAAGGATGCGGGGTTCTCTTTGTTGAGTTGGAAGAATCTGGAGACGTGGTCTTCTTGGGCTTGGTATGCTCTATATGCCTTCTATTTACAGATGAAAAGTTCAAGAGGGAATCATAATATTTGATCACTATGATTTTATCAGATTCAATTTTCAATTTCGAAATCCGAGAAATGACCCCCTTAACTTGCTTGTATTCTATTGGATTAAGCTTTCCAAAGCGGTATTTTTCCAAAATTTTGTTAACGACTAGGCTATCTGTCCTATATTCTAAACATTTAAAGAGGAGGCGCCTACATTTCCTGGAATAAGTACTGGAATCAATCTCGGTTAAATTCTCATCGAGGTATACTTTCGCAATGTTATCTTGGGGAAAGGCCAAAAGGCATTTAAAGAAAAGCAAAGAAGCGAATAGAAGTTTGATTAATTTCATTTTAAATCATTAAGGGACTTTAAGGCGAAACTACTAATTAAATATTAAAAATCGTAAATCTAAAATCCCATATCGCAAATCTATTTCTTATTTTAGCATTAAAGTAAACATTCATGATTAGTAAAGCACAATTCGATACGGAAATAGAATTAATAATAAGCAATGCAATACGGGAAGACGTTGGAGATGGCGATCATAGTTCGTTGTCCTGCATACCGGCCACAGCTCAAGGAAAGGCAAAGCTATTGGTAAAGGATGAAGGTATCATTGCCGGTGTGGAATTTGCAAAGCAAGTATTCCATTTCGTGGATTCTAAGATGGTCGTCGAAACATTGTTGGAAGATGGTGCCAGAGTAAAACATGGAGACATCGTATTTTACGTGGAAGGCCCATCACAATCCATTTTAAAGGCAGAGCGACTCGTACTCAATGCAATGCAACGCATGAGTGCCATAGCAACCAAGACTAGACAATTCGTAGACTTGTTGGAAGGAACGGGAACCAAGATATTGGATACCCGTAAGACGACACCAGGCATTCGGGCCTTGGAAAAATGGGCAGTAAAGATAGGAGGAGGAGAAAATCATAGATTTGCGTTGTATGACATGATCATGCTCAAAGACAATCACATAGATTTTGCAGGCGGCATAACCAAGGCAATAGACAAGGCGAAACAGTATTTGAAAGATACCGACCGCGATTTGAAAATAATAGTGGAAGCAAGGGATTTGGACGAAATAAGAACGATACTCGAAAGCGATGGAGTCCATAGGATATTAATAGACAACTTTAATTATGAAGATACCAGAACAGCTGTAAAGTTGATTGGAGACAAATGTTTGACGGAAAGCTCTGGAGGAATAAACGAGGAGACCATTAGGGATTATGCACTGTGTGGCGTTGACTACATTTCCAGTGGTGCATTGACCCATTCCGTATACAATATGGATTTGAGCTTGAAGGCCGTATAATTGCTTTGAAACCTATGCTATAACCCTATAATCTGAATACGTGTCCCAATCGATAGAAGAAAAACTTGATAAAATCCCAATCGTAAACATTTTTGTTAGATTGCTAGGTAAGATAAAGTTGCCGGGTTTGGAGGGCTTGTCCCTATACGATTTGATGGAACTTTACATCACAGGTATCGTAAAAGGAGCCTTGGGGTCCAGGGCAAGTGCCATAGCGTATAGTTTCTTCCTGGCTTTGTTTCCTTTTTTGTTGTTCATAATAATCGTGATACCACATATCCCGATGGAAGAGTTTCAAACGGATTTCTTGAGTTTTTTGGAATCGTTTCTACCACCTACCACCAGCGATTTCTTCTATGAAAACATATTTAGGAACTTGGAAGATTCCAATCAAAATGGAGGATTGATATCTTCGGTGTTCCTGTTGTCCATTTTTTTGATGGCCAATGGCATAAATGCTTTGTTTTCAGGTTTCGAGAACTCATACCATCAACAATTGACGCGCAATGTCATCCGTCAATACCTATACGCTTTGGGAGTCGGGTTGATACTTGTGTTCCTATTGATTTTGACGGTAATAGGTTTGGGGTATTTTGAAATATACGTACTGAGCAACCTTGAAGGTTATGGATACATAGAAAAAAGAGAAGTCGATTTTTGGGCAATTCTGGCTAAATACGTCTTTTTCGTAATTATGATATACTTGGCGACTGCGACCCTATATTACTTTGGAACGAAAGAAGGGAGGAGTTCTCGTTTTTTCTCGGTAGGAGCTTTGTTTACTACCTTGCTCATCATGTTGTCATCTTATTTGTTCGGCATATACATTGAAAACTTTGCCAAGTACAATGAATTGTACGGGTCCATAGGAGCCCTTTTAATCCTATTGTTCTATCTATGGTTGAATTCCAACATATTGTTGTTGGGCTTTGAACTAAATATGTCATTAACGCGTTTAAAAAGTAAAACAAGGAAAAATGAATAGAGTAGTAGCACTTTTAGTATTTTTTATGTCTGTAACCCTATCTGCACAAGATATCATGGGAAAATGGAAAACCATAGATGATGCAACGGGAGAAGCCAAATCCATTGTGGAAATCTACGAGAGGGATGGAAAGGTGTTTGGAAAGATCATAGAGATCTTGAATCCTAAAAACAAAAATGCCATTTGTACGAAATGCGAAGGTGATGCCAAAGACAAGCCGATTCTGGGTTTTGAACTCATAAGGGATATGAAAAAAGAGGGGAAGTACTATAGAGATGGCACCATTTTTCATCCTGAAAACGGAAAAGAATACAAATGTAGATTGAAGCTCACCGATGATCCCAACGTATTGCAGGTAAGAGGCTACATTGCCTTTTTGTATGCAACTCAATATTGGGAAAGAGTCGTAGGTTAAATGCATGAAACCATAACCCAAGAAGATTCAAATAATCTTTAGTCAAGTGAATAATTTCATAGATGTCATACTGCCCATACCTTTAGAGAAACTATTTACCTATAGTATCACGAAAGCCGAATCCGAGTTCTTGAAAATAGGGATGCGAGTATCCGTGCCTTTTGGAAAAACCAAGATATATACAGGCTTGGTCGGGGCTATTCACAATGATGAGCCATTGGTGTACGAAGCCAAGACGATACATCAAATATTGGATGAAACTCCAATAGTAACAGAAAGACAATTGCAACTATGGCAATGGATTTCCAAATACTACATGTGTAGTGTGGGAGAAGTAATGCGAGCAGCACTACCCAATGCCTTTATTTTGGAAAGTGAGACGCTGATAAGCAAAAATGACTCAAAGGAAATTAGCGATGTAGACTTGAAGGACGATGAATTTTTGGTCTATGAGGCATTGCATTATCAATCCGCATTGAAGATTCAAGAGATATCCAACATATTGGACAAGAAAAACGTCTTACCCGTAATCAAGCGTTTGATAGAAAAAGAGGCAATAACCTTGCAAGAGGAAATCTACGAGAAGTACAAGCCCAAATACGTCCGCTATGTAAAACTCAATGCGAGTTTTTCCTCAAAAACAGGATTGCAGAGACTATTGGAGGACTTGAGTAGAGCCACCAAGCAACGGCAAGTCGTAATGGCTCTGTTTTCCATTTCGGCCAAAACCAAGAAACCGATAAAGGTATCAGAGCTCGTGGAAGAAAGTCAAACATCGTCAGCAATAATAAAAGCATTGATCGATAAGGGTATTTTGGAAGAATATCACATTCAAACCGACCGAGTTCAGTATTCGGGAGAAGACAATGAAGCGTCGAAATCGTTAAACGAATACCAAACAGAGGCACTAAGACAAATACAAACTACTTTCGAAAACCAAAACGTGATTTTGTTGCATGGAATCACCTCTTCCGGAAAGACGGAAGTATATGTCAAGCTCATAGAGGAGGTCTTGTCAAAAGGGAAACAAGTATTGTATCTGTTGCCAGAAATAGCTTTGACGACACAGTTGGTGAACAGGCTTCAAAATTACTTTGGAGAACAAGTAGCCGTCTTCCATAGCAAATATTCGATACATGAACGTGTCGAGGTTTGGAACAACGTTCTGGAAAACTCTGCGAAGTCCAGAATAGTCTTGGGAGCACGGTCCTCCATATTCTTGCCCTTCAATGAATTGGGTTTGGTGATCGTAGATGAAGAGCATGAGCAATCCTTCAAGCAATTTGATCCGGCACCTAGATACCACGCAAGAGACACGGCCATAGTATTGGCGCATTTGCACAATGCCAAGGTACTTTTGGGAAGTGCAACGCCAAGTTTGGAGAGTTATTTCAATGCCAAGGAAGGTAAATATGGTTTGGAGGAAATAAACAGGCGCTATAACAACGTGCAGTTGCCCGAAATAGAATTGGTAGACATAAAAGACAAGCACAAGCGTAAAAGAATGCAAGGACACTTTAGCGATAGGATGATCGAAGAAATCGCAGAAACCTTGGAAGAAGGACATCAAGTCATATTGTTTCAAAATAGACGTGGCTATTCCCCAATTGTGGAATGCAATACCTGTGGGCACTCCCCACAATGCCCAAATTGCGATGTAAGTTTGACTTATCATCAATACAGGAACCAATTGCGATGTCACTATTGCGGACACACCAATGCAATGTTGCAAAAATGCATGGCTTGTGGCACGGCTAATCTGGATAGCAAAGGCTTTGGTACAGAACAGATCGAAGCTGAGGTGAAAGTCCTTTTTCCGAAACATAAGGTTGGGAGAATGGATTTGGATACAACTCGGGGTAAGTATGGATATGAGAAAATAATCACGGCCTTGGAGCAGCAGGAAATAGATATTTTGGTTGGAACGCAAATGCTAACCAAGGGTTTGGATTTTAGAAATGTCAAGTTGGTAGGTATCATGAATGCAGACAACATGCTTAATTTCCCGGATTTTAGAGCACATGAACGAAGTTTTCAATTG
Organism: Bizionia sp.; assembly: GCA_020631395.1. Classification (GTDB taxonomy): domain Bacteria; phylum Bacteroidota; class Bacteroidia; order Flavobacteriales; family Flavobacteriaceae; genus JAHDHI01. The sequence continues at coordinate 9,620 of JAHDHI010000008.1, forward strand.
ATGTTGCAAGTGTCTGGTAGGGCAGGGAGAACGGAGAAAAGGGGCAAGGTACTCATTCAAACCTATAACCCATACCATAAGATATTGCAGCAAGTTTCCACCAACAACTACAAGGAGATGTTCGACGAGCAATTGCAAGAACGTTACAACTACAAATACCCTCCATTCTATAGGTTGATTAAGATAACCTTGAAGCATAAGGACTACGATCGTGTGAATGTGGCCAGCGAATGGTTTGCAAAATCATTGAGGCAAGTCTTCAAGGCCAATGTCTTGGGGCCAGAATTTCCACCAGTGGCAAGAATAAGAAATCAATACCATAAAAACATACTAATTAAGCTAGCACCAAAACAATCCTTGGCCAAAACCAAAGAAGCCATTGGTAAAATAAACAATAGCTTTGATCTAGTCAAGGACTTTAAATCAGTTCGTGTAATTTTGAATGTGGACAATTATTAGTGTACAGCATTCACTTTTTGATTATGCCAATTCCAGTTTGAAATTGCTGTAAAAGAAAAAAAGGACGTTTTATTCGAGTCATTTCAAATTGGTATTGATCCAGTGGGATAGATGCCTTTTGCAAGATGAAAAGAGATGGTATGAAAAATCCCACTCGTTAGGAGTAGGATTTTTGATATAATTGTTATAATTAAATTTAAATGTTGTTCAAGGCATCTACAAGCAATGTCTTTTTGTTTCTGCTCAAAGGTATTTCGTAAGAGCCCACTTCGACGTTCTTGCTGTTGAAGCGATCCACCTTGTCCAAGTTTACGATATAGGATTTGTGAATCCTAAGAAACTTGCCTTCTGGCAATTCGTGTTCAAAGGCTTTCATCGTGGACAATACCACAAGACTGGTTTCTTCGGTAACTAGTTTTACGTAATCTCCCAAAGCTTCAATCCATTTTATGTCCTTTACATATACTTTACGTTTCTTGAGGTTGCTTTTCACAAAGATGTGTTCCCCTTCCGTTTCGTTGAAGTCTAATTTTAACTTATGTTGTTCCAAAGCCTTGTCAACAGCTTGATTAAAACGCTCCCTTGTTATGGGTTTTTGCAAATAATCCGTTGCGTCATAATTAAAAGCTTTGAAAGCGTATTCCGTTTTCCCAGTTACAAAAACAATTTGTGGTTTGTTGTTGAGTACATCTAATAATTCAAAGCCATTCAATACAGGCATTTCAATATCTAAAAAAATTAAATCCACTTTTTGGGTATTTAATCCATTTTTAGTTTCGAGGGCGCTACTGTACTCTGCAATAAGATTAAGCGAGTTATGATTTTCTATGAGCTTAACAATGGATAACCTTTGTATTGCCGAATCATCTACTACTACACAATTTAGAGTCATAGGGTTTTCTATGTTTGGGTTTAATTATCGACAATGTTACAAAAAATTCGGTTAAAAACCAAAAAACATCGGCAAAGTGTTTTTTTTAACGAAAATTTAACAGTACTGTGGAACGTTTTAAAATAGTTGAAAAAACATTGTAATATAGAATAAAAATACTTACTTTTGCAGCCATTTTTAACAATAAAATAGATTTTTATGAATCATTATGAAACTGTTTTCATCTTAAATCCCGTTTTATCTGAAACACAGATAAAGGAAACAGTAAAGAAATACGAAGACTTTCTTGTTTCTAAAGGAGCTAAGATGATATCCAAAGAAGATTGGGGGCTAAAGAAATTGGCTTACCCTATCCAAAACAAAAAAAGTGGATTCTATCACTTGTTCGAGTACCAAGTAGACGGTACGGCGATTAACCCTTTAGAAGTAGAGTTTAGACGTGATGAGCGTTTTATGCGTTACTTAACGGTTACTTTAGACAAACACGCTGTTTCATGGGCGGAGAGAAGAAGAACTAAACTAAAACAAAAAGCGTAATTATGTCTTCAATAGAACAACAGTCAAAAGGAAAGAAAGAAGGAGAGATTAGATATTTAACTCCTTTGAACATTGAAACGAACAAGAACAAGAAGTATTGTCGTTTCAAAAAATCTGGAATCAAGTATGTAGATTACAAAGATGCAGATTGGTTATTGAGATTCGTAAACGAGCAAGGTAAGATCTTACCAAGACGTTTAACGGGAACTTCATTGAAATATCAAAGAAAAGTATCTGTAGCCGTAAAAAGAGCGCGTCACTTGGCTCTATTGCCATACGTAACAGATTTATTAAAATAAAATACCGGTAACTATGGAACTTATATTAAAACAAGACGTTGAAAATTTAGGATTTAAAGACGATATTGTAACAGTAAAGAACGGTTATGGTAGAAACTTTTTAATTCCTACGGGGCACGCTATTTTGGCAACTTCATCTGCAAAGAAGGTGTTGGCCGAAAACTTGAAGCAACGTGCTTTCAAAGAACAAAAGATAGTAGAAGATGCTAACAAGGTAGCTGATGCAATCAAGGCATTGGAATTGAAGATAGCATCCAAAGTTGGAACAGGAGACAGATTGTTTGGATCTGTGAACAACATCGATGTGGCTGAAGCTTTGGAAAAAGCTGGACAAGCAGTAGACAAGAAATTCATCACTGTAGCTGGAGGAAGTGTTAAACGTTTGGGCAAATACAATGCCGTTGTACGTTTGCACAGATCAGTATCTGTTGATTTGGCATTTGAAGTTGTTGCGCAAGCTTAATTTTAAATTACATTATAAAAGGAAACCGTTTAGATGCTGTCTAAACGGTTTTTTTAATTTAGCTATTTAAGAAGTTAAAACTTGGATGTTGGATGAGATATCCAAGTAAAATGTTTTCGTGAAATGAAACATTCATGACCAAAGATTGAATGCACAGCTGAGTGATTGCAATGAATGTTAGAGATGATCGATAAAGAACAATAAATGTAAACAGATGAAAAAGTATGTATTCCTTTTGCTGCTAATTGTTGGTTTCTCTTGTAAAGAGGAAAACAAAGAGGCCATACGTGAAGCAGAAGAGAAAAGCATGAGACAGTCTGCTTTGATAGAATCCTTCAAGTACGATCCAGAAGCAAGACCAATAGTAAGCGTACATAGAGGAGGAAAGGCAATAAAGGATTATCCCGAAAATTGTTTGGAAACTTTGGCATATGTAAATGATAGCATAAATGCAATCTATGAAATAGACGTAGCAAAGACGAAAGACGACGTTTTGGTCTTGATGCATGACAATACCTTGAATAGGACAACGACTGGGGAAGGGAAAATAATAGAGCATACCTACGACGAGTTGAAGAAATTTAACTTGGTGGATGACTTTGGAGTGGAAACCAGTTTCAAGATTCCATTGTTCAAAGATGTATTGAATTGGGCGAAAACGAATACTGTCATTTTGACCATAGACATAAAAAGGGGAGTGGTAATAAAAGACGTAGTGGCATTGATTAGGGATGCCAAGGCAGAAGATGTCTCTATCATCATCACCTACGATTTGAAACAAGCCGAATCCGTCCATGCATTGGCTCCCGAATTGCTACTGTCGGTTTCTGCAAGAAATGACAAGGAATTGGATTGGTTGCTGCATTCCAAAATTCCCACAACAAACATGTTGGCCTTCACAGGAACACGATTTTCTCCAGATGAATTCTACAAAAAGATACATGCTCATGGGATCAAAACCATTTTGGGGACTTTGGGGAATTTGGACAAGCAAGCAGAAAGCAAAGGAGACGCCTTGTATAGACGTTGGGTAGGTAAAGGAATAGATGTTTTGGCTACAGACAGACCATTTGAGGTAGCGCAGGCATTAAAAGAATAGAACAAGTATATAATAAAGATTCCCTTTGAGAAAGGGAAGTAAAATGAAATTTTCGATGAAGTACGCAAGATTGACAAAAGAACAATTTGAAGAGTTGCACCAAGAATTCATTAACTTTTTGGCAACACAATCCATTACAGCAGACGAGTGGACCAACTTAAAGGCCAACAAGCCAGAGATGGCCGAAATGGAATTGGATGTGTTCAGCGATTTGATTTGGGAAGGTGTTTTGGGGCAAGCAAAGTATTTGGAACACATTTCCTCGAATAGCATCCATTTGTTTTCTTTGAATGACGACCACATGCACCTCATAGGCATCAAGATTAACAATGATGTGGATGTAACGACAAAGGACGGCTTCAATTGGTTGCGTGAAAACTTGATGGATGACGCCGTGGAGTTCGTACAAGCCAACAAGAGCTATGGTGAAGACGACAAGCTGGACAAGTTCAATTTGATACAACAAGGAGCTTCCATTACAAAAGGAGAACTGTACGAGTACATGTTTAAGTTGATAAATTGAAATTGCGGTGCAAGCAGAAGCCTTGATTGAAGTTTAGAACGTTATTGAGAAATGAAGGACGTCGCAATCCGTAAAAAGGCAATGGAACTGGATTGAAGAAAAAGATTGCTACGCTTTTTTATATAAAATATTCGCAATAACAATATCATTAATTATTTTTGTGCTTCCTGAGAAAGCAGGAACTCACTTTGGTAGCTGCAGTTACACTGAGCCCAATCGAAGAGCAATTAAAAGAAGAGTAATCATTAAAAAAGTCCCTTTTTTCAAAGGGAATCAATATGGCACAAAAACCAAGCACACCAAAAGGAACAAGGGATTTCAATCCAGAGCAAGTAGCAAAACGCAACTACATCTTCAATACCATAAAGTCACAATTTCAAAGCTTTGGTTTTCAACCCATAGAAACACCTAGTTTCGAGAATTCGGATACCTTGATGGGGAAATATGGAGAGGAAGGGGATCGTTTGATTTTCAAGATATTGAATTCAGGAAACTTCTTTTACAACAAGAAGAACAAGATAGAATTACCAAGTAGTATTGAAGATTTGAAAGTATTGTCTGCAGAAGATATAGATACGACTCAAAGAGTAGAATTGAATCAATTTACAAATCGCATCTCCGAAAAAGCATTGCGTTACGATTTGACCGTGCCATTTGCACGTTATGTGGTACAACACCAAAACGAAATAGAGTTCCCGTTCAAACGTTACCAAATACAACCGGTTTGGAGGGCGGATAGGCCTCAAAAAGGACGTTTTAGAGAGTTTTACCAATGCGATGCAGATGTCGTGGGATCAAAATCCTTGTGGCAGGAAGTGGAGTTCGTGCAATTGTACGACAACGTGTTTTCTGCGTTGAAGCTGGAAGGAACGACCATTAAGATAAACAATCGTAAAATATTGTCTGGCATAGCAGAAGTCATTGGAGCTAGCGACAAACTCATCGACTTTACCGTTGCCTTGGACAAATTGGATAAGATAGGAGAAGAGAAGGTAAAGGAGGAAATGTTGAACAAAGGAATTCTGCAAAGTGGAATAGACAAATTGCAACCTTTGTTTGGAATATCAGGAACGTTCCAATCTCAAATAGAAAGCTTGAAGGGCATTCTCAGTACTTCGGAAGAAGGAAAAAAGGGAATTGAGGAATTGTCATTCATAAACGATGCCATCTCAGCATTGGGCTTGAAAACGGCCAAATTGCAATTGGATGTCACTTTGGCGCGTGGTTTGAACTATTATACCGGAGCCATCTACGAAGTGGCTGCACCAGAAGGCGTGAAAATGGGATCCATTGGAGGTGGAGGACGCTACGATGACCTTACGGGAATCTTTGGACTCAAGGACGTTAGTGGAGTTGGTATTAGCTTTGGTTTGGATCGCATCTGCTTGGTATTGGAAGAATTGGATTTGTTTCCAGAGACGATTGCAAAAAGTACGGAGGTGTTGTTCATCAATTTCGGGGACAAAGAGGCGTTGTTTAGCCTGAAGGCGGTAAAAGTCCTAAGGGAATCTGGAATAAATGCAGAATTGTACCCAGATGCTGCAAAGATGAAAAAGCAAATGAATTACGCCAACAAACGCCAAATTCCTTTTGTGGTATTGGTAGGAGAGGAAGAAATGAAAAATGATACTTATACATTGAAGAATATGAATACGGGAGAGCAATCCAACGTTTCACTCAACGATTTGATTGCTTTGGTTAAATAGTCGGAATGAGAATAAATTGTTTGGGAACTCGTATCTTGTGTTAAGAGGCGTGTGTGACGTTTTGCCCTTTTACCCTTTTGCATATGGATAACTTAAATATCCAGGAAGACTTGCTCGTATGACAAGTAGTTGGGAGACAATTAAACTTAATCCCATCACTGTGACATATCTCTAGTTGGAGGACTATGGACAATTTCACTCTTCCTCATAATGATAAGATCGATTTGCTCAAGGTATTTTATGTCAATTTACCTTACAAGCATTGCAAAAGAGATTAACTTTCATATATTTAGGGGTGATTTAATTTTGTATGAAGCCTTATAAGTTAGTTGTTGTTAGGCAGAGTAGAGGTTTGTAGAATAGTTTTTGATGTTAGAAAATCTGGAGTTGTGGAGATAGAACTACAACTGATTGCGACAATGGCAAAAAATAAAAGTAGGGTAAAACCACTTTCGACTGTTTTTACTAGAACCCCTTATACAATCTATGAAATTGTACCCTTATGCAATTATAAACTCTCTTTATATAATTAACTTTCCATGAAAAAAACTACACAATTAAAAAAGGCCATAAGTTCCTTCACTTATTTGGTTATTGCTTTTATTTTTTTAATTAGCAATATTGCAGAAGCTCAAAATTCAAATACTATTTACTTCCAAGATGAAGTTGTCGACATGCCAAACAACATTGGCTCTTTTCATTGGGATTCCATGCCCGAGACATCGAAATTCCAAGGCGGTTATTTTGGATGGCTACAATTCAATGAAACACCCTCTCAAAACATTCAAGATCAATTTGCAGCACAAAACCTCAAGCTCATTGAGTATTTTCCTCACAAAGCCTATCTTTTTTATTTTCCAAAGGACACTAATATAGCATACTTGCAACAATCTGGTGTACGTTCGATAATTCCCATAGAAAACAACTATAAGAAATCTTCGAAAATCAAATCCAATGACATTGGTGATTGGGCCATGCAAGGAAGCAACATCTTGATTACTCTGGAGCATTACGATTTTATAGATGCCAATTATGTTTTTGGAGAATTGCAAAGACTAGGGAACATTGCTGTCATAGAGGAGTATAAAAATCAAAACATGATACAATTGGCTGTACCCTATTCAATGATAGACGGCATTGCAGCAAAATCATTTGTAAAATGGATCGAATTGATTCCTGCACCATCCGTAAAGGAAGATGTGCAAGGTAGAAGCATACATAGGGCTTCAAATTTGGACACGCAAACCGCTACGGGAAGAAACTATACCGGGGTTGGAGTAGGTGTAATGGTAAGGGATGATGGTGTTGTTGGTCCTCATATTGATTTTCAAGGAAGGATAGACAATTCTGCGACCACCACCACTGGACAAACCCATGGTGATGGAGTTGCTGGAATTTTATCCGGAGCAGGAAATTTAGACCCAACGAAAAGAGGTATGGCAGCGGGAGCAGACGTCTATGTGGTAAACTATGGATCTTCATTCATGGATAGTGCAACGACAGATTTGATAAATGATGGTTCGGTACAAATTACAAACTCATCTTATGGAAATGGATGCAACGGTGGTTATACTGCCATTTCTCAAACCGTAGATGAGCAAACGAATGCAACACCCTCATTGCTACATGTATTCTCAGCTGGTAATTCTGGAACAGACGATTGTGGTTATGGAGCAGGAAATGGTTGGGGAAACATAACAGGAGGTCATAAACAAGGAAAAAACGTAATAGCTACCGCTAATGTGTTTTTTCAAGGGAACTTGGCAAACTCAAGTAGTCGTGGGCCAGCGTTGGATGGAAGAATAAAACCGGACATTACCGCTCACGGACAAGGCCAATTGTCTACAGACGAAAATAACGGTTATCTGACTTTTGGAGGTACGTCTGGAGCTGCACCGGGAATAGCTGGTGTTTCCGCTCAATTGTATCAAGTATATTCAGATCTCAATGCAGGAGCACATCCTGAATCTGCGTTGATAAAAGCAACGTTGCTGAACACAGCCAATGATTACGGAAACGTAGGACCGGATTTTAAATACGGTTGGGGATTGGTCAATGGGCTTAGAGCCGCAATGCTTATTGAGGAAGGACGTTACCTAAACAGTACCATAGCTCAAGGAGCAAGTAACAATCACTCGATTAACGTACCGGCAAATACAACACAGGTTCGTATCATGGTATATTGGAGTGATGTGGCAGCAGCACCCGGAGCTTCACCGGCACTGGTAAACGATTTGGATTTGGTGGTAAGCGACCCGTCCAACACGACACACCAACCATGGGTTTTAGACTCTACTCCAAATGCATCGTCTTTGGATGCTCCTGCTACTACGGGAGCAGATCATTTAAACAACATGGAACAAGTGCTAATTAACAATCCAGCAGCAGGAAACTACAGCATAGACGTTTCTGGCTTCAATGTTCCAATGGGACCACAAGACTATTATGTGGTTTACGAAATTATTGGAGATGGTTTAACACTGACGTATCCTCAAGGAGGAGAAAAATTTGTGCCTGGGACCATAGAAGTAATCCATTGGGATGGCATTGGCTTAACAAGTTCGACAACGTTGGAATATTCAACAGACAATGGTGCAAGTTGGACAAATATCTCTACTGTGGCGCAAGGAGCTACGAATTACGAATGGACTGTCCCAAACAATGTTTCGGGAGAATGTTTAATTAGAGCCACTAGTGGAGTATTGACAGATCAAAGTGATTCTGTTTTTTCAATTGCCTCTCGTGTTTCAGGTGTGAACATTTCACAAGTTTGCCCAACGGAGGTTACCATAACATGGGATGCAGTTACAAATGCAACATCTTATGATGTATACTTTTTAGGCGATAAGTTCATGGAGATTGTAGGGAATTCCACAACAACGTCGTTGGTTGTTCCAATTACAGATCCTTTCGAGCCTATTTGGGTGGCTGTAAGTGCCAATGGAGGGAATAATTGGACAAGTTTACGTACTAATGCTGTAAATTACTCGGGTAATGAATTGTTAAACTGTCCATTAGGTAAAGATTTGAACGTAACGACAATAAACAATACACCTTCAGATTTTGAAAAGATTTGTAATACAGATCCTATAATTGTTTCTTCAGACATCCGAAATGATGGTTCGGATCCACAATCGGATTTTGTGATATCCTATCAATTAGGTTCAGAACCAGTTGTACAAGAAACGTATTCTGGAACTTTGAATTCAGGAGCTACGGTTACATTTGATTTTGCCACGCCAATAGTTTTAACTGAAAATGCTAGCACGACATTAAGAGTGTGGACTACATTGGCTGGAGATGAGTTTATGGGAAATGACGAAAAATCATTGGACGTTTATGCTCAATTAAACTCAACTGAGATAGATTTTATTGAACCTTTTGATATCAATGGTGTTTTGCCAAGTGCTTGGTCGTTGGATAATCCAGATGATGCTACAACTTGGGAAGAGAGAGAAAACATTTCAGGAATAGACGGAAACCCAACAATAGCAGCTTATGTGGACGGAGCTAATTATAGTGTAAGAGGACAAGAAGATACCATCGTTACAGAATACTTCGATTTGGATTTCGATGGTACGGCAGAATTAAGTTTTGACATAGCCAAGGCGCAATGGTCTTCATCTTACAATGATGGGTTTAGAGTAGAAATCTCTACAGATTGTGGGGTGACTTACACTCAGATTTACTTTAAAGATGGTTTGGACTTGGCAACGGTTCCTTATATAGCTGCAACATGGAGCCCAGCTGGGGCTGCAGATTGGAGAACGGAAAACATAGATTTAACGGCTTTTGTGGGGAATGAAATACTATTGAAATTTGTTAATGTCAATGATTACAGCAATAGTACCTTCATAGACAACATTAACCTTACAAAGGTAGTTACGTTGTCTGTTGCAGAAAATACATTGAACAATACAGTTCACATATTTCCAAATCCATCCAAAGATGATGTAAATATCATTGTCAATACAACTATTGGAGATGTATTTCAAATAGAGTTGCTCAATAGTTTGGGGCAAAGAATTTCTACTGTTTCAGTACCCCGTTTAGGTAAAGGAATACAGCATAATATGGATGTTTCTAAGTATGGTTCTGGTTTGTATTTTTTGAAAATCAAAGTTGACAACCAAGAAGTAACTAAAAAAGTGATTATAGATTAAGCTTATGAAATAATAAAAGAGGTCGTCTGAAAATTAATTTTCAGACGACCTCTTTTATTTATTAATGAAATCAACTACTCTATTAGTACCTTTTTTGAGAATTTACCTGTTTTGGTTTTAACCTCTAGAATGTAATTTCCTGTATTTATTGCGTTTGTTTCCAGTTCTATGTGATTTTGTGTTTTTAGGTTGTCAAACTTTATGATTGATTGCCTGAGTACATTATACAATTCTACAGATTTTATGACCTCTAGTTTAGGGTTTTTTACAATTATTGTTTCATTGTTGTTGGCAAAGAAGAATTGGATGCCATCAATTTCTTCAAAATGACCTGTGCTTAAAACATTGTCATTGGTGAACCTTAGTTCAAAACGATTCAAGTATTCTCCTGCGTCCAAATGTATTGATAGATTAGACTGTCTAATATCGTGGTAGGTTTCCGTTATGGTATCATAGATGTAGATTTCAAGGTCTGGAGGTACATTTGAAAGTTCATCTATTTTAAAAGTGTTGAGGCCATCCAAGTTTGTATGTACACCCAACGGAAGAATGGATGTTGTTTCTATTGCGTCTATCCCTTGAATGACACATTTTTCATCGCTTATCATCCAATACATGTCATCCATTTGCGTTTCTGTTTGTTTTCCATCATATCCATAATCGAATGTAAGACTGGCATTTTCGTCCACTGTAACCAATATTTGCCTGATTATTGTATTTACGGAATTGAATCCCAAGCGAATCTTCATTCTATTGTCCTCAGTTGAAGGATTGTTGTTGGTAGATGCATTTACCCCATTTTTAACAAATACGGAATTGGCCCCTTCTTTTTGGAATATGCGTTGACCATTATTGAAAATAATGTTTCCAGTGGCCTCTCCACTAACAAAGAAACCTTGAGCAACAGGTATGTAACGTCCAGGTAATTTCGTTGGTGTACCACCACTACCTAAAGTGTTTGTTCCCAAAGCTGCAGCTGGTACAGAACCAGATAAATTGTATGTAGCATATCCACCTTGGTAGTCAGCTGTAACATGAGTGCCTCCTCCCCAATGCTCCCAGAAATATAGAGAGCCATTGGTGGCTCCTGTAGTTTCAATTACTGGGGCATTGTCCATGATGAATTGATGTGCATCTATTGCTGAAGCATAAGGGTTGCCAACTAGATATGAGTTGCCAGCAGTTATAGGCAAAGTAATGACGCTGTTATTTGGTTTTCCTGTCAATGTGTAGTTTTGTTCTAAAGATACATTTCCGCCAGTGTCATTTACGCCTTTCATCGTGAAGCCTTCACCAGCAAGTATGTTTCCTGTACTACGCACGTGTTGCCAGTTATAATAACTATTTGCATCGTTGCTGTACTTCCAAATCCAATAATCTGCAATGCAAATTGGAGGACCTGGGTTTCCATCGTAACCATTGGTTATGAAGTAAATATCCAATGGGTTGGATGAATTCGTCCCATCCTTTAATATATCAGGAATCGTGTAGCTATTATTATTTGTACTATTGTTGCTTGTTCCAACTGGGGATGACCAGTAGTTGTATGTGTATAAGTCTTGAGTGCCTTGTTGATCGATTTCTATTATTCCTGAGCTAGTTGCATCTAGCTCGCTATTGGAGCCTTGTACTAGCTGGGATTCCCCTTCTAAATCAATTTTTCCATCTAATTTTAGATACCAACTTATGTTAAGTTCAGAATCATTGTTGATTGATAACTTTTTTGTGTTTTCTATGAACAACCCCAAAGTATTGTGACTGGTATCTGTCTGTATGTTGTCTGCTATTTTAACTATGGCCCAATCTGGGTGCGAATATGAAATGTCCCAAACATCTCCATGCAACCAATTATTGGAATTTGACCAGTTACCGTCTCCTCCCGATGTGGTTATATATGGTAGTGGAGCAGTTCTTTCTTGATAAGTTCTCATATTGTTTAAATTGCCATCAATTCCAGAATCTGAAGCATCTGGTGTATGTCCAGTCTCTATGACTCCCATTTTGTAGTATAATTCTAAGTCACTCCATAGCAGTCCATCTATGTTTTTAGGTATTATAGCCCCCATTATATGTCCAGAATTATTTTCAACCTCTTGGTATATTTGTTTTCGTAGTTGGTTTTCTGTTAAAGCTTTTTTGTATACTTTGGTTTCATATATGGATCCTTCAAAATAATTATTTGTTGATAATGGATTTCTTCCTATTTCAAAATCCCCTGAATTGGGACTCAAAGTAGAGGCTATTCCTGTTCTAGTATCAAGTAATTCCCCATTTAGGTATAACTTCATTTCTCCAGTAGTTCCATCGTATGTACTAGCAACATGGTACCATAGGTTTTCCGATAGTATAGGTGAATAGGTTGAAGAACTCGTTGTTACTATTGTACCTCCTGTACATGAACTGCATGAAACTATTATATTTGGAAGTATTTCTGTTCCGTTGTTGGTGCTAAAAGTATGATTTGTAATAACATTTGCATTATCATTTATATTGACTAGATCCCAGCTCATTTCACTAGCAAAACTATCTGTTGTATATGTTATTTCTATAATGTCATCTACGTTTGCTGAGAAATTTTCAGAAGCAGAGATTGGTGTATTGGTTACTCCTTGGTTTGTTACAGTGAATGGAAGTCCGCTATTAAGAGGCGTACCATTAACTGTGATTAGAACTCCTTTGTTTGTCCATCCATCTCCGTAAGAATCATACATGTTCAATTGATAATCAACCAATGGAGGGGTGCCTGTCTCAACTTCGCATTGTATTTTATTGGTATTGTCTATAAATAGTCTATAATTCTTTTGTCCCATGACATCTCCACCGTCAAATCCACTCTTTAATTTAATCCACGACATCATTGTAGCTTCAGATTTATTACCTAAAAAAGCTGTTCTATCTATGTAATCGTTGTTTCCATCGAAGTCCAATGTTTGAGGAATACAGAAACTGAAACTTCCTAGCCCCGACCCATGTACATTTCCAGGAGAGCAAGTATCACAATCTTGCCATAAAAAAGTAACACTTGTTATATAGTCATTATCTGAAAAATTAACACCTACAATTCCATCATTTCCTGCAACAGAAGCACCTGTGGCGTTGATAATTCCAGTGCTGTCATTGGCTGTATAAGATGGGGAAGAAGAACTGGTGAAAGTAGGAAGTATTGTATCTCCATTGGTATTTGTACCACTTACAGTATATTTATCTCCATTTACACTAGAAGTGTTTATATGATTGATGTCAAATGACAAGGCGTAAATGGGAGAGCTAAATGTAATGGTACAAGTAATTCCAGATGATGAATAACCATTGGTAAATAAATCTAGACTTTGATATGATGGGCTAGAATCGTTACCTACTACAGGTGTTGTTGTCCCTGTCCAAGCTCCAAAGGATGAAGTGTCGCCTGTAAAAGCTACAGTGAAATCTATTCCAGAGTTGTCTACGTTAGTGTAAGTACTAGTTAAAGCACCTGCAGAAGACCAATTATACTCGTTGGAAGCTATTGGGGCAGAAGACCATTCTAAACTATAATTCACACCACAACTTGGAGGTGTGTGTACTTGACAATAAATACTTAGAGGTACTAAAAATATATATAATACCACATTCTTTAAAAAAGTAAAATTTTTCATAAATAGGTTAATTTTAAATTTTAAAGGAAAGGGGAGACTTTTATAGTTAATCATTACTTTGGCTAAAGTAGCTTAACACTTATAAGAGGGGGGCTTTTTCAAATAAAAATAATAATTTATAGACCAAATACATAAAAACACGATTAACGTGCTTTTTTTTAACTATCTGTTAAATAGTGAGTTGGATTTTTATTACTTTTCTAGTGGTTTTTTATAGTGGGAAACGAGAAACTTTATGTTTTTTGGTTTTTAAGTGTTTAGTTTTATCCATATATAAAAGCCCCGATGCTAATCGGGGCTTTTTCAATGATCCATCATTGATGATTGTTGTGTGTGTGTGTTTCTAAGGTTTTAGGAATTTATTTATTCCTTGACGAACCTTTTACTAACCGTCTCGTCTCCAACGTTGAATTGAATGATGTACATTCCAGTTTCAAAGTTGCTTACATTGACTCCATCTGAAATGGATGTTCCTTTTGCAACTTCTTGACCTAACATGTTCACTACTCTATAGGACGATAAATCTAAATCTCTAGATTTAACATACAATGTTCCTTTTACAGGGTTAGGATAAACACTTAGTTCCAAATCCAAGGCATCTACCTCTTCTTTGGCCTCTTCTGCTGAAATGCCAGTGTTGAGTGACTTGACAAGGTTGTTGGTTATGTGAACCGTATAATCTTCAACCTCTCCGTAAGGGAAAGTACCGCAAGGCTCAGGAGAACCATTGTATCTCATAGATACACGCATTCTTGTTGTTCCAGTCGAAGCACTTGATGGCAATGTAAACGTCCCAGTTACCGATGATGTCGTGGTCGGTACTATAGCCCATACGCGCTCGAAACCTTCAAAAACGTTATTTCTGTTATAGTCTATCCATACGGCATAACCTTGTGGGTCATTGGTGTTTTCTCTAGTATTGGTAATTGTGATCGTATTAGATTGTCCTTTGGTCAAAGATGTGGATGACGATGTGAAATCCGAATAACCAGTACTTGTCGTCCCTACTCCAGATGACCTGTCTATTGAGCCTATTTGTACACGAGAAATATGCTCTCTATTGGTATTGTTTCCGTTGGAACTACAATACGGATCTCCTCCGACAGCTGGTCTAACGTTTACAGTATAGTCTTCAACCTCACCAAATTGGAAGGATTCACATGGTCCTTGAGCACTATTGTATTTCATGGATACACGCATTCTAGTAGGACCAGTCAAAGCTCCGTCTGGTACTGTAAAAGAGGCATTTACATTTAAAGCAGCCGTAATTCCAGATGCTACTAATTCTCCAGAATCAGTGAAATCCCCGTCTTGGTTGTAATCTATCCATATCTTAAAGGATTCATTGTCAGAGCTTGATGCCTTGGTGGCGGTTATTTCAATGTTAACTGGTGGTGTTCCTTTGAAGATATTTGTGGAAATAGAAGTGAAATTGGAATACCCAGTACTTGTCGTTCCTACCCCAGATGAATTGTTAATGGAGTTAATTTTTACACGAGAAATATGCTCGGAACCAGTATTGTTTCCATTGGAGCTACAATAGCCATCACCACCTCCATCTGGATTTTTAATGTTAACCACATAATCCTCTACTTCTCCACGAGGGAAAGTTTCACAAGGTGCCGGTACTCCATTGGCGCTCATGGATACACGCATTCTCGTTATTCCAAGCGGTGCATTTGCCGATACGGTAAAAGATCCTGTTGCCGTCGATGCCGTCGTTCCATCTACCATCCATACTTGCTCACCGGAATCCGTGAAGTCTCCGTCTTGGTTGTAATCTATCCAAATGGCATAGAATTCTGCGATTGAGTTTGATGATCTGGTGGATCTCACTGCAATTGAAGTTGATTGTCCTTTGGTTAAATCTGTGCCAATGTTGGTGAAATTCGAATAACCAGTTATTGTCGTTCCTACCCCAGACGAATTGTCTAGACTTCCTACTTGTACACGCGAAATGTGCTCGTTGTTGGTACTGAGTCCTCTGGAACCACAAACAGAACCTGATGATGATGTTGTTAGTTCAACTGTATAATCTTCAACCTCACCATATTGGAAGGATTCACAGGGTTCTGGTACCGCATTGTACTTCATGGATACACGCATTCTCGTAGGTCCATCAGTGACGTTTGTTGGAATCGTAAACGTTCCAGTTACCGAAGAAGTTGCAGATGCGGCTTTTGCCCATACTCGCTCGAAACCTTCAAAAGTACCATTTCGGTTGAAATCTATCCATACGGCATAGCCTTCAGCATATGAATCTGATGACCTGGTGTTTGTCACTGTAATTGTAATTTGAGCTCCAGCTTGCATCTCTGTTGGTTGTTCAGATGTGAAGTTGGAATATCCAGTGCTTGTGGATCCTTGACCAGAAGACTTATCCGTGACGCCTACTTGTACACGAGAAATATATTCATCGCTATCGTTGTTTCCGTTAGAACCACAATATTGTTGACCAAAACCTGATGTGCTGATAAAAGCGAAAAGCACCGTGAGGGAAAAAATATTCAATGCTTGCTTTTTGGTTGTTAATACTTGTTTTTTAATTATTTGTTTCATAATTAATATTTTAAATTATTTAATTCAATGGATTTTTAATTAATTTTTTAGAGTGATTTCTTTATTTGAAATCTTTTGATTTTGTTGAGTGGCATTGCCTAGTCCTTAACTACCAAAATTCAATGAACCGGTCGAAACAAAAAATATTGGGGAAGGTCTATACAATGCTGTTTTTTTCATAAATTCAATAGGGTTTTAATTAATTTTAGTAATCATTTCTTTTTTAGTATTGATTTCTTCTCATAGAAATCTTTTGAGTTTGTTGTTGTTTGCCATGGCATTGTCTTGTCCTTCTACCAAAATTCAATGAACCGGTCGAAACAAAAAATATTTGGGGAAGGTCTATACAATGCTGTTTTTCCATAAATTCAATAGTTTTAAAGGGTTAATAATCTAATTTTCGATACACTATGTTTGATAGTGATTCAAGGTCGAATCAATCATTTAAAAAATTGATTGCGACATATTTGCTCAAAAGGATTATGGTTTACAATCCTCAATTTGCCAATTGTATTATTAGTTAGTTTATTAATCAGGGTATGGTTTTACCATAAAATAACCATATGCTAAAGCACTCTACTTTAAAAAAAGTAAATGATGTAATTTGCAATATGTTGTAGATTTAAACTTGATGCACAGGTTAAAGCAAAAAGCATTGAGAAGGGGAGCGTTTAATGGTTTCTTTTTTTTCGTTCTTTATAAATTCAATGTTTTAAAGGGTTAACAATTCAATTTTCGATTCACTACGTTGCATAGTGTTTCAAGGTCAAATAATGATTGAAAAAATTGCCATAACTGATTATTGCTGTAGTATGTTAATCCTAATAATTGGATTTAGTCATGTAGAAGGAGGGCGAGTGATTTGGTAATTAAACAGCTATATAAGCGAACAGATTACATTAAAAAGTGAATCCTATAGATGTTTGTAGTATGATTGATGATGAAAACTAGATGCGATTGATTGTTCAAGCAAAAAGTTTGTATGTAAAGTAAAGGTATTTGTTTTCTATGTATTCAATTGTTTTTTTAAAGATTTATAATTTGGTGTTACTTCATTCAATTATTTTGCTACATTAAACATTGTTTTAAGGGTTAACAATTCAATCTTCGATTCATTACGTTCTATAGGACGTTTTCAAGTCCCAATAATGATTTTAAAAATAATAGCGATAAATATATCCAACTGGGTTATTATACTAATAACCCTTTTTGGTTTTGACTTTAAATTAGTTACGGTCAGGATGTCCGGTTTTAGAATAAGACAGCTATATGCTAAAATACCCTACTTTTTTTTTGAGAATATGTAAATGGAATGGTTGGCTTTCTGTATGTTGTCGATCAAAAAATGATGATGAATTAGAGTGAAAAGCATAGTGTGCATAGAATATGTATATGGTTGTTTTTTTGATCAGAGTCATTTATTTGAAAAGTGTTTGATTTGTATTTAAGTTGTTGTAAATAAGGGGTTTGTGTGTTATTTGTATTAGAGGGAGGCAAATAAATTGTGCTTGAAAATGACAAATTTCCCTTATCGTATCAGAAAAGAAAAGATGAAAAAGGATAATTGTATTTTGAAGAATATAAATTCCCATAGAAAAATCCAGAGTAACACTCAAAAATTTGATGGCAGAGATTTATCTTTGGACAATAAGGGACATCATCAACATCAAAAATCCCATAGACTAGGTCATGGGATTTTTTTCTTAAAGCTGACGAGAATAGAACAAGACATATACTCAATTAACACTTTTTTGGCAATCTATCCTCTTCTGCTTTAATCTCTTGAGATATGATGCTCTATTTTAAATTATGAACAGAGTGGCAATGTTCTTATGGACAATATAATGTCTTAGACGTAATTGTCGTTGTCTGCTTACGTTTGTTCTTTAAGATTTACAAAGTAATTCTTTTAATGGGTAGATAGATTTAACGTACTGGCATATGCAAGGAGTCTTAAATAAAAAAACATTTTTTTGTAGTAAAAACCATAGGGGCTTTTACAATGGATTCATAGACCAAGAACATGAATACTGCCATGGGAAGCATTATTTGGTCTCTCAATTGCTTTGTCCATGAAATTATGTTTATGTAAAACCTCATTTAAACAAAGGCATGCCGCTTGACAATTAATGACAAAGCATGTATCTTTAGCTTGAATTATGGAACCCCTTTGATAAAGTCAATCAGTTCGAGTTTCTAATCTTAAAAGAAGTTCAACAAGAATTGAATGTGATTTTATTGTAAAAACACAATCGAATTTATGAGTAATTACCACATTAAACATTTAGAAGAGTATTGGCAAGTCTATAGAAAGTCCTTGCGTAATCCTGAAAGCTTTTGGGAAGAAATAGCCGAAGAGCATTTTTTATGGAGAAAACGTTGGGACAACGTCTTGAGTTGGGATTTTTCCAAACCCGAAGTCAAATGGTTTGAGGGAGCAGAATTGAACATTACCGAAAACTGCATAGATAGGCACCTTGCCACCAGAGGAGATAAGACAGCCATTCTCTTTGAACCCAATGACCCAAGTGAAGGAGCACAACACATAACTTACAATGAGTTGCATGAACGAGTTTCAAAATTTGCAAATGTGTTGAAGTCACAAGGAATAAAGAAAGGAGATCGTGTCTGCATCTACTTGCCAATGATTCCTGAGTTGGCTGTTTCTGTATTGGCCTGTGCAAGAATTGGGGCAATACATTCTGTGGTTTTTGCTGGGTTTTCAGCAACGGCATTGTCCACTCGAATAAATGATTGTGATTGTAAGATGGTTATTTGTAGCGATGGTAGTTTTCGTGGCAACAAGACGATAGATTTAAAGGGCATAGTAGACGAAGCGCTGAAAAGCTGTGAAGGAGTATCTACCGTCTTGGTGGCAGAAAGAACCAAGTCTGACATAGAAATGAAAGAAGGGCGTGACAAATGGTTGCAACCACTCTTGGATGAAGCAGACTCAGTTTGCAAGGCGACAGTTGTAAAGGCAGAAGATCCATTGTTCATCCTATATACGTCTGGATCCACAGGAAAGCCAAAAGGAATGGTACATACAACTGCTGGTTATATGGTATATTCGGCTTATACGTTCAAGAATGTCTTTCAATATCGAGAGGCAGATGTCTATTGGTGTACTGCAGACATTGGTTGGATTACAGGGCATAGTTATATAGTATATGGGCCATTGGCAAACGGAGCGACAACGGTAATGTTTGAAGGAGTGCCATCTTATCCCGACTATGGTAGGTTTTGGGAAATCGTAGAGAAGCACAAAGTGACCCAGTTTTATACGGCACCAACTGCCATTAGGGCCTTGGCCAAGGAAAATTTGGAATTCGTCAATAAATACGACTTGAGTTCCCTCAAGGTTTTGGGAACCGTAGGAGAACCCATAAACGAAGAAGCTTGGCATTGGTACAACGACAACATCGGGAAGAAGAATAGTCCAATCGTAGATACTTGGTGGCAAACAGAAACTGGAGGAATCATGATCTCTCCAATTCCATATTCCACACCAACCATTCCTACATATGCAACTTTGCCTTTGCCAGGAATACAACCAGCCCTCATGGATGAGAATGGAAAGGAATTGAAAGGGAACCAAGTAGAAGGTCGTTTGTGTATAAAATTTCCGTGGCCATCTATGGCAAGAACCATTTATGGAAACCACGAACGGTACAGGGATACGTATTTTTCAGCATATGAAAATGCCTATTTTACAGGAGATGGAGCATTGAGGGATGCCGTAGGCTACTATAGGATTACTGGACGTGTCGATGACGTGATAATCGTAAGTGGACACAATTTGGGCACTGCCCCGATAGAAGATGCGATCAATGAACACCCAGCAGTAGCAGAAAGTGCGATAGTAGGCTATCCTCATGACATAAAGGGAAATGCACTGTATGGATACATTACGTTAAAAGAAACGGGAGAAGGGAGAAATCACGACAATCTCAGCAAGGAAATCAATCAACTCATCACTGATAGGATTGGTCCAATTGCAAAACTGAATAAAATTCAATTTGCAAGCGGATTGCCAAAAACAAGGTCGGGCAAGATAATGAGGCGCATCTTACGTAAGATTGCGTGCAAGGAAACGTCTAATTTAGGAGACACTTCCACTTTGTTGAATCCAGAAGTCGTCAATGAACTCATTGAACAATCTTTAGTCGTGAGTTAATGAAATCTTAGACGGATTGAAACTATGTTTAAAAAGGGTATTCTTCATTGATGAATGCCCTTTTCTTATGATCTGAATTTATGAGAGAAGAAATTGCTTATTCCTAAAGATATATTTTTTATAAATGGAAATAGACCATAATTAGAGAACACTTTTGTTTAGTCAATAGACAAAAGTGTTTTTTGTGATTCCCTTTTATAGCTTATGTTTTCATAATAAAAGTGATTAAGATGTTAATTTATTTTTAAAAGAAAAACAAGAAATTAAAGAGTAAGGATTGCCCTTACTTTTTTTATGGATTAGAAATATTTTGGTGAAGCTTTATTTAAGAGATTTGTTCCTGTAAAACTTTTCTTTTTTATGAATAAGCCTCATGTGATTGAGGGAAGCGAAGCTATATTCTTTGCTTAATAATCTAATCTTTTCTATGAATTTTAATATTGGATGGCACATTCTATATGTGAAATCTCGTTGTGAAAAAAGGGTATATGAATCTTTGAAAGACATATCTTTGGAATCGTTTCTTCCGCAAATTGAAATGATAAAACAGTGGAGTGATCGTAAAAAAACAATCCTAAAACCATTATTTCCATCTTATGTATTCGTAAACATAAATTCCTCTTTGGATTTCCATAAGGCATTGTCCGTTCAAGGAGCGTGCGCGTACATTAGTTTCGGAAAGGAATATGCAAGGGTGACCGAGAGCGAGATAGATAAGATTAAACTCTTTATAGGTTCTAAGGACTTGACGGAGGTAGAGACCAATCCCCATATTCCAAAAGTTGGAGAAATTAAAAAAATTACAGGAGGCTCCTTGAAAGGACTGGAATGTGAAATTCTTAAAGTAAACAATGCCAGCAAAATCATAGTAAGAATAGATTCTTTGAGACAAAATATATTGGCAACCATTCCATCCACATCAATTGTCTAATGTAAGACAATAGTATTTCGTAAATTTATATTGAAAGAATCAAATTGTAAGTTCCCATATAAAATGACCCGTAAAAAAATAAATGCCATAGTTGACCATTTCAAAACGGTTGCAGGAGCAAAGGAAATCAAACGATGCTTCCTTTTCACGTTTTGGATTCTTACTTCAACGATTTATGGACAATCCAAGTCCAAGGATTCAGTCAAGACCATTGAAATAAAAGAAGTGGTTTTAACGAACTCAACAAAAAGGGATGTTGCGGGAATCACCACTTCTGCATTGGTGAATTCAGAAACACTGGAGACCTTTTCGCCTTTGAACGCAACAAACGCAATCAATCAAATACCTGGAGTCTATGCATTGTCAGGAGCACTGAATACAAATAGAATAACGATACGTGGAATAGGATCTAGAACACCATTTGGAACAGATAAACTACGTTTGTACTACAATGACATTCCTGTCACCAATGGTGCAGGGAGTTCTACCATCGAAACTTTCGATTTGGAGAATTTAGAAAGCATGGAAATAATAAAAGGTCCACAAGGATCCTCTTATGGAGCTAATTTGGGTGGCGCAATTCTATTGAAGTCCAAAGCAAATTCCGTTGAAGGAACGAAGGCTTCCAACAACTTTACCTTTGGATCCTACAATCTAATTAAAAATAACATAGCCGTCAAGCACAAAGCCGACAAGTTCTATATGGGTGTGAGTTACAATCATACGGACATCGAAGGGTATAGGGAAAATAGCGATTTCCAGAGAGAAGGGGTATTGATAGATGGAGGGTACCATATAAATGATAAAAACAGAATAGGCATATTGATAAATCACATAGATTATACGGCACAAATTCCCAGTTCGATCAATCAAACCGATTTTGACGAAAATCCAACCCAAGCAGCTTCGAACTGGTTGGAAGCAAAAGGATATGAAGATAACCTGTATACGTTGGTAGGTCTTAATTATAAAGGAAGGCTTGGAGAAAAGCTAGAGAATACAAGCTCAATCTTCTACACCCGCTTGGATCTTTACGAACCTAGACCATTCAACATATTGGATGAATCGACCAATGGGTATGGTTTCAGAACTCGATTTGAAGGGGGTTTCAATGTCAAGAACACCAATGTGAACTATACATTGGGGGCAGAACTCTATAAGGATGAATACGATTGGGTTACCTACGACAATGAATTTCGAGACAATAATGGAAACGGAAGCCTACAAGGAGCTCAAATAAGCGATAACAAAGAATACAGAAATCAACTGAACCTTTTCGGCTCCATCGTATTTCCGATAACAAACAAATTAAAGGCACAATTCAATTTGACGATGAATCATACGAGCTATGACTTTAGAGATTTGTTCAACGCTGGTACGGAAGATAAAAGCGCCTCTAGATCGTTCGATCCCATAATGTTGCCAAGCATTAGTGTGGATTATGCTTATAACTCTTTTAGCAACTTTTATTTCAATGTAAGTAGAGGTTTTTCCAACCCGAACTTAGAAGAAACTTTGACACCGGATGGTGTAATAAACCCAAACATAGAGCAAGAAAAGGGAATGAGCTACGAAATCGGTTCCAACATAAAATGGTTTGACGATCGATTGTTGGTTAACGTCTCCTTATACCGAATGGACATAAGTGATTTGTTGGTTGCCGAAAGAGTAGAGGAGGATCAATACATAGGAAGAAATGCTGGTAAAACGAAGCACCAAGGCATAGAGTTGGACATAAGCTACAAAATGTCATTTTTAGGACGTTCTACCATTAAACCTTTTGTACGTTATGCCTTAAGTGACCATACATTCGTGGATTTTGTGGATGAAGATCAGGATTTCTCTGGGAATGCACTTACCGGAGTACCAAGAAACAAGGTGAATTCTGGTTTTTATTGGTTGCTAGATGAGCTTTGTTGGAATGTCAATTACCAATTTATTGATGACATTCCTTTGACAGATGGAAATACGATACATAGCAGTTCTTTTTCAGTATTCAATACCAAAATCGGTTATAAGAAAAAAATAAAGGACAAGCTGATGCTCGGTTTGAACATGGGGATCAATAACCTATTTGATACCAAGTATGCACAATCGGTGTTGATCAATGCAGTGGGTTTCGGAGGATCCGAACCAAGATATTTTTATCCGGGAAATGATAGGAATTATTATGCGAGCTTTAAAATAAGCTATCAATTGTAAAAAATATAAACTGACCATATCGTAATGCTTAGAGTCACAATTTCTTGTGGCTATGTGATATGAAACCATTTCAAATTCGAAATGGCATGAAATTACCCAAATACTAGAAAGATAGAACAGAGGAAGAAGTATGGAAAAAACTTATCTTCCTTCACGATGCATCATTTAAAGATGATGCTTCAACCTGCTATAAAAGCTACTTTAATCACAGAAATATGAGTTTAGAAAGAAAATACAAACTGAACATGCCCCAATTGCTATGGGGAGGACTAAGTGAAAATTGGTTATTGAAAGAACTTGGAGATGTGCATTGGCAGCAAATAACAAATGCATTGAACACGTCTTCAGATCAGTTGACGGATAGTCGAGGCGAACGTCTATATGCTAGCTTTGTCCGTTTGCATTGGTCTGGGGCGAACATTTCTCATTTTTCTGAAAATGATGGATTGAAACTGAAGAGTGAATTGTCACGATATGGAAGTAAGATGTTTTTTAGCGAAACGGAAGGTATTGGAGATACAGGAAAATTCAAGGCCAATTTAATGTCTGTGTTTTCCACAAGGGAGGCTTCAGACAACACAAAGTTGAAAAAGGGAGCTTTAAAAGCAGAAATAGATTCGGATGCTGTGAAACTGCATGCCAAACTCCCAGCAGTAGCCAAAGAATATTTGGAAAACAAAGGCGAGATATTCGATGAAAACAATCAAATAAGACCAGAAGGAGTTGCTCCTTTCATATATCAGCAAGAATATATAATAGATGCATACGACGATATAAACGGAGTAGGGTTGCTATACTTTGCCAGTTACCCGAAAATCAACGACAAATGTGAAAGAAACTATGTTAAAGATCGATACGATTTAAAAGGAGATTGGTTGGAAGTTGCTGGAGTGGTTTCAAGGGACATTCATTATTATGGAAATGCAAATTCAGGTGAAACGCTAATCTATGAATTGAATGATTTGGAACAAGATGGAGACAAAGTTACACTACATAGCACATTGTATAGAGCCAAAGATCAACAATTGATAGCTAAAGTATATACTATCAAACAATTGGTAGATAGCTCTGTTTTGAAAAAGAAAGCAAATATCAATGCGGAAAAACAGGATGATTTAAAGAAGGGGCAATTCAATGCCCAAGAAAAAGCAGAGGCTACATCAAGAACCAATGCATTGACAGATATGGACAAGGAAACATTGAATGCCATAGTCATAGGTTTTTTGAAGTCCATGCTGGATGTAAAAGAACTTGCAAGAGATACGAAACTCAATGATCTGGGAATAGAATCCATAATCTATCAAGAGTTATCCGAACATCTTTATGAAAATTACAAGATAGATAGCAATCCTAGCAGATTCTATGGCACATCTACCGTGGATACGTTAACCGATTATCTATTGGGGAAAGAAGCAACAACGATAACATCCAAGACAAATGCATACGACACCTCAAAACAAGAAGACATAGCCATCATAGGCATCAGTGGTAGATTCCCAGGAGCGCCAGATGTAAACACCTATTGGGAAAATATAAAAAACAACAACGATTCAATAACCGAAGTTTCAAAGGACAGATGGAATTGGGAATCATTTAACGACGACACGAAAAAAACGACAAGATCCAAATGGGGTGGCTTTATTGATGGCATAGGAAACTTTGATCCATTGTTCTTTGGAATTAGTCCATATGAAGCAGAGTTGATGGATCCACAACAACGTATCACCTTGGAAGGAGTATACGGAGCTTTGGAGGATGCCAATATAAAGCCATCTAAATTGAAAGGGACAAATGCAGGAGTTTATATTGGTGTCTCAGGATCAGACTATGCACACTTGGCCAGAGAAGCAAGAAAAGGAACAATAGAAGCCTATGATGCCATAGGGACGGCTAATTCGATTCTAGCAAATAGAATTTCTTATCTATTGGATGTTCATGGACCTAGCCAAGCAATAGATACAGCATGCTCATCTTCATTGGTGGCAATAGACCAAGCGGTGAGAAGCATAAAGAATGGAACAAGTGAAGTAGCCATAGCTGGAGGAGTAAATGTGATTTTAAGACCAGAACTCACCATTTCTTATAGCCAAGCAGGAATGTTGAGTGCCGACGGAAAATGCAAGACATTCGACGACAATGCGAATGGTTATGTAAGAGGAGAAGGTGTGGGAATCGTAGTTTTAAAATCATTGACCAAAGCACAAGAAGATGGTGATTACATCTACGGAACAATAAAAGGGAGCGCAGTAAACCATGGTGGCAATGCTAACACGTTGACGTCACCAAACCCTGAAGCTCAAAAAGCATTGTTGGTAGAAGCATACACCTCCGGGAATGTAGATCCAAGAGATGTAAGCTATGTAGAAGCCCATGGAACGGGAACACCATTGGGAGATCCCATTGAGATAGAAGGATTGAAGTTGGCCTTCGAAACATTGTACAAGGAAAATAACATACAACCATCAAAAAAGAACTACTGCGGGATAGGAAGTGTGAAAACCAACATTGGACATTTGGAAGCAGGAGCAGGCATAGCAGGTTTGATAAAGGTTCTAATGTGCATGAAAAACGAAACGCTCCCAGGGAACCCCAATTTGGAATTTCAGAACAAGTACATAGATTTGGATTCGTCACCATTCCATCTTAGAAAGGAAACTACAGAGTGGAATGTGGAAAAAGACAAGAAACGCATTGCAGGAGTCAGTTCTTTTGGATTTGGAGGAGTCAATGCACATGTCGTATTAGAAGAGTACAAAAACAAGAAAAAAGTTTACAAGAGTACAACCCCTGTACTTATGATATTGTCTGCCAAAAACAGTGATAGACTAAGAGAAAAGGCAACAAGCTTGAAAGATCATTTGGTATCCAATGAAAATGTAAACATATATGATTTGGCATTCACCTTGCAATATGGACGTGAAGAAATGGAGGAACGTTTGGCGTTTGAAGCTAAAAGCATAGAAGAAGTCATTTCAAAGTTGGACGAGTATGTCTCTGGAAGAAATGGGAGTTTGGCAGTTGGAAACTCTAGAAAGGAGAATTGTGATTTTCTATTGGAAGGAGAAGCAGGACAAGCTTATATGGATATCGTGATTTCCAAAAAGGAATACGCTTTGCTTGCTCAACTATGGATTAAGGGAGTTGAATTGGATTGGAATTTCCTATATGGAAAGACAACACCAAATAAAATAGAATTACCAACATATCCATTTGCAAAACAACATTATTGGGTTGCCAAGACGGAAATTGAAGCAAGTGGCGTTTTCGATGAAGAGGTTTCGAAGGAAGAGGAACATACATTGGAATTGATTGAGGAGATCGAAGAGACAATAGATGAAAGGGTGAAGATCTTTTTAATGTCGGTATTGAAGAAGGTCTTGAAATTGGAGGAAAAGGACATTGACTTTACCATAGACATAGGAGATTACGGAATAGACTCCATCATGTCAGGCATCATGATTGCAGATTTAAGAGAGGTCGTGTCGGAAATTCCACCATTGCTATTTTTGGAATACAGGACATTCAATGATATCGTGGATTATCTGGCAACCGACTTTTCAGAGAATTTCAAAAGCATAAATCAAAGTCGAAAAGTGATAAAGGATGCTTTGGAGGTTGTTGGCGAGGAGTTGACCTCCATTAAGGAAGACGTTTTGGACATTCCAAGAAGGGAACCAGAAATGGCTGATAAAAAAACAAGTGATATGGCTATCGTAGGCATCAATGGAATTCTACCAAAATCTGATGATGCTATTCATTTCTTTGAGCATTTGGATAAAGGTAGATCGTTAACGGAGAACATCCCGCAAAAGCGATTGGATCTGTTGGGACTCAAAGAAGAAGAGCGCAAACGAATAGAAGGGTTTTACGGAGGCTTCATAGACGGGATAGAATATTTCGATTATAAAAAATTCAAGTTCACGAAAGAAGAAGCCATACAGATAGACCCTCAGTTGCGAAAACTGATGGAGTCCGTTTGGAATGCCATAGGAGACAGTGGATATAAAATAAAGGATTTTCAGAAAAAAGAAACAGGAGTTTTTGTCGCTACGACTGGAAATTCTGGCTATTTGGATGTAATGAAAAAAAATGGGGACAATTACGAAGTGGAAACCCCAGCATTGTATGCCAATCGGTTGTCACATGTATTCAATCTGAAAGGCCCTAGTGAAATAGTAGATACGGCATGTTCATCATTCATTGCAGCTATGGAAAGAGCATCTCAAGCATTCGAAAGAGGAGATTGCAAACAAGCCATCGTAGCAACGGCGACATTAAATCTATCCTCGCACGAATTGGGCAAAGAAGACCTAACAGGGATATATTCCAAAAATGGAGAAACCAAGAGTTTTAGCGAAGATGCAGATGGTTTTGTAAGAAGCGAGACGATCGGGACAATCATTCTAAAGCCACTTGAAGACGCAGAACAAGATGGCGATTACATCTATGGAGTGATAAAGGGAATAGGAGTATACCATGGTGGCAAATCGCCCTTGAAATGGAATAGTCCAAATATAAAAGGGCAGAAAAAAGCCATAGAAAAAGCACTGAAACAAGCACAAATAGATCCGTTAACTGTAGATTACATTGAAGCAGAGGCCAATGGTGTATCCTTCGTGGATACATCAGAAATGGTCTCTATCCAATCGGTATATGGCAATTGCTTCAAAACGCCCTTGAATGGAATAAAGGACAAGACCATCTATATTGGAAGCTTGAAACCATTGATGGGGCATGCAGAGACATCATCGACATTCCCGTGTCTGCTGAAGTTGATTGCAAGTACCCAAAAGAAAAAACTTTATGGAGTAAAGGGGTTGGAAGAGATCAATGGCGCAATAAAGGAAGAAGACCATTTTTCGATTTTAAAGAAAGACATAGATTGGCCAATGACATCGGAAAAGAAAGGAAATCCCAAAAGAATGGCAATGAATTGCTTGGGAATAGGAGGGGTAAATACACATTTGATCTTTGAGGAGTATCAAAACAAATCAAATGGAGATCAAAAAGAAGCAGGATTCAGTTTTATTTTTTCTGATGAAAGTGAAAAACAATTGACCATACTTTTAAAGCAATTCTTGAAAACCATACCTCAATTAAGATCTTTAATGGGGGAATTGGACATCTTGAATCGATTGGAACATACCCTCCAACAAGGAAGAAGTCACGAAAGTTGTCGTTTGGCAATCGTAACAAATACCTTGGATGGATTGATGGATGGTATAGAACGTTGGTTGGCCAACGACGAGCAATGGCATGATGGCAATACTTGCTTTTATAAAGGCAACGAAACGACAGAAGTCGATAAAAGTCTAATAGCTCAAGCAATGGAGCAAAAGGATTTGAAATCGTTGCTAGCATATTGGGTGAAAGGAGCAACAATAAATTGGAATGCTCTTGAAAGCCATTCAAATTCAAAACGTATACCAATACCGACAACAACTTTGAAGACAACCTATTGTTGGCCTTTTGAAATAGGAACGTCAACAGTTGAAAACCCTGTAAAAATGAAACAAATATCAGTTCAAGGTACGCCGCCAATTTACGAGTTGATCAAAGGGCAAACAGAATCACCATACAAGATCAAAGAAGACTCCTTGTTCCTCTTTGGATTGAAATGGAAAGAAGATTTCGCTTCAAAAAGGTCCTCTAAAGAAGAAGTGGAACAACATGGGATACTTTGTTATTTTGATGATGAAATAGTTAAAGATCACAAAGGGTTGGCAATCCCAAAACCAAGAGAATACGATGAGAAGTCGTTTACATCATTGGTAAATGAGGTCTTTTTGTACATACAAGGCGTTGTAAAGCAAAAACCAAGACATAAGGTAGCCATACAGATCGTATTGCCGTCATCTTGTATGAACAATAGCTATGGTTTGGCAGGGTTGGTTCATACTTGTAGACAAGAATCGACAAGGATAAAGCCACAATTGATTTTTGTAGATGCTTCTGTAAGCAAAGAAAGATTAATGGAAATTACCAATGAAAATTTGACAGCTCTAGAAAGTGATCGTATCATAAAATACGAAAACAACATACGTCATGTAGAGTACGCTACTCCAACAAATATAATAGACAATCCTATAAACCTGAAGAAAACCTATGAGGATGGAGACGTTATTTTAATTACTGGAGGATTGGGAGGATTGGGAATAGCCATGGCAAAGGACATTTTGAAACATAACAATGATACGACTATCATTCTCGTTGGAAGATCGATACTGGATAAGACCAAGAGTGAAAAGATTAGAGAATTGAACAACGAATCTGGCCAAGTCGTATACTATGAATCTGACATTTCCAATGAAAAAGAAGTGGAAACACTCATTCAGAGAATCCTTAAAACACATAAGAAACTGGATGGTATCGTCCATTGTGCTGGGGTAATCAGGGACAACTACATAATGAAAAAGACAATAGAGGAAATCCAAACGGTCTTCGAGCCTAAAGTATACGGAGCGAAATATTTGGATGAGCATACCAAAGCCGTCTCATTGCGCTTTTTCCTTTGCTTTTCATCATTGCACTCTTTGGGAAACCCAGGGCAAGCAGATTACGCAATGGCAAATGCCTACTTGGACGGGTTTGTCAGAGAGCGAAACATCGCAGTGAATTTAGGCATGCGTTCAGGCAAATCCATAGCTATGAATTGGCCATATTGGGAAAGCGGAGGGATGCAATTGTCCGAAATAGCCATAGACCTCATGAGAGGAACCAAAGGATCAATCCCCATGCCAACAACAATGGGAACCGAAATATTGCATTATGCATTGCAAAATGGGCTAGAACAAGTTTTTATCGACTTGGGAGATTATGACAAGATAATAAAGCAACACGACATTCACTTAAACAAAGAAGCTATAATGGCTACTTGATCCAACAAAAAAATAAAAATACATAAGTGTTTGAGAACCAGTTTAAAATTTGGTTTTCCTGGGACAGCTATGTCTTTTGCTCATATGGACAGGAATAAAATCAATACCAAAAATAGATCAATTAATAATTAAAAATCATCAAGTATGAATGAATTAGAAGAACAAATCAAAGAGTATTTGACTAGTAAGTCAGCCGAACTATTAAGCATTGAGCCTTCTGCCGTGGAGTGGGAATCGGACATCGATGAATATGGTTTCGAATCCATGAAGATCAACAAGCTGTGCGTGGACATCAACAAAACATTTGGAATCGAAGTACGACCAGCAGTTTTATTGGAGTATACCTCATTGGCGGAGTTTAGTGACTATTTGAAAAAAGAGCACTACTCCAAAATGGAAGAAGTCCTAATGTAATCCCCGCATCTCTAACCAACAGAGCAATAGAAATATAAATGTATAATTAAAACAAATCACAATGAGAAAAGAACTTGATATTAACGCGTTCGAATACGATGGTGATCAACAACGCATTTTGGAAAATGCCAAGTACCTTTACTTGGACGATGCAGAAATGGTTGAACACTATTCGTATGTTCAAATGAGACATCAATTGACTTCTACCAACTATGCACTAGATGCAGAGAAGGAGTTTATTAAGAATAAGTTCGAGAAATTCAAGAAGGAATGCAAGGACTTTGACAAAATCGATTACAAAAAATCTCATATAAAGATCAAGGCATACAAGCCAGAAGAAATCGATCAAGAGAAGTTGACAAAGTTGTTGTGTGATCCAGGAGCACCTCCAGTAGTCATCAAAGGATTGATGAAAGATACCAAGGCTGCAAAATTATGGAACCATTCCTACCTGATGGAAAACTACGGAGACGTAGAATTGTTTGGTATGGATTACTCTAAAAACGATGGAGCAGACAAGAACATTGGTTTTGGGGAAGGCGCCAAGAAGGTAACGGCAAAATACGTTTTGGAAAACCAATTGGATCCAAAATCGAAAGAGACGTTTTACATCAACAACTCTGTGGACTTTTTTAACGCTTATCCTGAACTGTTGGAAGACGTAGGAGTAAGTAAGTTGAATGATATGGTGGATAACATCGTCAAGCCTTTGTTTCCTCAATTGTTCATCGGGAATTTCAAGACTTGGGGAACAGATTGGCACATTAACAACGACGTAAGTGCAACTTTTGGAATTTCAGGGACAAAGCGTTGGTTCTTCATGGATCCATTGCACGCTTATTCTTTGCAAATCGTGCCAACACCACATACACCAGCAGGAATGTTGTCATCTGCATTTGTAGGAGGGTCGACAAGCATTAGATATGATTTGGATTATCATGTGTTGCACAACCCTGTATATGCATACATTCCAAAATACTATTACGATCAAGAACCGGGGGATGTGATTTTCTTTCCAAAATGGTGGCCACATTCAATCATAAACCAATCACCATTGACGATTATGGCCAATCAACGCTATACAGAGGTGAATTTGGAAGAAAACACCAAGTCGTTCGATACGGCAATCAGAATGCCATTGTACGAAAACATCTTGAGATCAGATCCTAGATATCGTGATTACAACTTCAAGATCTATCAATCGCTTCAAAATGAAGAAATCATCACAGGTGCTACTTACTTCGGTCGCGAGAAAGAAGAGGAAAAAGAATTAGAAAACGCAGAATAGCCAATACCAAAACGAATATTATGAAAAGTAAAGAATATTTATTGAATCTAGGATTCTTCTATTCTGTGATCATTCCAGAAGAAAAGAAATGCTACATATTGAAAGGGAAAGATTTTGAGCATTCAGATGTTCAAAACTTCATCAACAATGAAACTATGGATTATTCTCAATATGAATCCACTGGGTTTCCTTACGACGGAGGAGAAAGCTGGACTAGTTATCTAGAAGCACAAAACCCGGTAACCTATACTTCGGAAAACGATTTGTCCGAAGAAGATTTCATAGAGCGCCTGTCTGCTAGAAAGAACACGGACGGACTTATTCTAGCCATAAAAGATCCAGCAAAGGAGAAAGTGAAAGTCTTTAGAAAGAACATGCAATTATTTCATGGTTAGTCTAAACTAAATTAAGTGAAGAGGTAAAAGTCGTTTAGATAACGCAAACGTAAGAATACATAAGATATGTCACAGAAAGAAGAAAATAACAACGCACCTAATAAAAAATCCATTGCAATTATCGGTATGTCTGGTGTTTTTCCAGAATCTGACTCAGTAGAGCATTTTTGGGAAAAATTGGAGAATCAGGAGAGCTTGATCAAAGACATTCCAGATGATCACGACCCAAAAGCATCGTTACAGGCAAAGCGAGGAGCATTTGTTGAAAATCTTCAAGGATTTGATGCAAAGTTATTTCACATAATAGGCAAAGAAGCCAAGTATATGACTCCTCAACAGCGAAAGTTATTGATGTCCGTTTGGCATTTGTTCGAAGACGCTTGTATTTTACCTTCTTCACTTAAAAATAAAAAGGTGGCCGTCATTGTGGGCAAGGAAGTTAATCCTTATATGGAATACCTTACCAAGGCTCCAGTAACAGCCTATTCGTGCCTAGGAATGGCACAGACGTATTTGCCTAATCGCATATCCAATTATTTTAACTTGAAAGGTCCTAGCTATTGCATCAATACATCTTGTTCAAGTGGGTTGACTGCGTTGCATCATGGAAAAAAAATGTTGCAAAGTGGAGAAGTCGATTATGCCATAGTTGCAGGAGTTAGTTTGATATATGGAGAAGAATGGACAAGATCCTTCTTTGGAGGATCGCAATCAATGGGGTTGATGTCGACAACAGAAGATGGCGGAAGTCCTTTTCAAGAGAAGGCATCAGGATTTACACCATCGGAAGGGGTGGTAAGTTTGTTGTTGAGGCGAAGTAATGAGGCAATAGACGATAAAGACAACATACATGCCTACGTATTAGGTTCGGAATCCAGCCATGTGGGAGGTAATGGAAACATTGCTTTTCCAGATTCTGGACAACAAAGCAAAACCATAGTGGCAGCTTATGAAGATGCAAAAATAGATCCAGCAACCGTTACGCACATAGAAGCGCATGCAGCGTCTTCAATATTGGCAGATTCACAAGAAATCAAAGCGTTTAAATTGGCAGATAGGCATTTCGGAAAAGCTTTGGACAAAGAGACTGCAAAACCGTGTAAGATAAGTTCGTTAAAACCCAACATAGGACATATGCATGCAGCATCTGGACTAGCATCGGTTATTCGGTTGATCTATTCATTCAAAAATCAAAAGAAATTAGGAATAAAGAATTTCGAAGCTTTAAGCAAAGAAATCAAATTAGAAAAAACACGCTATTACATATCGGCAGAAACTGAAGAATGGCCGAGATTGATAGACGATAAAAAACAAGAGATACCAAGACGTGGAGCTGTTAACAACTCTGGAGGAGGTGGAAATGTCATCCATGCCATTTTGGAAGAATACATTCCTGGAAAAGAAGACGTTTTAGCAGAAAGACCAAAAGAAGGAGTTTACTTTTTGGCATTGTCATGTACAGAACCTACACAATTCGTTCCTTATGCAGAACGTATCAAGAATTTCTTGGAGAAAAACAAAGATTGCGATGAGCAACAATTGGAATATCAATATCTGGCAAGCCGTAAAGAATTAAATCAGCGCATTGTTTTTAGGTATAAAAACATAGAGGACTTAATAGGAAAATTGACCAAGTTTACTCAATCTGAAGGGAAAAGAGGATACTATGTAAATGGAAACCACAAAGAAGAATTGAGCCTAAACGAAATATTTTTGAAAAATGGAAAGGTCGTGGAGTTCCTCAATGATTTGAATGAAAATCAGGATAAATCATTTTTATTCGATTTATGGGCCAAAGGTTACGAAGCCCCAATTCATAAATACTATGAAAAGGTATCGATGCCTAAACTTTCATTGCCATGTTACCCATTCAAATTACAAGATTACTGGTTGGACGTATATGCTGGCAAAGAGATGGATGTAGAAGAAACAACCAACGATACAATGGTTGAAACTGAAATCAAACCCAAAATGGAAGAAACCGAAGACGTAGAGAGGGGGGGCATTTTGGAATCAACAGTTCTTCAAAAGGAAGTTGAAGGTTTCTTGTTGAAAACCGTTTCGGAGTTGTTGGATGTATCTGTAGACAACATTTCAATAGAAGAAGAAATAGGGGATTATGGATTCAATTCGGTAGGTCTTACGGAGTTTGCCAATGTATTGAGTGAAAATTATGATATAAAGGTAATGCCAACTCTTTTCTACAATTACCCTACAATACAAAAGTTAACGGATTTCCTAATAGAAGAGTATGGGGAGGCATTGGCAAAAAAACATAAGGTAGCAGTAAAAAACACAATGGCTGCAGCTGTGGAACAAACAGCTGAATCAACAAGTATCAAAGATGTGAAAAAAGCATTTGCCGCTTGCAAAAAAGAGAGTTGTGCAGTTCGAGCATTGGCGAAAAAATCAAATGAACCAATTGCCATCATAGGAATGAGTGGGAGGTTTCCTGGCTCTCCAAATGTAAATGCATTTTGGGAAAATATAAAAGCAAACAAGGATTTGGTGACCGAAATTCCAAAGGATCGTTGGAATTGGAAAGACTATTATGGAGAAACAGCAGATGAAAAGAGAAAAACTACTGCAAAATGGGGAGGGTTCATTGAAGATATAGATAAATTCGATCCGTTGCACTTTAGCATATCTCCCAAGGAAGCAGAGCTTATGGATCCTCAACATAGGTTGGCGATAGAAGAAGCTTATCATGCATTGGAAGATGCAGGATTAAATCCCAAAAGTCTATCTGGAACGGATACAGGAGTGTTCGTAGGAAGTTATTTTGATGACTATGCTACGATGATAGATCGTAGCCGAATAACAGATTCACAAGTCATTACCGGGTTGTCACAATCCATGGTCGCCAATCGCATTTCTTATTTGTTGGATTTACATGGCCCCAGCGAAACGATAGACACTGCATGTTCAAGCTCATTGGTAGCCATAAAAAGAGGAATAGAAAAAATACAAAAGGGAGATTGCAATGTGGTAATTGCTGGAGGTGTAAGTCTAGTCTTGATGCCTGACCTGTTGTTCCCCTTGAGTCAAGCAGGTTTTTTGAGTAAAGAAGGGCGTTGTAAGACATTCGATCAAAGTGCCAATGGATATGTAAGAGGAGAAGGAGTAGGAATGGTAGTCCTTAAACGATTGAGTCAAGCCAAAGCTGATGGAGATCAGATTCATGCAGTAATACGTGGTGCATCGGAAAATCATGGAGGAAAAGCAAACACCTTGACGTCTCCGAATCCCAATGCACAAAAGGACTTATTGATAAAAGCATACAAATCGGCGAAAGTAGACCCTAGTCAAGTAGGCTACATAGAGGCGCATGGAACCGGAACACCTTTGGGAGATCCAATAGAGACCGAAGGTTTAAAGTTGGCGTTTAAGGCGCTTTACAAGGATTATAAAAAGAATTTTCCGACTACGCCTCACATCAGGTTGGGAAGTGTGAAGACGAACATAGGACATT
Source organism: Bizionia sp. (assembly GCA_020631395.1). Classification (GTDB taxonomy): domain Bacteria; phylum Bacteroidota; class Bacteroidia; order Flavobacteriales; family Flavobacteriaceae; genus JAHDHI01. The sequence goes on from JAHDHI010000008.1 coordinate 45,712, forward strand.
TGGAACCAGCTGCAGGAATAGCAGGGATCATAAAGGTCGTGCAATCCTTAAAGCATAAGACCATTCCAGGGAATCCACATTTAAAACAACCAAACGAATATTTGGATTTGGAGAATAGTCCTTTCCAATTGCAAAGGGAAACCACTCACTGGCATTCGGAAAGTGGGCAATCTAGAGTAGCTGGAATTAGTAGCTTTGGAGCAGGAGGAAGCAATGCCCACATAGTCTTGGAAGAATATATGGAGGAGGATAAGCCATATGAAGGTAGAGGAACAACTGTTGTTGTATTGTCTGCTAAAAATAAAGCAAGGCTGAAACAGCAAGTGCAAAATTTACTTGACCATATAAATGAAAATACATCTGAGAGTGTATATGACATAGCCTATACATTGCAAATGGGGAGAGAGGCAATGGAAGAACGTTTGGCGATTTCCATAAATGATCTTCAAGAATTGAAAGCAGCATTGGAAAACTATATGAAGGGACAAGTAGATGGCTTTTTACAAGGAAATACTCGAAAAAGCAATACATCTGTAGACAATCGACAATTGCAAATGGCAATACGAGGCCTGGATATGAAAATGTTGGCTGAATATTGGACAAAGGGAGTAAGCATAGATTGGAAGCAGCTCTATGATATGAGAAATCTTCCAAAGGTAGTTTCCTTGCCAACCTATCCCTTTGCGAGGCAACGCTATTGGATCCCTGAATCAACAAAGGGAATGGTCGAACAGCCAAAGGAGGTTCTTGAAAGTTCAGAACCAAATAAGACCATTGAATTATATAGGGAAACTTGGAATGAAACAAATATGTCATCCAAGAGTTTCCCTGAAGGACTCGTTTTGATTTTAAATGGCAATGGAGAAAACAGAATGCTAGTCTCCGTACTGAAGGAAAGAATCAATCAAGCAATGATCGTAACACCATTGGAATTGGATGACATTTCTTTCAAGGCAATAAGAACAGTGATCGATTTGGGTGTGACGTCTACAATGGATTATGCTTGGGTGGAAATTTTGCAAAAGGTCATCGATGTATCGAAACAAGAAAAAATAAATCTGGTACAAGTTTCAAGAGAAGGGAAAAAGGCTATAGGAAAAGGATTGTATCAAACACTTGGAGCAGAGTATGGAAAGGTATCAAGCATAAGTTTGGAGCTGGATGAGACAACTACGGTAGATTCTGATGTGGAAGCCATTATGGGCATACTTTCTAATGTTACAAATAACGTAAGAATTAGGTTTAAGAAAGGGAAATGGGAAATACCTTCTTTGAAACCCATTACTTTAAATACAAAAGTAAACATTGCAGGTCCAATATTGATTACAGGAGGAACTAGAGGGCTGGGAATGGCATATGCCAAGCATCTTGCCAAGAACCATCAAGTGAAACAACTTGTATTGTTGGGAAGGCAAGAATTTCCGCCAAGGGAAGAGTGGGACATCTACATCAAAGAAGAAAATGTGTTGACGCAAAAAATCAAGGATATGTTATATCTGGAAAGTTGTGGTGCACAAGTAAAATTGATAAGCCCATCGCTGATAGATAAACAGGCTTTGGAAGAGTCCCTATCTCAAATAAAAGAAGAATGGGGATCCATTAAAGGTTTAGTACATTGTGCAGGTTTGGTAGATATGGAAACACCTGCATTTATCAGAAAGCCGATAGAAACCATCAAGAAGCTTCAAGAACCAAAGGTGTTGGGGCTTGACAATTTGTATGACGTTTTAAAAGCACATAATGTGGATTTCGGAATTTTATTCTCATCCATTTCTGCATTGGTGCCACACTTGGGAGCTGGGCAATGCGATTATGCAATGTGCAATGCATATTTGGAAAGTTTTGCAACTGTACATCATAAGGAAGGGTATAGGAGCATCCAATGGCCTAGTTGGAAAGAAACTGGAATGGGGGAAGTAACAGAAGGCATCTACAGAGATTTGGGCTTATTGTCGTTAACCAATGAAGAAGGAGCAAAAATCATAGATCAGGTCATTGGTCTCAAAAAAGAAGATGGCATCCCGACAATAGCACCGATGGTTTACGATGAACGAGAATTTTCAGTTGAAAACCTATTGGAAATTCCAAAACAAACCATACAAGCAAGTGTCGAGGTAACGAAAACCGATAGCTCGGAGGTAAGTACTTGGGTGACGATCCAAATAAGCGAGGCTTTGAAGCTACCTGCAGATATAATGGAATTGGACATACCATTTCAAGAGTATGGAGTCGATTCCATCTTATTGGCCGATTTGGTCAAACAATTGGAAAAGCAATTGGGAGGTAACGTCAGCTTGTCTCCAAGTATCATATTGGAACACCCTACGGTAGGAATGTTAAGTGAATATTTGACAACACACTACAATGATGCGCTATCCAATGTATTGAACAAGAAAGTAACATCAAAGAATGATGTAATTCCTACCGAGAAGAAAATAACAGCTAATGTCATTTCAGAAAGCATTCAAAAGAGGAACCCTAACGAGCCCATAGCAATTGTAGGTATGGCTTGTCATTTTCCAGATGCGAATAACGTAGGAGATTATTGGGATAACCTTGAAAGTGGAAAAGATAGCATCAAAGAAGTCCCTTCCAGTCGTTGGGACATAGATGCATATTATTCGGCAACGAAGGAACAAGGAAAGAGTTATAGCAAATGGGGCGCTTTCTTGGACAATATCGAAGATTTCGATCCAGAATACTTCAAGATACCAGAAGCATTGGCTAGTCAATTGGACCCATTGGAAAGACAATGGTTGGAAGTAAGTGCAGAAGCCATCGAAGATGCAGGATATGATAAAAAAGCATTATGGGGGAAATCTGTAGGAGTATATGCAGGAGCACGAGTAGGTAACTTCAAACATAAGTTAACAGATTTACATAAGGATTTTATTGTAGGGACGGGACAAAACTTCATTACTGCACATTTGGCGCACATCTATAACTTGAAAGGGCCAAACATGGTCATTGATACCGCATGTAGTAGCTCGCTCACGGCAATGGATTTGGCGGTAAAAAGCTTGAGACAAGGAGAAACAGAGATGGCTTTGGCAGGAGGAGTGGATATCTTGTTGGATGAAGGACATTTTGTAGGATTGAGCATAGCTGAGGTTTTGTCGAAAGATGGAAGAACAAAGGCATTTGATGAAAAAGCAGATGGTACAGGATTGGGAGAAGGCTGCGGGGTACTCCTGTTAAAAAGATTGAAAGATGCCATAGCCGATGGAGATAAGATATATAGTGTCATAGAAGGTACCGCAGTAAATAACGATGGTAGCACAATGGGAATAACGACTCCGAATCCCAAGGCACAACAAGAACTTTTGGAAATAGCGATAGAAAACGGACAAATAGACCGTTCAACGATAAGTTACATAGAAGCACATGGAACGGGAACTTTGATAGGGGACCCGATAGAACTCAAGGGAATAACGACGGTATTGTCAAAAAGTAATGCGAAAGATCAAAAATGTGCCGTAGGAAGTGTAAAGACGAACATAGGGCATTTAATGAGTGCTGCAGGAGTCGCTGGTGTAATAAAGGCAGCTTTATCTGTTAGTGCAGGGCAATTGCCTCCGACATTGAATTGTGATACTCCGAACCCAAGATTCGATTTCTCCAACTCACCTGTATATCCAGTGAGGACATTGCAAGATTGGGAAGGTGTAAAAGGTATTAGAAGAGCCGGAATCAGTGCCTTTGGTCTAGGAGGAAACAATGCACATGTCATTCTTAGCAATGAAGGAATTCCAGAAAGCAACAAAATCAACAAGCCTTTCAATAAAACGAACATTCAGTTCAATAGAAGACGTCACTGGCCAGAAACCAAAAAAGCAATAAAATCGGAAATAAGTACGAAAACTGTGAAAGAGACACCAATTGTAGATAAAAACAAAGATGTTTCAGCCAAAAGCATGGCAGCGTACTTTGCCATGAGCAAGAAAAAAGAAGGTGCCGAGTGGACTTTTACATTGGACATGGACAACGAGCATTACGTATTGAGGGATCATAGGGTTCACGGAGTAAGCATTGTTCCAGGTGTTACCTATTTGGATTTGATACTGCGTTGTAGCAAAGAGCTGTTCGGAAAGACATTCGAGTTGAGCCGTATCATATTTACTGAACCATTGGCAACAGACGAGACATACGATCGAAGGGTAGAAGTAAGGTTTAGAAAAGGAAAGCATTCGATAAGCGAGGTCATGGTACGTTCTCGAAGATTGAACCATGATGGGGATACATATGGAGAATGGAATGAACATGTACACTGTAGATTAAATGCAACGACGGATGAAACACGATCTCAATTGGACATACAAGGGTTTAAAGCGGCAAGCGATAGACAAATAGACATGTCCGATGTCTATAAATCTGCAAGGTCGGTAGATATAGTGCATGGAGTATTCATGGAAACACTTGGAGTGGTCTATCAAAAAGAAAGAGAAGAATTGATGCAACTGCATTTAAGTGATCTGTCGACATCTTATTTGGATCGTTTTTACCTTAGTCCAGCCTTTTTGGATGGTGCAACATTCTCAGGAAGCTCTTTTCATGCGATATCCAAAAACCAAGTATCCTATATCCCGTTTTCAATTGAACGGTTTAGGGCATATGCTGCATTGCCTTCTACGATTTATGTATATAGTAAGCACACGGAGGAAAAATATGATAAACCTTCAGAAGTCATTAAAAGTGACATAAGCATCTACGACGAAAGTGGGGCGTTGCTAGTCGAGTTTAAAAATCTAGCCATTAAACGCATCCGTCACGCAGGTTTAATAACAAGCCTATTGCAAGAAAATAAAGACAATGTACTTCAAGCGTAATTCATAACGCAAACAAGAACAATTAAAACATAGACTATTATGAGTTCAAATGGTATGAATATAGCCAGAACAATAAAAGAAAGCATTCATGTTTACTTACAAGGATTGGCAGCTACTGCATTGGGAAAATCAGCAGACGCAATAGATGTGACTGCAGGTTTTTTCGATTTGGGAATGGATTCCAAGATGACGATGCAACTGGTAAGTGCTTTAGAAGATAAAGTAGGTCACGAATTGTATCCAACCTTATTGTTCGAATATCAAAGCATTGAAGACTTGGGAACCTATTTGTTGGAAAATGACAAGCAAGTGTTTTCCAGCATGGAACAGGATCACTCACAAGAGATAGAAGAGGAGAATGAAGTTATTACATCCAAAGAAGATGCTAATGCGATGAGTGTAAAACCTGAAAGCATCCATGGTTATTTGCAAGAATTGGCAGCTATTGCATTGGGGAAATCAGCAGACGCAATAGATGTGACTGCAGGTTTTTTCGATTTGGGGATGGATTCCAAGATGACAATGCAACTGGTAAGTACCTTGGAAGATAAAGTGGGGCACGAACTGTATCCAACCCTTTTGTTCGAATATCAAAACATCGAAGATCTCAGTACATATCTGTTTGAAAATGACAAAGAAGCATTTGCCCAAGCAGGAAAGGGTAAAACAATGGCAAAGATTTTGGGAACAACAAGAAAAGCGTATTCTAAAAACAGTGCTGAAAAAGAACACGAGAACATTGAAACCACGACAATTTTTGATGAAGTATCCAATGAAGATGACATTTGGGGGGATACCCCAGTTTCTACAAATGTAGCTAAAGATAGGTCGGGAATTGATAATGGAATATCAAAGGAAAACGATGCCATAGCAATTGTTGGAATTAGCGGTCGTTATCCTGGAGCAAATACAATATTAGAATTCTGGGATAATTTAAAAACTGGTAAAGATTGCATTTCGGCAATGCCCAAAGATAGATGGGATAAAAATGCAAGATATCCAGAAGAGCTGCTAACTGGAAAATGGGGAGGGTTTATTGATGATGTAGATAAATTTGATCCATTGCACTTTAAAATAGCACCAGCAGAAGCAGAATACATGGATCCACAAGTGCGATTGTTTTTAGAAGAAAGTTGGAAGACCTTCGAAGATGCAGGTTTTTGTTTGTCGACCTCAAAAGATAAAAACATTGGAGTGTTTGTTGGATCAATGTTCAACTCGTATCCTTCAGCAGCAAAAAACAAATCTACTACGGACAAGCTGTCATTCAATACAGGATGGACCATTGCAAACAGAGTATCCTATCATTTGGGGCTAACAGGTCCAAGCATGCATGTCAATACAGCATGTTCCTCTTCATTGACAGCAGTGATAGAGGCTTGCCAAAGCATCAAAAGCGGAATGTGTTCATCGGCAATAGCAGGAGGAGTCAATTTAAGTTTAGATGCTTTGAAATGGGAGCATTTACAAGAATTTGGACTTTTGGGAAGTAAGACGACCAGTAGAAGTTTTGCTGAAGGTGATGGTTATTTGCCAGGTGAAGGAGTAGGTGCCGTATTGCTAAAACCACTATCCAAGGCAGAACAGGATGGGGATCGTATTTATGGAGTCATCAAAGGAGGAAATCTAAATCACAATGGAGCAGGAAACGGTTTTACCGTACCAAACCTCAAGGCGCAAGCTGCTTTGATTAAGGAATCTTTGGAAAGATCTGGAATAGATGCAGAAGACATTAGCTATGTTGAGGCGGCTGCCAATGGTTCGGCTATGGGAGATCCCATAGAGATCACAGCACTATCTCATTTGTTTTCCAATGACAAAAAGAAAGTAGCAATGGGTTCCGTGAAATCTCAAATTGGACATTTGGAATCTGCATCTGGAATTTCACAACTAACAAAAGTTTTGCTACAACTAAAGCATAAGACTTTGGTTCCTGGAATAAAGACACAAATTTTAAATCCTAATCTTGGATTGAATAGAACCTCTTTGGAAATCAATGAAGATTTGAAAGAATGGGAAGCAACAGGGGCCAGATTGGCAATGGTAAATAATTTTGGAGCAGGAGGTGCCAATGCACATGTAGTAGTTGAAGAATACAATCAGACACAAAAAAAATACATAGGCAAGGAACCGGCAATAGTACTACTTTCAGCAAAGAACAAAGATCGATTGAAGGAACAGGTAGACAATTTGTACGATTACTTGGAAGACAATGTGAATACCAATTTATATGATCTAGCCTATACATTGCAAATAGGTAGGGAACCCATGGAAGAGCGATTCGTGACCATGGTAAATACCATTAGTGAATTAAAAGAAGTATTGGCTAGTTTTCAAAGAGGAGAAACAACCAGTTGTCTGGTAGGAAACGTTCAGAATGGAAAAAGCGACTTCATACTAAAAGGAAATGCAGGCAAGGCATATATGGAAGTAGCCATAAGGGACAAAGAAATAGAATCCTTGATGCAGTTGTGGATAAAAGGAGTAACCTTGGATTGGAGCTTGATTTACGACAACGACAACCGACCCAATAAAATAAGCTTGCCTAATTATCCTTTTGCAAAGGAAAGCTATTGGATCCCAGAATTAGACGAGAACACTGCCAGCACCGAAAAATTGCACCCATTGCTACATCGCAATGAGTCAGATTTTTCCGAGCAGAAATATGAAAGTGTCTTTACTGGAAAAGAGCGCTTTTTAAGGAATCATATAACTGAAGACAAGAAAATACTCCCAGAGGTAGTTTACATCGAATTGGCAAGAGAAGCCGGTAAGAGAAGCCTCCATAAGAACATTACCCAATTAAAAGATGTGTCTTGGCCCAATCCAATAAGCGTAAACGGGAAACCCAAGCAAATACACATTAGTTTATTTGAGGATGCAGATGAAATAAACTATGAAATCTATAGCCTTTCCAACATGCAGGAGAATGAAGAGATCATTCATGGAAAAGGGAAGTTGGGAACAGAAACTTTAAACCAACCAAGTCCAGTAGATGTATTTTCAATTAAAAGCCAATTGCCAAATCATAAAGACAAGGAAACATGCCTTTCTCTATTCAAAGCTCTTGGATTGAGCTATGGAACAGGAGTTTTAGGGATAGAATCTCTTTACTCTGGAGAAGATCAAGCTTTGGTTGACATTACGATTTCAAGGGAAAACTCATATAGTGTACAATTAGGCGTTTTAGACAGTGCAATACAAGCTTGTTTGAGTTTGGCCTTCAATCCAGGGAAGGTTTCACTAAATATGCCGTTCAGCATAAAAGGAGTCAATGTCTATGGAGATGTCAATGCCGTAAACTGGTGCCATATCCGTAAACTGAATGAAAATGAAAATAAGGGAGTTTACGCAATCGACTTATTGTCTAAAACGGGAGAAGTAGTATTGAGGTTGGAAGATTTTACCATTCAAAAGATCACAAGCTCCAATAATATGGAAAACACAGGAGTATCAACTACTGTTGGATTGCACACCTATCAAAGTTTTTGGAAACCAGAAAGACCAAATGTCAAATTAGAAGCAGATTCGACCACTGCAACCGTATTGTTGGCAGGAGGCAATGCTACTTTGGCAGAAAGGTTAAAAGACATATTGGAACTGGATGTACTTGCAATAAGTGAAAATACAGAGATAGAGTATTACAATGAAATTCAACACATTGCAAAATCTAAATTAAAGGAAAAAGAAAAGACTCACATAATCGTATTATATGCAAATCGAAACCATGTGGATTATGGGTTTGTTAGCGGCCTTTTGAAAACGGTACATATGGAAAGTCCTAAGGTAACGGGTAAGACAGTAGGGGTTGAAGACTTGTCCATTGCCGATTTGGATGTTTTGGTAGATGTCATTAGAAAAGAAAAAGAAGACTTTTCAATAGAAGTGCGTTACAATGGAGCGGAAAGAGAAGTAAAGAAAATAATGCCAACGGCACGAAGATTGGAAAACAATGCAGGCATAAAAGAAGGAGGTGTCTATCTAATTACTGGAGGCACAGGAGGATTGGGGCTCATTTTTGCAGAGCACATATCGAAAACGAAAGGCACGAAACTGATACTGACGGGAAGAAGTGAAAAATGCAAATTGAACGCAGAAGCGTTACAAGCCGTCAATGCTATATATCATAGTTGTGATGTCAATAGTGAAGCAGCTGTACAAGAGTTGATTGACAAGGTGGTGGATGCCTTTGGGACCATAGATGGCATAATTCACGGCGCTGGAATAATTAGAGACAACTTTTTGGTGCAAAAGACAAAAGAAGAAGCTACCGAAGTCTTGCTTCCAAAAATCAATGGAGTCAAAAACTTGGATCAAGCAACGAAAAATCTTGATTTGGACTTTATAATGTACTGTGCAAGCCTATCCGGTGTTTTGGGTAACGTTGGTCAAGCAGATTATTCGAGCGCGAATGCTTGGATGGACAATTATGCCCAGTACCGCAATGAGCTCAAGGATCAAGGAAAAAGAAAGGGACATGCTTTAAGCATAGATTGGCCATTATGGGAAAGTGGAGGAATGCAAATAGATGAAACCACTAAAAGATATTTGAACGATAAATGGGGGATGCAACCATTACCTACTGCAGAAGGTATCTTTGCTTTTGAGACATTCTTGCATAACAATGTGACACAGGGAGTTGTAGCCTATGGTATGGCCAATAAGATAGAGCCCAAGTTGAAGGTAGAACGAAAAGTGATCCTCGATGTACCTGAGAATAAGGTGACGATAGACAAGGATGTGTTGAAGGTCAAGGTCGTAACCGATGTGACTAAACGCATCGCATCCATTTTAAAGTTGGATGAGTCCCGTTTGGACAAGGATACCAACTTTAGTGATTATGGCGTAGAATCTGCGATGGTAACAATCTTTTCCAAAACATTGAATGATTACTATGAAGGATTGGAAATATTGCCAATTGCATTTGTGAACAATCCAACAATAAATGAATTGGTGACTTTTCTGATGGAAGAACATACGGAAATCATAATTCGTAAAGGTCAAGGAACCATCATTTCCAAAGAGGAAACAAAGACTGGTGTTGTGTTGGAGCCAACAACTTCGGTAACCTCAAACAAGCGTAAAAAACGTTTTTCCCAAGCAAGGGCAAAGCAATCTGACATAACAAGTGAAGCAGTCGCCATTGTAGGAATGAGTGGACGTTTCAGCACCATTGATACTGAAGAGGAGCTTTGGAGCAATACAACATCCAATGTTGCATTGCAATTGGATGGTATGACAGAGACATCAACAGATTTGACATTTGGTCATTTAGATATAAAAGATAACGGGTTAGGATGGCCAATATTGAACATCAGCCCGAAGGAAGCTTCACAAATGTCAATTCAAGAGCAGTTGATCTTTGAAGAATTGTCCAAGACAATGGAGAATTATGGAATAGATAGAAAGGATTTGTCTTCAAATGCAACAGGTGTATTCATAGCAGCTCAAGAAATTTATGGAAGTAAGAACGAAATAAAGGGTGGCCAACACACTTTGGCATATTTGATTCCTAATAAGATCTCCTATTATTTAAATCTAAAAGGACCAAGCGAAATTGTAAATGCCTATTGCACCAGTAGCTATGTTGCCATACATAAGGCAATACAAAGCATTGTGAATGGAGAGTGCAAGCAAGCCATTGTCGGAGGTGTGAATTTGGTGTCTCCAGAAGAAATGTCCAGGGCAGTAGCCTCGGATTTTGGAGGTTTGTTCAGTAAGAAGGGAGATACCCGAAGTTTTTCTGAAGATGCTGAGGGTTTTGTCCGTAGCGAAGGAGCAGGAGTGATTATAATCAAACCATTGGAGCAATCTGAAAAGGACAAGAATAGGATTTTAGGGCTAATAAAAGGAAGTTCGGTATATCACGGAGGGAAAGGGTTTTCCATAGAAGCTCCGAATGCAAGAGGAATAAAAAAAGCCATAGAAGACAGTATTTTGAAATCTAAAGTGTCAATAGACACAATAGATTATGTCGAGGCGCATGGCATAGCCAATCGCATGGCAGATGCAATCGAGTTGGGAGCCATAGATGCAGTTTACAGGAAGTATTCGAAGAATCCTAATAAGAAATGGCATGTCGGGACATCCAAACCAGTAGTTGGACATTCGGAATTGGCCTCAGGAATGGCTTCTTTGATCAAGGTATTGAAAGCCTTTGAACATAAGACAATGCCAGGGATAGCAGGGTTGGATAAGGTAAACTCAGAATTGGACCCAAATCACTCTTTGGTATTGACTAAAGAATCGTGTCATTGGCAAAATGGAACGCATCCAAGACGTGCAGGCTTGAATAGTTATGCAGTTGGAGGTGTAAATGCTCATCTTATCTTAGAAGAATATCCTAATAAGGAGATGGATGAAGGCCCAATCAAGCACAAAGAGAACGAGGAGATTGAAGAAGACAAGGAAATAGTTGTAATTGACAATGCAATAGAAGCAAAGCAAGAAACGATAAGGGATACCATAGAAGGAATTTCCAATGAAATCTTTCAAATAGCAAAAGAGGACTTCGACGAAACACTATCGCCAATAGATTATGATTTTGATTCCATAAAGGTAATCGAATTCGTAAATCGCATCAATGAGCATTTCAAGGTAGATGTCAAAATGGGACAGATTCTTGGAGTCGACGATTTCAAATCAATGTATGATGCTTTCGAAACCATAGTGGGCAAGACATTGAGTACAAAAGACGACGATGAGGTTGTCGTAAAAGAGAACTTACCTATGGTTTACCCTTTGTCCGAAGGGCAAAAAGGGCTTTGGTTCCTTCAAAATGCAAATCCTGAATCAACGGAATACAATGTTCCTTTGGCTTTTAGTGTAAATAGGCTGGTAGATACGACCATAATTTATAAAGCAGCCGAATTGCTTTTAGAGAAAGAACCGGTATTGAGGGTAGCATTTAAAGTCGATAATGGAAATGGAGAATTGATTCAGGAAATACAACCGGTATCTGGATACTTGCAAGAGGATGATGAAATTTTGACAAAAGAGATAGGGCAAGAGTTTGAAACATTGCAAGCGATTCCTTTTGAGTTGTCAAAGACAGTTACGCGATTACATATAAGACAAGATAAAGAGGCACAAAGAACATACATCCTCTTTGTAGTGCATCATATTGTATTTGATGGATCTTCTGTTGCTCCTTTCATAACAGGTTTTAAAGGACTATTAAAGCAATTGGAGTCTGGGGCGATTCCTGTAAAATTAGAGGAAGAGAGACCCTACTTTGAGTTCATAGATCAAGAAAACAGATATTTGAAAAGCTTGGCAAGTATAGAAGACTTTGCTTTTTGGAGTAAGAAATTTGGTAACTCCATTGAAAAGGTGGAATTGCCATATGATATCATTGACAAAGGAAGTTTAAATCCATTAGATAAAGAAGGCGCATGTAGCATGGAGATTAACGGAGAGGCTTTAGTGCAATTAAAACATGCAGCGAAGTCTATGAAAGTTAATCTTTCAGTATTTATGCTTTCAATGTTTAAAGTATTGCTTTACAAGATAACAAATGCAGAAGAGTTAATCGTTAAGCTGCCTACAGCTGGGAGACCTAATGAAAAATATGATAACAGCATAGGTTATTACATAAATATGATGTTGGCTAAGACCGTAGTTTCCGGAGATGATGCGTTTTCGAATTTGGTAAATAAAGTAAAAGCAGAGTTTTTATCCAATATAGATTATGCAAAATATCCTTATCCTAAATTGTTGACGTCATTGGAAGCAACAAAAGGGAAAGGAGAATCACTTTTTCCAATAGTATACATATATCAAAACATCTTTGATAAGATATTGAAGCAAGACTCAAGTGATGACATAACATTGTTAGACTCTTTTAGGCAAGATGTAGTAGATGAATATGTGCTGGAAATCATCGATTTGAAGGAGAGTTTAAAAGTAGAATTCAAATATAAGAAAGCACTTTTTAAAGAAGAGACCGTTAATGCCCATATCAATTACTATCAGAATATAATAGAAGAGGTTATTGCCAATCCTGATCAAAAAGTTGATGATATGGCAATATTGTCCAAAGAAGAAGAACAAAGAATACTGGTAGATTTTAATGCTTCAGAATCCATATATCCAAAAAACAAATCTATTGTCGAGTTATTTGGAGATCAAGTAAAAGAAGATCCAAAAGCCATTGCGGTAGTCTTTGGAGAGGAAACAATAACATATGAAACATTAGAAGAACGAAGCAATCAATTAGCAACCTATTTGCAACAGCAAGGTGTAGGGCAAGAAACCTTGGTCGGCATATGTATGGATCGATCCATAGAAATGATGGTCGCCATATTGGGTGTCTTAAAGGCAGGTGGAGCTTATGTGCCCATTGATTCCGAATATCCAAAAGACAGGATAAGTTATATGTTGGAAGATAGCATCGTTAACGGCAATGCTAAAAACGATGTGAGGATAATCCTTGTCCAAGAACATTTGAAAATGTCCATTCTGGATAAAATAGACGAAAGCATAACTGCAATTACACTACTTAAGCAATGGGATGAAAACAAAGACATCACATATGCAAAGGGGAATCTTGAAAGTAAAACGACACCTAATAGCTTGGCATATGTGATTTATACCTCAGGGTCCACAGGGAATCCAAAAGGAGTGATGGTAGAGCATAAAAGCGTGGTGAGGTTGGTGAAGAATCCAGACTATTACCGTTTTGACAAAGATGTTACAATATTGGCTACTGGTGCATTTTCATTTGATGCAACAATATTTGAATTTTTTGGGCCATTGTTAAATGGAGGGAAGCTAATACTGACATCTCAAGACGTCCTATTGAATAATCAATCGTTGCTGGATACGATCAAGAAAAACAAAGTCGATGTCATGTGGTTTACCTCCAGTTGGTTAAATCAAATAGTTGACTCAAACATAGAAGTGTTTAAAACACTGAAAACCGTTTTGGTAGGAGGTGAACGCTTATCGCCAAAACACATAGGCGAATTAAGAACTGTCTATCCAAAATTGGAGATTATCAATGGTTACGGTCCAACAGAGAATACGACATTTTCTACAACTAACAACATTAAAGAAGTAAATGGGGACATTGCCATAGGTAAACCAATTAGTGACGATAAGGCATATATAGTTAACAAGAACAACGGATTACAACCCATAGGAGTTCCTGGTGAGTTGTGTTTAACAGGTGAAGGATTGTCAAGAGGCTATCTAAATCGCAAGGATCTTACCGACGAGAAGTTTATAGAAAACCCATTTGGAAAGGGAAAGTTGTATAGAACAGGAGATTTGGCGAGATGGAATAGAAATGGACAAATAGAGTATTTGGGGAGAATAGACAATCAAGTAAAATTAAGAGGATTCCGTATAGAGCTTGGTGAAATCGAGACAATGCTTAATAGTCAAAACAGCATATCTAACAGCACAGTCATAATAAAAGAACATGTGGGAAGTAAACAACTGGTGGCCTATTGTGTTTTGGCAGATGGAAATGAAAGCTTGGATGTCTTAGAATTAAAAGAAGAACTTGCAAAAGGTTTACCGGATTACATGGTACCACCTTTTATTGTTGAAATAGATGCATTGCCATTAACTTCTAATGGAAAAGTCGATAGAAGAGCTCTATTGAACTTGAATGTGGAGCTAAGAGGAATTAGAGAATATGTAGCACCAAGTACAAAAACAGAAAAACAATTGACTGCCATATGGGAAGAGGTCTTAGAAGTAAACCATATTAGTGTAAATGATAGTTTTTTCGAATTGGGAGGACACTCCTTGTTAGTTACGAAATTGTTGTCTAGAATACAAAAGGAATTCAATGTCAACTTGTTATTGTCTAGTGTGTTTGAAAGCTCAACTTTAGTCCAGTTGGCTAAAACGGTGGATAACAATCAAGGAAATCAACTACCAGAAATAAAAGTAGTTAACAATAGAGAGAAACAACCATTGTCATTTGCTCAACAGCGTTTATGGTTTTTAAATGAGTTGGGAGAAGGAAACCGCTACCACATACCATATCTTCTATTGATAAAAGGGGAATTGGATACAGATATATTGGAAAAAAGTTTAGCATATCTAATAAACCGCCATGAAATACTTAGAACCACATTTCGCAAAGATGAAAAGGATGAAGCGTATCAATACATCGCAGAGGAGTCTTTCTTTGAGTTGACCAAAGAGAATTATGGGAATCTACCTCTTTTAGAAAGAAAAAAACAAACAATAGATAGATACATGGCTTTTTTCAACGAGCCTTTCGATTTGTCTACAGGACCCTTGTTAAGGGGAATATTGATTGAGCAAAAGGACAACGAGTACATATTTGGACTCTGTATGCATCATATTGTTTCGGATGGATGGTCTATTGAGATAATAATAAGGGAATTGAACGAGATTTATGCTTCTTATGAGAATAATGCCCCCGTAAAGCTACCTCAATTGCCAGTTCAATATCTGGATTATACAATGTGGCAACATACATTGTTTAACAACAGTGACTTTGCCAAAGGGTTGTCGTATTGGAAAACACATTTAGATGGTTATGTGGACCTTGCTTTGCCTCTCGATTATAATAGGCCAAAGGGATTAAGCGGAAAAGGTAAGAGGATTTCATTGGAATTGGATGCTTCCATTAAAACAGAATTAACAAAATTCAGTGTGAGATCGGGAGGAACACTTTTTACTACATTGTTGACTTCTGTATATGTATTGTTGCATAAATATAGTAATCAAGAAGATATTTGCGTCGGGATTCCTGTTGCAAACAGACCATTGGGAGCTATAGAAAATGTGATTGGTTTCTTCGTGAATACATTGGTTAATCGTATAAAATTAACAAAAGAAGATTCAATATTGGAAATCTTTGCAAAGGCTCAAAAAGAACTGATTCAAAGTCAAGAGAACCAAAACATACCTTTTGAGAAAATTGTTGAAGCAATCCAACCTAAAAGGGAAAAGAACAAAGCTCCGATCTTTCAAGTAATGGTTAACTATGCAAAAATAGAAGAACAACTAAGTTTGGGAGAGACTTCTATATCCGTAGAAAGATTAGAATTTGACAAAGTGAAATTTGATTTGAACTTTGACTTCATGGATACTATGGAAGGAGGAGTGATATTGTCGCTGGATTATAGCACGGATATATTTAAACCAAGTACAGCCAATAGATTTCTTGATGGTTTGCAAAATATATTGACCACGCTATTGTCTCAGCCCAATGAGCAATTAAAATCATTTAACATACTTACGGAAAAAGAACGAAACCTATTGCTAAAAGGTTTTAATGATAAAAAAATAGCCTATCCTAAATCTTCGTGTATTCATGATTTGTTCGAGCTTCAGGCAAACCGAACACCAAAAGCCATAGCTCTGGTATTTGGAGAAAACGAAATAAGTTATGAAGAGTTAGAAGAAAGAAGTAGGCAATTGGCAATTTACTTGCAAGACAAAGGAATAAAATCAGATACCCTTGTTGGTATATGCATGAGCAGATCCATAGAAATGGTAATCGCCATGTTAGGCGTATTGCGATCAGGAGGAGCTTATATCCCAATAGATTCAGATTATCCTGAAGACCGTATGTCATTTATGATAAATGACGGTATTGTAAAAGGAAATAACAAAGAAGCAGTACGATTGATCCTTACACAGGAACATCTTGAAGAACTCCTTGATCCTATGGTTAGGGAAGCAGATGTGAAAATAGAAAGTATATCCTCTAATTGGGAAAACAATGTTAAGATCATAACTACAGAGGGGGTGTTGAGTCCTGTTAAGTCATTAAATGATTTGGCTTATGTTATTTATACTTCTGGCTCCACGGGAAAGCCTAAAGGTGTTTTAATAGAACATAGAAGCTTTTTGGATTTAATCCAATACCAAAAAGAATTCTTTGAGGTAGATGCCAAAGATCAGTTTTTACAGTTTTCTAATTTCTCGTTCGATGCCTCTGTAGAACAAATATACTTGCCATTGGTGTCAGGAAGTACATTGCACATAATGCCTAAAACAGACCTTTTGGATATGGAGAAGTTTAAACGAGTACTTGTAGACAAGGGGATAACTCATTTGCATGCGGTGCCATCTTTTTTGAAAGAAATCCCTTTTGTTCCCAATACAAAGTTGAAACGTATTATTTCAGGAGGAGATGTATTCGATTATAGAGTATTGGAAACTTGGGGAAACCAAGGTATAAGAATCATTGATAAATATGGCCCAACAGAAAGTACCGTCAGTGCAGTTCAAAGAGATTTAGAATTGCCGTTGGTAGAAAAACACATAGGAAAACCATTGGCAAATACATACTGCTATGTTCTAGATGAACAAGGTAACATTCAACCATTGGGAGTTCCTGGAGAGTTGTGTATAGGAGGAGATGGTTTGGCGAGAGGTTATTTGAACAGACCAGAGTTGACAGATGAGAAATTTATTGACAATCCATTTGGAGAAGGTAAGATTTACAAGACTGGGGATTTGACGAGGTGGTTGCCAGAAGGAAATATAGAATTTTTGGGAAGGATAGACCATCAAGTGAAGGTTAATGGCTTTAGAATAGAATTGGAAGAAATAGAGGCTGTAATCAATACCAATGAAACAATACACAATAGTGTTGTCATAGCAAAAGAACATTTGGGGAGTACACAATTGGTAGCCTATTGCGTTCTAAATGAAAAAGAAGGGGTATTTTCAGTTTCAGCTATCAAGGAATATTTGGCACAACGCTTACCAGAATATATGATACCAGCTTTCATATTGGTAGTAGATGCCATACCATTAACGCCAAATCGAAAGGTAAATAGGAAAGAACTATTGTCAAGGCCTTTAATTGTTAGTAGTCAAGAACAATATGTTGCACCAAAAACAGAAACAGAAAAACAACTGGCAGTTATATGGCAAGACCTTTTAGATGTTGAAAAAGTTAGCATCCATGACAACTTCTTTGAATTAGGAGGACATTCTCTATTGATAACCAAACTGCTATCTAGAATAAACAAACAATTTCAAGTATCCTTGGAGTTGTCAAAAGTGTTTGATACTCCTGTGTTGGAATACCTCTCAAGAGAAATTGAAGATAGTGATAAGCAGATATTGCCACCAATAGAAATTGTAAAGGATAGAGGGCAATTACCATTGTCTTATGCTCAACAACGCTTATGGTTTTTAGCACAACTTGGACAAGGGGATCGTTATCACGTTCCATATGTTTTAAGAATAAATGGATTGTTGGATGTCGAAGCATTGGAGAGTAGTTTAAACCATTTAATAGACCGTCATGAGATATTAAGAACAACATTCCAAGTAGATGACAATGGAATAGCCTGCCAATACATCGTCGATCAATTGGATCTGAGTGTAATCAAGGTCGATTATAGTGCAATGGACAAGAATTTGTTGGAGGCAAGAGTACAAGAATACAGTAAATCATTTATAGCAAAATCATTTAATCTGTCAAAAGGACCATTGTTGAGAGCAGTGATCATTCGTCTTGCAGAAAACGAATGTGTTTTTGGTCTATGTATGCATCATATCATATCAGATGGTTGGTCAATGAATGTAATGATCAATGAATTAAATGCAATATACTCATCATATGTAAACAATAGAGAAATACAATTGGAGGCCTTAAACGTTCAATATGCAGACTATAGCTTATGGCAACGATCATTGTTTGAGAAGGAGCTATTTAAAGATGGTTTGTCTCATTGGGAACATCATTTAAAAGGCTATGTGGACTTGGAACTTCCAACAGATTATCAACGCCCAAAAATGGCAACAGGAGAAGGCAAACGAATTATTCATGAGTTCTCAGAAACAGCAAGAAAGGAATTAAATCAATTCGCTATAGCTTCAGGAGGGACATTGTTTACCAGCTTGTTGACAAGCGCATATATCTTGTTGTACAAGTATAGTGGACAAAAGGATATTTGTGTGGGAGTTCCGGCAGCGAATCGTTCGCATGGAGATATAGAAGGGTTAGTAGGCTTTTTTGTAAATACCCTGGTAAATAGAATTCAATTTTCAGAAGAGGATTCCATATTGGATGTATTTGGTAAGGTACAAGCAGAATTGGTAAGGAGTCAACAATATCAACACATTCCATTCGATAAAGTAGTAGATGTCGTAAAGCCGGAAAGAGAGACAAGTAGAACACCAATCTTCCAAGTGATGGTAAACTACGGAAGGCAAGAAGAGGTTTTACGTTTGGAAAATACCACGACCACTCCCATTGAATCCTTGGAATACGATAGTTCCAAATTTGATTTGACATTTAGTTTTCTAGATAGTCAGGAAGGACAATTGAGTTTGGCAATAGAATACAATACGGACATATACTCGACACAGACAGTCGAGAGATTGTTGCAAGGCATAATAACGACAACAGAAAAAATAACACGACAACCTCAGTTGCCATTGGAGGAATTCAGTTTAGTGACAGCAGAGGAAAAGGAACAGCAACTCATAGGCTTCAATGCAACAGACGATGCATACGATAAGGAGCAATTAATTCATGGGCTATTTGAAGAACAGGTAAAACAAACCCCTGAAGACATAGCCGTAATTTGTGGAACAAAGGAGATAAGTTACCAAGAATTAGATATCCAGTCCAATCAATTTGCGCATTATTTAAAAGAAAACCATAGTATTGAGCCAGGAGTGTTGGTAGGAGTAAAATTGGAAAGAGACGAAAAGCTTCTCATAACATTATTGGCCATTTTAAAATTAGGAGCTGCATACGTACCATTGGATGTCGATTATCCAGCAGAAAGAATAGAATACATTGAAAAAGACAGCAATTGCATAATGCTTGTTGACGATCAAACATACTCGAGTTACATTAAGAAAGAAAAAGATTGTGCAATAACTCCAGTATTGTCTAAAAGTAGCTCTACAGACATAGCTTATGTTATATACACGTCTGGGACAACAGGTAAGCCCAAAGGAGTAATGATTACACATCAAAATGCATGTGCATTGATTCATTGGGCAAAAAGAGAATACAATCCTGGAAGTTTTGAAATAGTCTATGGAACCACCTCTCATTGTTTTGACCTTTCCGTATTCGAGATGTTCTATACATTGTCCATCGGGAAGAAAATAAGAATCTTGAAGAATGCCTTGGAAATAGGAGATTATGCCACCATAGACAAAAATATATTGATAAATACCGTCCCTTCCAGTATAAGAACGGTTTTAGATGAAGGTACAGATTTAAGTAATGTGGCAGTAATCAATTTGGCAGGAGAACCTTTTCCTGTCGATGTAGCTAAAAGATTGCAGGAAAGCAAAGCAGAAGTCCGCAACCTTTATGGACCGTCTGAAGACACTACTTATAGTACTTGTTATAAACTAGACAAGAACAAGTTATATGCATCTATTCCAATTGGAAGTCCCATATTAAATACAAAAGCATATGTTCTAGATAATAAATGTCAATTGTTGCCTGTGGGGGTTTCAGGAAAACTTTATCTATCGGGAGATGGCGTTGCAAAAGGTTATTTAAATAAAGCGGAATTGACAAAAGAACGTTTTGTACCTAACCCTTTCAAAGAAGGTGGCTATATGTATGACACTGGAGATATTGTAAAGTGGTTACCAGATG
Source organism: Bizionia sp. (assembly GCA_020631395.1). Lineage (GTDB taxonomy): Bacteria > Bacteroidota > Bacteroidia > Flavobacteriales > Flavobacteriaceae > JAHDHI01. The sequence goes on from JAHDHI010000008.1 coordinate 66,118, forward strand.
GAAAGTTGGATTATTTGGGAAGAGCAGATGATCAGGTGAAGGTTAGAGGGTATAGAATAGAATTGGGCGAGATAGAAATCACCTTAAACAGCCATCCAAACGTAAAAGAAGGAGTCGTTGTAGCAAAAGAGCATTTGGGGAGCAAGCAACTGGTTGCCTATTGTGTGTTGGAAGCAGAAGCAGTTTTCGATATCCAAGAATTAAAGCGTCATTTGTCCAATAGCCTACCAGATTACATGGTACCTGGTTTTATAATGCCTATCGGGCTAATTCCATTGACACCAAATCGAAAAATAGATAGAAAGCAATTAATGTCCATGGATTTGGAAGTAACAAGTATCCATGAATATGTAGCTCCAAGAACACAACTAGAGAAGCAATTGGTTACAATATGGGAGGAAATACTTGGATTGGATAGAGTAGGTGTCCGTGACAGCTTTTTTGAATTAGGAGGGAATTCTTTATTGATAACCAAATTGCTATCTAGAATAAACAAACAATTTCAAGTATCCTTGGAGCTATCCAAGATATTTGATACTCCAGTGTTGGAATATCTTGCAAAAGAAATAGGGACTAGTAGCAGACAAGTTTTGACATCAATAGAAGTTGTAAAGGACAGAGGTCAACTACCGTTGTCTTATGCCCAACAACGCTTATGGTTTTTAGCACAACTCGGACAAGGGGACCGTTATCACATTCCATGTGTTTTGAGAATATCGGGATTGTTGGATGTCGAAGCATTGGAGAATAGTTTAAACTATTTGATAAATCGTCATGAGACATTGAGGACGACATTTCATCTAGATGACAAAGGTATGGCCTATCAACATATTACCGATCAATTGGACATAAGTATGGACAAAGTCGATTATAGTAAGAAGGAAAAGGCTTTGTTGGAGACAAGAATACAAGAATATAGCAAATCATTTATAGCAAAACCATTTGACCTGTCAGAAGGACCATTGTTGAGAGCTGTGATTATTCGTCTTTCGGAAAATGAACATGTTTTCGGTCTATGTATGCACCATATCATATCAGACGGTTGGTCAATCAACATTATGGTTAACGAATTAAATGAAATCTATTCTGCATGCATCAACAAGCAGAATGTAGAATTGGAACCATTGCTTGTACAATATGGTGATTATACGATATGGCAACGCAAACTCTTTGAAGGTAAACAATTCAATGAAGGATTGTCACATTGGGAACAGCATTTGGAAGGTTATGTGGATTTAGAATTGCCAACAGACTTTACTAGGCCAAAAACGGCTACTGGACAAGGAAGACAAATCGTGTTGGAATTGGATGAAGAGGTAAGAAGCAAACTGAAAAAATTTAGCATTGCCTCTGGAGGTACACTATTTACAAGTCTATTGACGAGTGTTTACATTTTGTTGCACAAATACAGCGGGCAAGATGACATTTGTATTGGTTTACCTGTGGCAAACAGATCTCAAAATGAAGTTGAAGGACTTATCGGTTTCTTTGTAAATACTCTGGTAAACAGATTGCAATTTGATGGAGAAGATACGCTGCTGAAAGTTTTCAACAATGTACAACGAGAACTCATTAGAAGTCAAGAACACCAAGACATACCATTTAACAAAATAGTAGAAGCGTTACAACCGGAAAGACAGACAGGTAAAACACCAATTTTTCAAGTAATGGTGAACTATGTGCAGATGGATGCCAATTTCAACTTGGGGAAAACTACAATAACACCTATGGAATTGTTTGAGTCCGATACAGCAAAATTTGATTTGTCATTTAGCTTTTTTGAAAGCTCAAATAGTCCTGTAAGACTAGCCTTAGGCTATAACACGGATATTTATTCGACTGCCACTGCAAAAAAACTATTGGATGGGCTTATGAGAATAATAAGCATATTGCCTCAAGAACCAGAAATAGCTTTGAAGACATTCGACATTCTCGCAGGCAATGAAAGGAAACAATTGCTTTCCACATTCAATGCCACGGACGATGCATACGATGAAACGTCATTGATTCATGTTTTGTTTGAAGAACAAGCAAAGAAAACACCAAATGCCATTGCAATGGTTTGTGGAGAGAGGACAATGAGTTATGAAGAATTGGATTTGCAATCCAATCGATTGGCACATTACATAAGCGAAAATTATGCAATAGATGAAAAGACACTGATAGGAGCAAGATTGGAAAGAGATGAAAAACTGATCATCACATTGCTGGCCATCCTAAAAACTGGAGCAGCCTATGTCCCATTGGATGTAAACTACCCAGAGGAACGCATAGCCTACATAGAGAAAGATAGCAATTGTGAATTGGTAATAGATGAGGTCATCTATTCGAGGTACTTGAAACAAAAAGACAAATATGCGATCACGTCTTTGAAATCCAACTGTCAAGCAACGGACAATGCCTATGTGATCTATACCTCTGGGACAACAGGAAAACCAAAAGGAGTTACGATAACACATAAAAATGCCTGTGCATTGGTACATTGGTGTACAAAGGAATACGATGCAAATCAGTTCGACATAGTATATGCCGCAACGTCACATTGTTTTGATCTTTCAATATATGAGATGTTCTATACATTGTCCATAGGGAAGACAATAAGGGTATTGAACAACGCATTGGATATAGGAGAGCATATTGGAAAAGATGAAAAAATCCTCATAAATACAGTGCCATCAAGTATCAGAACCATAATGGACGAAGGTATGGATTTCAGTAATGTAACCGTCATCAATTTGGCAGGAGAGCCGTTTCCTGTCGACATCGCGAAGAGACTGCAGAAAAGCAACGCTGAAGTACGTAACCTTTATGGGCCTTCCGAAGACACGACTTATAGTACCTGTTACAAACTGGACGATGACAAGGAATATGCATCTGTACCAATTGGCCGCCCCATACTGAATACGAAAGCCTATATTTTGGATAAGAACAATCAACTGGTACCAATGGGAGTTGTTGGACAACTTTATCTGTCTGGTGATGGCGTTGCCAAAGGGTACTTAAACAAACCTGAACTTACAGAAGAACGATTTGTCGTCAATCCATTCGAAGCAGGTATAATGATGTATGATACAGGAGATTTGGCAAAATGGTTGCCAGATGGTAACATTGAATATTTGGGAAGAAAAGACAATCAAGTAAAAATAAGAGGGTATAGAATAGAATTGGGTGAAATAGAAAATACACTTAACGAGATTCAGAACATAAGAGAAACCGTAGTCATTGCCAAAGAGCATTTGGGAAGTAAACATTTGATTGCCTATTGTGTGGTTGAAGATGAAGACAAGTTAGACATTCAAGAAATAAAGAATCAAATGGCCAATGGCTTGCCAGATTATATGATTCCTAATTTCATAATCCCATTGGATCGAATTCCATTGACGCCAAACAAGAAGATAGATAGAAAGCATTTACTATCCAAAGACTTGGAAATAGCCGGTAGTTCGGAATATGTTGCCGCAAGTACAGAAATAGAAGGGCAACTTGTCGAAATATGGAAAGAAGTCCTAAGTCTGGAGCAAGTAGGGATTCATGATAATTTCTTTGAGTTGGGAGGACATTCATTGTTGACGATTCAACTCATTCAAAAGATTAAGGAAAACATTGAAAATCATAATGTTCAATTGGTCGAATTGATAAACAATCCAACAATTTACCAGCAAGCATTGTTAATAGATGAGTCTGAAGGTAAAGTTGAAGCTAAACATTTAGTGGTTTTCAATGAGTCCAAAACACAAGGTTCGAATAAGGTCGGAACCTTCATAATTCCAGGAATGCCAGGAATAGTTGATGGCTATTATGAATTGGCAGAAGCATTTGTCGAAGAAGGGAACACAGTTCACGGAATTCAAATGTTAGGATTGCAAGAAGGAGAGAAGCCATTGACTACGATAGAAGAAATGGCATCTCATAACATCGAGATCATAAAAAAGCTATCGTCAAGAAAAATACGTTTGGTAGCTCACAGTTATGGCGGAGTAGTACTTTTTGAAATGATGAGACAACTGTCAGGAGAATCGATTGAAGTAGTTGAAGTGATCCTATTGGACAGTCATTTACCAGGCCATTCATTGAAAATCCTAGAGAAGACACAAGGGTTTGTCTTGGCAGTGATGTCTATGATGAAGATAGAAGTAACCAAAAAGGAAATCTTAGAGTTTGCCGAAAAAGTAGTTAAGAAGCTAAAGAAAACAAGAGCAGATTCAATTTATGATTTCTTGATGGACAAGGGAGCGAAAATGAATAGGGCGTTTTTCCTAAGGGTTTTCGAGATCTATAACAATTCGATAAATGTGTCCTATCAATTGCAAGACAATTTTGATGTAGATGCAGTTTTGATAACGGCAAGACAAACAAAGGGAAGCAAACAACGAACACTGGATTGGACACCATATTTCAATACGATCCAAGTGATTGAATCTTCAGGAACTCACTTCGAGTTGGTCAAGAAACCATTTGTGAGCAAGTGGAAAAGAGAATTAGCAAATTTAAAGTATAAATAATGAAAAAAGTCACGATGTTTCCAGGCCAAGGTTCGCAATACAAGGGGATGGGCAAAGAGTTGTTTCCCAAATACAAGATGGAAACAAAATTGGCATCAGAGATATTGCAATACGATATCGAAGAACTCTGTGTTTCAGATCCTAATCGCCAATTGGTAAAGACGCAGTATACACAACCTGCATTGTATGTTGTCAACTATTTTAGAAACAAGGAACTTGACCTGACACCAGACTATGTCATAGGACACAGTTTGGGTGAGTTCAACGCGCTTGCGGCAGCAGGAGGTTTCGATTTTGAAACAGGTTTGAGATTGGTGCAAAAGCGAGGGAGGTTGATGGCTGATGCTTCTGGAGGAAGCATGGCAGCCGTCTTGGGGTTGAAAATAGAAGAATTGAAGGAGAGAATGAGTATGTCCAAGTATGCGGATTTGGATATAGCAAATTACAATACACCTTCCCAAACGGTCATTTCAGGGCCATTGAATGACATCAAGGAAATTGTCAAGGACTTTTCCAATCAGAACATTAGAATAGTACCGCTTCAGGTAAGTGCTCCATTCCATTCCAGATATATGGAACCCGCAGCGAGGGAGTTTTCGGAGTTTTTGAAAGGCTTTTCGTTCAGCGATCTTAAAATCCCAGTGATATCTAACGTAACAGCAAGACCTTATGAAAATGGAAGGGTAGCAGAGTTGCTAAGTAGTCAAATAACAGGATCTGTACGATGGTTCGATTCCATTAGATACCTAATGGGAAAAAATGTAACCGACTATAAAGAAAATGGCAGAGGTGTCCTGACAAGAATGGTAACGGAAATTCGTAAAGAATGTACCCCTATCATAGAAGAGGAATTTCAACAGGAAAAAGCAAAAACACCTATTGTTGTCTCTGGCAATCAAGAAACATTGGAAATGGAGCCGAGTAAAAATAGAACAAGTTTGGCAACTAAGCTAGGAAGCGCTTCCTTCAGGAAAGACTATGGCATTGATTACTGTTATGTGGCAGGGTCGATGTACAAGGGAACCGCATCGAAAGAGTTGGTAATTAGAATGGGCAAGGCAAAGATGTTGTCTTTTCTTGGTACGGGAGGTTTGAGTTTACAGAGAATTTCGGAAGATATAGATGCAATACAAAATGCATTGCAACGCAATGAACCTTATGGGATGAATTTATTGCATAACCTCAATGACCCGAATTTTGAAATGAAAACGGTAGAACTCTACTTGGAAAAAGGAGTTGAAAGCGTAGAAGCTTCTGCTTATATGCAAATTACAGAGGCATTGGTATATTTTCATACTTCAGGCTTCGAAAGAAGGGCAGATGGAACGGTAATGAACAAGCATAGAATTTTGGCTAAGGTTTCTAGACCGGAAGTAGCAGAATCATTTATGAAGCCAGCTCCGGAAAAATTGGTGAATAGGCTCTTGGAGGCAGGAAGGATAACGAAGGAGCAAATGGATTTGGCGAAGGACCAACCTATGAGTTATGACATCTGTGTAGAAGCAGATTCAGGAGGGCATACAGATTCAGGTGTAGCAATGGTATTGTTGCCATCAATTCAACGATTGAGGGAAGACATTCAAAAAAAATATCAATATTCAAGAAGCATTCGAGTTGGTTTGGCTGGAGGAATTGGAACACCAGAATCTGCGGCAAGTGCTTTCGTAATGGGAGCAGACTTCGTGTTGACAGGCTCTATAAACCAATGTACGGTAGAAGCCAAGACCAGTGATGCGGTCAAAGACTTGTTGGAAGGGATAAATGTACAAGATACAGGATATGCCCCTTCGGGAGACATGTTCGAGATAGGCTCCAAGGTACAAGTACTTAAAAAAGGGGTGTTGTTCCCAGCAAGGGCAAATAAATTATACGCTTTATACAGTCAGTACAATTCGTTGGAAGACATTCCTGAGAAGACGATTTTACAATTGGAGAAGAATTACTTCAAAAAAACGATTCCAGAAATATGGGAAGACACGAAAAGGCATTTTATGGAGCAAGGCAAAGAAGAGGAGATTGCCAAGGCAGAGCAGCGTCCGCGACATAAGATGGGACTGATCTTCCGTTGGTACTTTGGATTCAGTACCCGTATGGCATTTAGTGGAAACCTTGACAACAAAGTGGATTTTCAAATACATACAGGCCCAGCGCTGGGAGCTTTCAATCAATGGGTGAAAGGATCGGAAATGGAACGTTGGAGAAATAGACATGTTGATGAAATTGGCGAAAAACTCATGGAAGCAACAGGAGAATTATTACACGATACATTAATAAAAATTAATCAAAATAAAAACTAGAACCTCTTATGAAAACGTTGAAAATTGAAAAAGCCCTATTGTTGTTGCTTGCTTTTTTTGGACTGCAAGCTTGTAGCAGTGACGATGATTCTAATGTGGAAATTTTCCCAGAAGCCATTCCATCGGAAATATTGATAAATGAACCCGGATTATATCCCTCTAAATTTGATTTTGACTATAATAAAAATCAATTTGTCGTTGGTTCCGTTGCGCTAAGCAATGTAGGGCATATCGATCCAACTACAGGAGAATACAACGTGTTTATAACAGATGACAACCTATCTTCCATACCAGAAGTCTTTACAGACGAGGAGAACAATAGATTGTTGGTGACATGCGGAGATTTGGGAGTTTCTGCAAATAGTTTCGATTTGTTTTCTTACGCTTACATGGGAGTTTACAATTTGGAAACCGGAGAAAAAATTACAGGTATCAATTTTAATGATTTGCATCCAGCCAATACCAATATGATGGCTAATGGCATTGCTATTGACGACAATGGAGATATTTATGTCGTAGATACTTTTGCTCCAGTAATATACAAAGTTGATGGGACGACTTATGAAGCAACCATCTTGGTGAGTGATGATCGGTTTAATACACCAGTGCCTACACCAGGATTATTTGGTATCATATATGTAGATGGCAATTTAATCGTTTCGAAACACGATGATGGTGTCTTGTTTAAAATCCCTTTGTCAAACCCCAATGACGTTACGGTAATAGATGCTCCCATATACATAGGTGCTAAAGGGATGGAGCTTTTGGAAAATGATAATGTGGCCTTAGCCATAGGAGGAGGGGGATCACCTTTTTCCGGTGTGATAACATTGACTTTTGAAGATGATTGGACCAAGGCAAGTGCTACATCGTATTTTCAGAGTTTACCTAGTGCAAAACATCCAATAGCCGCCACGTTGGCGAGTGATGGGGAACTCTATTTAATGAATTCATACTTCCCAGCTATTTTTACAGATGACCTAGTCGATCAATTTAGCATTGTACGTGTGGATTGATATAAAATAGAGGCAACAGGAGAATTATTACACAATACATTAATAAAAATCAAATTTTAGAATAAATACCTTATGAAAACATTGAACATTAAAAAACCCCTATTATTGCTATTATCCATACTTGTATTGCAAGCGTGTAGTACAGACGATGACAATACCGTTGTAACTCAAGAAATTCCCATTCCAGATGAAATAATAATAGACGATCCAGGGTTGTTTCCTACGAAGTTTGATTATAACCACCTTAACAACAAGTTCATGGTAGGATCTGCAACTAGAAGCAATGTTGGTTATATAGATCCTCAAACAGGAAACTATAGTGTATTTGTAAGCGATGATAGTTTGGTGACCATCCCGGAAGTGTATGTGGATGAGGAACACAATAGGTTATTGGCATCTTCTGGGGACATTGGAGCTTCAGCAAATAGTCTACCTGAAAATTTTGTATCCGTATCTTATTTGGGGGTTTACGATTTGCATACAGGCGAAAAAATTGCAGGAATCAACCTTCATGAATTGTTGCCATCAGAACCGGCTTTTTTGGCCAATGGTATAGCTGTGGATGAAAATGGAGACATTTATGTCGCAGATACCTTTGCTCCAGTTATCTATAAAATAGATGGTGTTACTTATGAAAAATCTGTTTTCGTATATGACTCTCGTTTGGCTCCACCTACGCCAGCTCCTGCATCGGCGGGACTTATTGGGCTGATCTATATGGATGGTCATTTGGTGGCATCAAAAGAAGATCACGGTGTTTTGTACAAAATTCCATTGGCAGACCCTACAAATATGATAAAGATAGAGACTCCGATATTTCAAGAAGCGAAGGGTTTGGAGCTTTTGGATAATGGAGACATTGCTCTAGCAGTTGGAGGAGCAGGAACTGATTTTACCGGGATTAGAATATTGTCTTCAAATGATGATTGGAATTCTGCTACGATAACCTCGTCATTTGAAATTTCTCCAGATGAAAAACATCCAGTAGCAACTACAGTAGTCGAAAATGGGGATTTATATGCCATCAACTCTTATTTTCCAAGTTCATTTTCAGGAAACTTGATGATAGACTTCAGTATTGTTAAGGTACAATAACAATTGCCCGAGAATTAAATTTAAACGAATACAATATAATAGATAGAATAATATGAAAATTTTAAAGATTAAATACATTTTAATATTACTAACACTAGTGTCATTTCAAGCATGCAGTAATGATGATGATGGAAGCACAGAGGTAACTTTGGATCCTATTCCTGAGCAAATCATAATTAATGATCCAGGTTTGTATCCGACAAAGTTCGATTTCAATCACAAGAACAATAAATTCATAGCTGGCTCATTGACGAGAAGCAATGTAGGATACATTGACTCTGAAACCGGGAATTATGAGGTTTTTATAAATGACGATGCCCTTATCTCAGTAACAGAGGTATATACGGACGAAATTCGTAATCGTTTGTTGGTTGTCTCTGGTGATTTCGGGGTTTCCGAGAACAGTACGACAGAAACCAGATTGGCTTATGCCTATTTAGGGGTTTACAATTTAAAAACAGGGGAAAAGATAGCAGAGGCGAACCTACATGAATTGATGCCGGCTGATGCTTGTGTCTTGGCAAATGGTATTACTGTGGATGATGATGGAAATATTTATATTGTAGATACATATTCTCCAGTTATTTATAAAGTAGATGGAACAACTTACGAAAAGTCTATTTTTATAACCGACCCACGTTTCATTACACCAGTTCCGGTTGGTAAATCTCCAGGGTTGATAGGCCTTACGTATCTAGATGGAAATTTAATAGCATCTAAAGAAGACGAAGGTATCCTATTCAAGATCCCAGTATCCAACCCAAGTGCTTTTACAGAAGTAGATGGACCAGCCTTTCCAGAAGTGAAAGGATTGGAAATTACTTCTAATGGAAACATAGCATTGACCATTAGTGGAAGTGTGACCCCTTTTTCGGGAGTGAAGATATTGTCGTCCGATGATAATTGGAGTACAGCGACAGAAGTATCTTCATTTGAAGTCCTTCCAGCTGAAAAATTCCCAACAAATACAGCAGTTGCAAGCGATGGGAAACTATATGTAATCAACTCTTATCTACCAAGTGCATTCTCTGGAAATCTAATGGTGGATTTTAGCATCCTTCTTGTAGAATAACTTTCAACGAATTAAAAAATAGAATTAATGAAATTTACTAATATAATATCCAAATCCCTTTTGGGAGGTTTATTCCTATTTGGATGTTCAAATAGTGTGTTAGGACAGAATAAGGATTGGAATTCATACTCTTCTGACAAATACAATTCCAAATATTCTCCATTGAGTCAAATCAATAAGGAAAATGTAAAGGATTTGGAGATAGAATGGAGTTGGGAGTCCCCAGACAATGTACGTGCAAAAGAATTCAAATATCCTGTATCCATTTATCAAGCCACACCAATTGCCATAGATGGAATACTCTATGTGAGTTCATCCACGGCAATTGTTTCCGCAGTAGATGGAGTAACAGGAAAAACGATTTGGGAGTATGACCCTGAAACATACAGATCCAAAAGCAAACCAGCTCATGGTGGATACATTCATAGAGGAGTGTCCTATTGGGACGATGGGGGTGAAGGACGTATAATATTTGGAACGCCAGATGCCAGATTGATAGCAATTAATGCAAAAGATGGTAGTTTGGTACAATCTTTTGGGAACAAGGGAGTGATAGATTTGTCAAAGGGGTTGAGTCGTTCATTCGAACCAACTAACTATAGCGTATCAACACCCCCTATAATTTCAAATGGGGTAATCGTAGTGGGGTCATCCATTACAGATGCAGGTCCCAAAAGTATGAATCCACCAGGTGATGTAAGAGGTTTTGATGTTAAGACCGGCAAGCAACTATGGGCTTTTCATACCATTCCCCACAAAGGAGAGTTTGGTTATGATACATGGAAGAACGGATCAGCCGAAGTAACAGGAAATACCAATGTTTGGGCTAGAATGAGCGTGGATGAGGAGTTGGGATACGTGTATTTGCCAGTAAGTACACCAACCAACGATTGGTATGGAGGAGAACGAGAAGGAGACAATCTCTATGCTGAAAGCTTGGTATGTCTAAACATACATACAGGTGAAAGAATTTGGCATTATCAAGTGGTTCATCACGGTGTGTGGGATTACGATTTGGCTTCTGCTCCGAATTTGATGGATTTGAACATTGATGGGAAACCTGTAAAAGCAGTGGCTCAATTAACCAAGCAAGGTTTTGTCTTTGCATTTGATAGAGAAACAGGAGAACCGATATGGCCCATCGAAGAAAAACCGGTGCCACAATCCAAAGTAGAAGGAGAACGTACGGCTTCCACTCAACCATTCCCTTCCAAGCCTGCTCCGTTTGAAAGGCAAGGGGTGACAGAGGATGACATTATAGACTTTACTCCAGAGTTAAAAAAGCAAGCATGGAACAGTTTGGCTAATGTTGATAAGGGGGAATTGTTTTCTCCTCCGACAGAAAGAGGGTTGATGTATTTGCCAGGTGCATTGGGAGGAGCAAATTGGCATGGAGGAGCCGTGGATCCAGAAACAGGGGTGTTATACATTCCATCTGTGACGTTTCCTGTGTTTTTCAAGGTCGTCAAAGCAGATCCGGCAAAGACAGATGCCAGATACGTCTGGGATAATTTCAGAATAGTAGGACCTGAAGGATTGCCTTTGTTGAAACCTCCATATGGAAGGGTAACTGCCATAGATATGAATACAGGAAATCATAAATGGCAAGCTGCATTGGGAGAAGGTCCAAGAAATCATCCGTTATTGAAAGATATGAATCTACCAAGATTGGGGTGGCAGTTTCGAGGCTCTCCACTATTGACGAAAACATTGCTGTTCATAGGACAGGAAGGCCGTTTCTATGAGTTTGTTCCTGCGTTGGTTGGTGGAAAAAGACTTAAAGGTGCCAAAAAAGAAGATATGGTGAAGTTTGATCCAAAGATGCAAATCTTTGATAAAGACAATGGAGAACTCGTTCATGAGATGGAGTTGCCTCTAAATGTAACTGGAGCACCAATGACTTATATGGCAGACGGTAAACAATACATAGCATTTGCGGTTGGAGGCTCATCAGCGGCTCCAGCGAAGATTTTAGCAATAGCTGTTAAACAATAAATAACAATGCCTCCTTGTAGGCAACCACAATTAATATTTTAAAAATAAAAAAAACAATCATGACAATTAAAAAGCTCTTTTTTTCAATTTTATTCCTTTCTGTTTTATCTGTTACTACGGCGCAGGAAACCAAATGGAACATAGACAAATCACATTCTAGCATAGCATTTGAAATATCACATTTTAAAATAGCTACCGTAAAAGGGAATTTTGATGACTTTTCTGGTTCGATCAATGCCAAAGACGAAGATTTCAGCAAAGCCAATGTGGATTTCACAATTCAAGCAACGTCCATAAACACGAATCAAGAGGATAGAGACAAACATTTGAGAAGTGCAGACTTCTTCAATGTGGAACAAAACCCGGAAATCACTTTCAAAAGTACCTCTTTCAGTAAGAAATCGGACAAGGAATATTCCATCAAAGGGGACTTGACGGTTAACGGAATTACTGAACCATTTGAGTTCATAGGAACGTTCAAGGGAAGTTTTCTTCACCCAAGATTCAAAAAGACGATTGGTGTTTTCGAATTTACTGGAAGCCTACCTAGATTAAAATACAACATAGGTACAAAATACCCAACTGCCGCATTGGGGGAAAATGTGAAAATATCCGTTAATGTGGAAATGATCAAAGAAGAATAGCATATAGACAAAGAGATAAAAGCATACCTCCTCTAGATTCCTGAATTACTTATATATGGATGATATCCAAAATGGAAATGTTTGGACTAGGGAATGTATGCTTTCTTTCAAAGAAATGCATAAAAATAGAACTTGCCAGATATGAGTGGACAGAGTGACAATTACATAATTTTTCATAAAAAAATATTATATAGAATGAATGCTAAGAAACATACTAGGATACATTATTATAAAACATATGGCAATATTTTGCTGGAGTATCTAAAATTAAGATTTAAACATGATAACACATTTAATACTGTTGGTTCCAGAGCATCGATGACTCCATTATTTAAAGCATTTTTGTTGTTGTTCGTATTTTCGAGCTTTATTGGCGGTAATGCTCAAACTGCAGCAAAACCCACTTTTATGGGAAGTGTTAAAGGGAAAATTATAGATCAAGCCACACAAGAGTCTGTGCCTTATGCATCAATCGTAATAAAGTCGAAGGCAGATGGTAGTATCATTACGGGAGGTATTACCAATGACAATGGAAATTTTGAGGTAAAGGACATTCCAGGTCAACCAATAATTTTCGAGGTGCAATACATTGGATATGAGTTGCATTCTCAAGATTTGTTACTTACAAAGCTAAACAACAACATCAATCTTGATACGATTGCAATAAAGGAGGAAGCCGAAGCATTGGATGGAATAACAATAGTGGCAGAACGTTCCACGATAGAACAGAAGATTGACAGAAAGATAATTAATGTGGGGAAGGATTTAACAACGGCTGGTGCTTCCGCGGCGGATATCATGGTGAATGTACCATCTGTGGATGTAGATCAAAATGGAAACCTGTCACTTAGGGGAAATGATAACGTAAGGGTACTCATAGATGGAAAACCAACCAACATAAGTTCAGATCAATTGCTTAAGCAAATTCCATCCACATCCATAAAAAAGATAGAGTTGATCACAAATCCATCTGCAAAATACAACCCAGAGGGAATGAGCGGGATCATAAACATAGTATTGCATAAAAGTGCCAAAATAGGTTTTAACGGCTCTGCAAACTTAGGACTGACTCAAGGAGAGAAAACAAGGTTCAACAGTTCATTGGATTTGAACTATAGAACGGGTAAAGTGAACATCTATGGGAATTATGGAAACAATTTAGGGAAGAACATTCTAAATGGTGAAATATTCAGATCTGAAGAAAACTCGGATCAAATATGGGAAAACCTATCGGATAACACTTCCCATTTGTTCAAGGTTGGATTGGATTATTATTTGGATGACAACAATACGATATCCTTTTACACGACGCAAAACGTCTTCGATGGAGAAGAGACAGGATCTACGGATATAATCTATAACGACAATGATATCCCGAATTTGAAGCAAACACTTTTGAATTTGAATGACAACAATTCCTCAACGTACAATTTTGATTACAAGCATAACTTCAAGAAAGATGGACAGACGATTGAGTTTGAAACGGATTACAATGTCTTCAATGGAGACATCAACACCGATTTTGGATTCATTGGTGGAGGTAGTGCATTTTCGTCCTATGAAGATGCAATAGACAATGAAAGAAATAATTTGACAGTGAATTTGGACTATGTGGATCCTTTGTCCGAAACCACAAAGCTGGAATTGGGATCGGAAGCAAGATTGAGAAGAACGGACAATGAATATTTGACAACGAATGACAATTTCAATGATTCCAGTTTTGTATACGACATGGACATCTATTCCTTGTATGGAACATATAGTCAGAACTTTTCAAAATGGTCCTACCAGATTGGGGCGCGTTTAGAAAGTTATGATATTTCTGGTAGCTTCAATCAAGCGGGAGAGGCAAACCAGAAAATCACAGATAACATCTTTAGCGTATATCCATCTGCCTTTTTAAAATACATTCCAAACGAGGAAGATGAAAAAAATGCCTATCAAATAAGCTTTAGTAGGAGGGTGGATAGACCAAGCGAAAATCAAGTAAATCCGATTAGAGCTTGGAGTACTCCAAGAATCACATCTCAAGGTAATCCGAATTTAAATCCTCAGTTTACCAATTCCATAGAATTCAATTATATAAGAAAGCTAGGGAAAGGTAGTATAACTACAGGTGTTTTCTATAGACTCATAGAAGATGAAATAAATAGAATAGGGTTTGATGACCCAGCAGATCCCACAAAGATAATCTTGTCATATGACAACTATGACAACAATTCTGCATACGGTTTCGAAATTTCTGCCAGCTATAAATTTACAAGTTGGTGGAGTGTGAATTCAAGCTTTGACTTTTATTCGCAAACACAAAAAGGTGTCGTGGAAGAAGAAGCCTTGGAAGTAGACAACTTATTGTACAACTTTAGGATGAGTCATAGTTTCAAAGCAACAAAGAACTTGACTTTTCAATTATTCGGATTGTATAGAGGAGCTAGCGAAAATTTACAGTTTAAAGTTGACGACTTCTATTTCGTAAATGCAGGAGGGCGATATAATTTCATGGACGGTAAAGGGACATTGAGTCTTAATTTCAATGATATATTCAAAACCCAAAGATGGGGTTTCAATGGAGAAAGGCCATTAAGGCAGATTGGAGAATTTACTTGGGATTCCAGAACGGTATACCTAGGGCTATCTTACAGATTTGGACAAGGAAAGAACAAATCCATAAAAAGAAAGAAAAGAGATAAGAACGAAAAGAAAAGCGGAGGTTTTCTATAAAACCTTTACCAGAATGTATTTCTTATTTATGGAACCCTAGCTAGTATCAGGAGTTCTCATAAATGAGAAATACATAATATGCACAAACAAATTATTTTAACAGTATTGACAATGGAATATGGAGATTAAGGCCAGTTACAAGAGTATTTTAAAGATAGCATTCCCTTTGATTTTGGCGAACTTGGTTGGGGGGATTGGACAAATAATCGATACGGCCTTTGTAAATAGAATAGGGGAGAAAGAACTCAATGGAACGGTCATAGGAGCTATGGTGTGGATGTTCTTTTCATTCATATTATTGGGTTTTTCTTCTTACGTACAACGGTTGGTTGCTAAAAAGGTAGGAGCAAAAAAGAATGGTGAAGTAGGGAACATCATAGATAATGTAGTTGTTCTATGTGGCTTTTTACTACTGCTGATTTTAGCTTTGTTTTTCTTATTGAGGATTGGAGGTTTGTCTTTGATGATTCAAGATGTGGGCATTGTCGAAAATGCATTCGTGTATTTGGATGTCCTGATTTTTTGTTTGCCGATATCCATTTGCATCAGCTTTTTTTCAGCATTCTTTTCAGCATTGGGGAAAACATCTGTGATTACCTATGGGGTAACCGTATACATCGTTGTAAACTTAATATTGGATTATATGTTGATCTTTGGGAATTTCGGGTGTCCGGAATTAGGGGTTCATGGTGCTGCTTTGGCTACTGTAATCGCTTTGACTTTCACTTGTTTGACCTATGTGTACTATATGATCAAGTGGAAGATGATTGAGGCATACAATTTGTTTGGGTTTGATACATTGAGTAAGGACTTTTTGAAAGAAATCATTTCAAAGTCCATTCCATTGGTATTGCAAAATCTATTTCATACGGCTGCCTATTGGATCTTCTTCATCATGATCGAAAAGATGGGGAGCGGAGAACTAAGGGTGTCATTGATTATTAGATCTCTGTATCTATTTCTTTGTTTGCCCATGTTTGGTTTTGGAAGAGCCATCAATACGGTAATAAGCAACATGATGGGAAGAAAGGACTATGAGAATGTCTATTCTGCGGTTATAAAATCCCACCAAGTAAGTTTTGTCGTTAGCCTACTGCTTTGCTTGCTTATTTTCACAATGCCAGAGATTTTGTTGAATATCTATACGAAGGACCCTACTTTAATACAAGAAGCCTTGCCAATATTGAATGTGCTTTTGGTTTCCATAGTATTGTTTTCAATAAGTACGGTAAATACCAACATAATCATAGCGACTGGGGAGACTAAATATGTTTTCATCATTGGAGGAATCAGTATTGCGAATTATTTGTTGTTTGCCTATCTATCGATTTTTTGGTGGAATGCAGATTTAACCACGGTTTGGTTGAGTGATTGGGTTAATTGGAGTGTTTTTACGCTATTGTCAACCTTGTATTTTTTCAGATGGAAAAAAAAGCAGAGTAGGGTTAAGCAGTTTAGTTAGTTATAGACATATAAAGAATAAAGTTAGTATGAGGCATTCAGTATCCATAATTAAGATGGATAGAGGAAATAAAGAATATAACGCATCAATTTCATTAGTAAAAAAGCAATCTACGACCCTACCGGATTCCTTACAGTTATTTCACAAATTAGAGAAAAAATATTACGAAACATTAAAGTACGACCGTAGGAAGTTAAACTACATCTTGGGGCGGTTTTCTGCTAAGTTGGCAGTAAACACCATGGCAAAGATACCTTGCATGCAATCCATAAACATAAGTTCTGGTGTTTTTGGATTCCCCATAGTTAAATGCATGGAAGCAAAAAACATCCAAGTAAGCATTACACATTGCGGATTTATAGGAATGAGCATTGCTTTCAAGGAATCTCACCCAATGGGAATAGACATAGAGAGAATAAGTTTTGACAAGGAAAAGGCAATCTTGAGTCAAATAAGCAAGCGTGAATTGGAAATATTGGGGACATTCGACATCAATGATATTTCTGGATATACGGTATTGTGGTGTGCCAAAGAGGCTTTGGCCAAGATCATAAAAACAGGAATGATGTTGGATTTCGCTTTTTTGGAAATCGAGACCATTACCTTGGAAGGTAATACCTATGTAGCAACATTTCAGCATTTTGGGCAGTACAAGGCAATGTGTCACATAAATGAGGATTATGCCATCTCTGTGGTCTTGCCAAGAAAAACTATGACCAACTTGGAAGAAGTATGGCAAATGTTCGATGCCAATGTAGCTAATTAGTTAAACCCACTCCATACATTGGGAACGTCACTATGAAGATTCCAATGCATGAAGTGGGTTAAAACCATTTCTTCTTTTTGAATAGGAGGAGTAGGGCTATGAAAAGAATCAACATGACGCCCAAAAGAACGAAATAACCATTCTTATAGTGTAATTCCGGCATGTATTCGAAGTTCATCCCATAGATGCCTGCAAGGAATGTAAGTGGGATGAAAATAGTGGAGACCAAGGTAAGCAACTGCATTATCTTGTTCATTTTAAAACTTACCTCCGCTATGAAAAGATCTTGCAAGCTGTTAAGGACGTCCCTGTTGGATTCAATCGTATCCATCACTTGGATGGTATGGTCGTACAAGTTTCGTATGAACACAAGGGTGTTTTCATCCACAATGGTACTTTCCGTCTTGGAAAACAGGCCGATGGCTTCACGCAAAGGAGCAACGGATTTACGAAGAACAAGCAATTCCTTCTTTAGGATGTGTATCGTGGTTTTCTCAGAAACGCTCTGGTTTTTGGAGATCTGTTCTTCCAAGTTTTCTATGACATCCTCCAAAGCATCGAGTGTTGCATGGTAGTTGTCGACAAGTACATCTATCAAGGCATAGGTTAAATAATCCACCCCACGTTTTCTTATGCGCCCATTGCTGGTCTCAATGCGGTTGCGAACCGAGGAAAACAAATCACTGTCCGTTTCTTGGAACGTGATGATGATTTCCTTTCTAAAGTAGATGGCGACATGTTCCTTGGATATTTTTAAGGTATCCTTGTTGAATGAGATGGCTTTAACAGTTACGAAGTTTCCTTTTTCATATTCTTCATAGGAAGGTCGTTGGTGTACATCGACGGCATTTTCCAATGCAATGGGATGTATGGAAAAAGTATTTCCAAAAAGCTCGATGAGTTTGGTATCATGCATTCCTCGTACATCGTACCAATCTATTTTTTCCTTGGAAGGAGGTGGAAAGGGAATTTTTGAAAGGGAATTGAACGTTTTCTGCTCAAAGGTGCTTTCATCGTATTTTAAATAGTGTACCAGTACTTCCTTTGTTTTATGATTTCCCGTGTAAACCACAGTTCCTGGAGGAAGCCCTGTTTTCTTATGTTTCTTGCTCATGGTTAGGGTTGTGTTTTTTGGGTGTTCTTGTAAACTAAGGTTCTGTGGGGGAAAGGGATTTCCAAGCCTTCCTTGTCAAATCGCAATTTTATGCTTTCCAAGAGGTCGCATTTCATGTTGTATGCATCTGTACTATTGTTGGCCCATGCCCAAGCTCTTATGTCTACAGAGGAATCTCCAAGGTTTATGACCTTTACATTTACGAGTTCAGCTCCACTTTCCATTTCCATGGGCGTACGAACATCTATGCTTAGTGGATGTTTGGAAATTTCATCTTTTATAATCAGTTTGGCCAATTCCAAATTGGAATCATAGCTAATGCCCACGTCAATCCATTTACAAATTTTATTGTCTCCAAAATCGGCATTGACAATGACTTCATCACTTATTTTCGCGTTGGGAATAATGATGCGTCTGTTTTCAAAATCTCGAATCACCGTATGGCGCAGCGTGATGTCTTCTACAACTCCATTTTGGTTGCTTATCTGCAAACGATCGTTAATGCGAAAAGGTTTGAAGATGACGATGAAGATGCCACTTATAATGTTGCTCAATGCATGCTGGGAGGCAAAGCCTACGGCAACGGCAAGTACGCCGGCACCTGCAAGCATGGAACTAGCCAATACACGTAAAGAAGGCATTGAATATATGGCAATGCTTATCCCTACCATATATATCAATGCTCTAAAGGCGTGCCGAAGAAATTTATAGTTGGTCGGGTCGTTGTGCAACTCTTCAGTGGACTTTCGTATGATTCTTTTAAAGAAGCGATCAGTTAGAAAGGCCGTTAAAATCGTAATGCTAAGGATGCCTATGAAGACTCCAGCCGTAGGAAGATTGTTTATTATTTTATCTATGAGAGAATTCACAGTTCACTTAATTTTTTACGTTGTTGGTCGACTTGAAGATTAAAACGGGGACTTCTATGTTGGACACTATGCTAATCGTAGTGTTGGTTTCTATTATCCTTTTCCAGAATTTTCTCTTGTGCGTGGTCAATACAATGCCATCATATGTTGGATCTATTCCATTTACGGAAGCATCTATGTAATCCTTGAAGTCGTTGATAATGTGCTTGTACTGGATTTTGGAAGAGACTTCCGACTTTAAATAATCCACCCATTTCTTGTTTTTCATGTTGTCTTCTTCCATGGAGGAATGAATCAATTCGATGGATGCCGATTCAAAGTTTTTAGAGAACCAATTTATGTTCTTGAAGTCATCATCGGAAAACGTCGTAAAGAAGGCGATTTTTCGAATACGCTTGTAAAGTTCATTTTCTGGCACGATCAACATCGGTGTTTCAGAAACATTTGTAAGTATCCGACTGAAGATTTCATTTTGCTCTATCTTGATGTCCCTAATGAAGGTCTTTCTTGTTATTATGAGATCAATTTGATGCTCATTGGTGAATTTTTCCAGACAATCCTCAATATTGCCTTCCACTATTTTGAAAGAGATCCATTGCGTATCGATGATGTCTTTCGTATTGGAACTTACAAAGGACTCCAGTTCCTTTTTTTTAATGGATTTATCTTGATTTGGTATAAAACCAAACTTGTTGAAGTAATGAGGGGACGATAAGATGAAAGAGGAATTGTTGGGCTCTATTTGTAAGATATGAAGCTTTAAACCATAGTCCTTGCAGAACTTGGTGGCATACCTGAGTAGATATGGAGATTGCCCATCTAGGTTGCCTATTAGGAGTATGTTTTTCATTGAGATTTAAATTACATATTAAAGATATTAAATATTGGTGATTTTAATCTTTAAAAAGTAAATAAGATAATTCAGAAGCAAGAGATGTTAGCGTACTCTATGCTTTGCCTATCGTGAAACTAAAGGTACTGCCTATGCGCTCTTCGGATGTCACGGAAATGTCCCCGCCTTGCCCAACAACCATTCTCTTTACCGTGGCCAACCCAATCCCCGTACCTATGTTGCCATCCCTATCCGATATGCCGACAATGGAAAATAGGTCGAAAATATTGTCGAAATGCTCTTTTGCAATGCCATTGCCATTGTCCTGAACATAAAACTTGTAATGGTCTTCCAACTCTTCAAGCAAGATGCTTATCTCTATCACGGGCTTGGCATTGTATTTAATGGCATTGGTTGCCAAATTCATCAAGATCTGAATAACGGCGGTTTTGTTCACATTTATCTTGTCAATGGTATTGGAGTGCTTAAAAACAATGTTTTGTCTATCAGGAATGGCTAGTTTCTTGAGTTCGGTCATCAACTCCTCAAAACGGATTTCCTGTCTACTGTTCTTTAGTATTTCGTCACTCTTGTAGAAAATCAACAATCCATCGATGTATTCCCTCAATGAGTTTGAGGATGTCTTTAAGTATTTTAGATATTCAAGGGCATCTTTGTTCAGTTTGTCCCTACTTTCATTTTCTATGAGTTCCGTAAGGGAAATGATGTTTGCCAAAGGGGACTTCAAGTCATGGGATACTATGCTAGCAAATTTTTGAAGATCCTCATTCCTTTTGCTGAGTTTATCTTGCAATTCTTGCAATTGTAGGTTTTGATAGCGTTGTTCGAATAAACTAATAACCTGCTTGGATATGGATATTAAAGCCTTCTTCTGTCCGTCGTTTAGTTTTCTGGGTTTCACGTCGTAAACGCATAAGGTTCCTAATTTGTAACCATCGGGGTCAACCAAAGGGACTCCAGCATAGAAAATGGCTGAATGTTCATCTACTATTGGATTGTCATGAAAGCGTTCATCCAGTCTTGCATCTTCGATAATGGTGATCTCGTCATCAGAATTGATGGCATGTCCACAAAACGAAAGCGCTCTAGGAGATTCATTGAAAGGAACACCATGATGAGATTTAAGGAAATTCCTGTCGTTGTCCAAAAGAGTTATCAGAGAAATCGGCGTTTCCGTGATGTAAGCCATCAAGTCCGTTAAGTTGTCATAGCTTTCTTCAGATAAAGAATCTAAAAGACGGTATTTTTCAACGGCTTTTTGTCTCTGTTTTTCGTTAGGAGGAATTTCAGGAGAAATCATAGGTGCAAATTATTCTCTCCAAATATATAAAATAATCCGTCGATGATACCTAGTATGCCCACATATGGGACCATTGTTTGGCATATGATAGAGAAACGAGGGGCATATGATTTTGAAAAAGTCGGGATGACAGGAATTGAACCTGCGACCTCACGGCCCCCAGCCGTGCGCGCTAACCGGACTGCGCCACATCCCGAATTTGATGTTAATGCAATGAAAGATACCTTTTTAGTTTTTTCAAGCAAGTGACATAATAATGACTCTTCGTCGAATCATTTTTGTTTGTCTGAAAAATGGTTATCCAATTTTGCGGGTGCTAAGTTAATAAATGATAATAAAAATAAGCAACGGAAGCTTGAAAAAAATAAATATGTGTGTTATTTGTTAAGAGGCTTTCCTATGATTTTTTTCGAATTTTCTCGTCCCAGAAATATTTTATTTTCTAGTTAAAGGTTAAAACCCTGCAATTTCATTGCAGTTACTTT
>JAHDHI010000079.1 GCA_020631395.1 Bizionia sp.
GCACAACACCCCCAGTTACAAGTGGTTAACCGAAATGTTTTTTTTTGGATTTTTCAATCACCAATCCCCAACCCTTGTCCTTATTATATATACCTCAAATACTTGCTGTTTTACGCCCCTTGGAAAATCACTAAAACTCCCCTGACTAAATCTGCTTTTCATTGATTGCAATTATGTATTTCATATTTCGCATCAGGGAACATCATCTGCCCCGCCAAGGCAATACTTTAAAGTATTTTTTTTTCTAAATAGCAGGTTACATTTCAAATGTTTGCTTTGACTAATAAGAAATGATTGAAAACTAAACAAAATCCAAATATGAAAACTAAAACATCTCCCCATTTCAAACATCCCATTCTCAAAGCAATCCTCTTTTCCCTGTTAACTTCATTCTCTTTTGCTCAAACCCCACTAGGCCTTCAACTATCAAGCCGCCATTAGAGATGCTTCTGATGCACTGCGACTCAACCAGAGCATTGGTGTAGAAACAACCCTAAGGAAAAATAGTTCTACAGGAGCCATCGCATACGCTGAACCCCATACAACAACTACAAATTCATACGGTATTCTCAACCCTTCAGTTGGAACGGGAATCACATCCGATGATTTCACTACCATAGATTGGCGAAACAATTTGTTTTGGCTACAAATCTGTGTCTATGTATCTGGAGAAACATCTTACGTTCTGCTTCGTTCTCAACAATTGACCAGTGTTCCTTTTACCTTAACTGCTCTATGAGTTCAAACTGGCAATACAATGAACAAAGCCTATAATGAAGGAGCTAGTACTGGGGATGGAAGAAAAATCACAGCAGATTCTGGGAGTTTGGAGATAACAGGTGTAGGGAGTAGAGGTTTGGAAGTCGTATCGGATCCAAATTACACAGGCATCTATGCAGCGGGATCAACAGCTTTGAATCAAACGGCCATTTTTGGTAGCTGAAGTGTAGACGCATATGGGATTTGGAGCAGTAACGATAGGTCTACATCATCATTATATGGTTTTCATAGCGGTTCTGAAGGAGGTTTGCGAATATTTCAAAGCAGAGCTGGCAAAGGTGTTTTTGTAAATAATGTTGGAACAGGCATCGGCATCGATATTTTTAACAGCAACCCTGCAAATGAAGATGAAGCTCTAAAAGTAGTTCAAAGCTGGAGATGGTATCGGGATTGCCGTAGCCAACACCAATTCCACAGGAACAGAGGACGCCTTCAATATGTTGCATGCAGGATACTGGCAATGCAGGAGTCGGCATTGGCATGGAAGTATTCAATGGAAATCCAACAAATACATCTAATGCCCTTAGGCTAGCCCATAAGAGAACAGGAACTACTGTCTTCATAAGCAATGATGATACAGCGGGAAGTGCCGTCTTTATTTTAAATGCCAAAACTGTACTTACTGCTGAACCCTTTGAGACTGGTGAAGTTGGAGTATTTACCATCGGAAACAACAATGCCAACTCTTCTCCCACCCTAGAAGCCATCAATGGGGGCACTGGAAGTATTGCTACGTTTTTCCTCGATGACGAACTTGTCGAAAAAGCAAACAATAGTCCTGCTGTCAATATAAACACCAACGGTAAAGGATCTGGTTTCAACATATCGATAGGTAACAGATGGAAACATAGAAGCAGCAATAAACTCAGTACATTCAGGCTTAGGGAATGCGGGTTATTTCAAAACCACCAAGACCACCAAGACATCAACAACATTGGAAGTTTTAAGTGAATCTTCAGAAGATGGCATTCATATCCTAATGTCGGACATTGGGGCACCTGCACCAGGAACCGCATTGTATGTAGAACAAGAAACTTCTTCCTTAAGTGCCGCAAAAGGTCGTGCCACCATTTTGATTTAGCCAAACCTTTCTCTTTCGCCGATTCGGCAGTATAGATTACTTCGGCAGCATCAGATTCTGATCATTCGGTTCTACGAGTGACACCTGCTTCTCCCAAAGACTTAGCTGCTAACTTTGAAGGCTACGTCGAAATAAGTCTGATTTGACGGCTATAGGAAAAGTAAGCTCTGGTAGCGCATTGGTAAGTGGGTTGTTGGAAGTAACCACTATTAGCAATGGCACAGCAACGATCGACCGCTTAAAAGTGACAACAAATATTACCGTTCCTGCAAAAGCATTTAAAATAGACCACCCCTTGGAATCTGAAGACAAATTCTTATACCGCAATTCAATAGAAAGCAATGAACGTATAAACATCTATAGCGACAATATAAATAACCAATGAAAAAGATTAAAGGCAATACGCTTGACCATTAAAAATCGTCTGAAGAATAATTTTGACTACTTTTATTTTGTTGACTTCTAGATTCTCTTAAACTGAAAACCATTAATTTCATAAGAGATGTCCCACATCAAATCTCTATAAAGAACTAGTCATTTGAAATATACATAACTATGTGTTGTTTGTCTATTTTTAACCTATTATCTTTGCATCTTCAATTTTAATACGATATATGATACATATTACTTTACCCGACGGAAGTGTAAAATCTTTTGAGAAACATTCTACAGCCATGGATGTTGCCAAAAGTATTAGCGAAGGCTTGGCTAGAAATGTTATTTCTGCTAGTTTTAATGGCACAACTGTTGAAACGACCACACCTTTAACCACCGATGGGGCTTTAGTATTGCATACATGGAAAAATGAGGAAGGAAAGAAAGCCTTTTGGCATTCGTCTGCTCACGTTTTAGCTCAAGCTATTGAAGAATTGTATCCTAATGCCAAGTTGACCATTGGTCCGGCAATTACCAATGGATTCTATTATGATGTCGATTTTGGGGAAGATTCCATCTCTGACAAGGACTTCAAGTCCATAGAATCAAAAATGTTGGAGATTGCACGAGGCAAGCACAACTTTAGCTTGAGATCTGTTTCCAAAGCAGACGCTTTGTCCTTATACAAGGACAACCCATATAAAACTGAATTAATCGAAAACCTAGAAGATGGTACGATTACTTTTTGTGATCATTCGACCTTTACCGATTTATGCCGTGGTGGTCACATCCCTAATACAGGAATCATCAAAGCCGTAAAAGTACTATCTGTAGCTGGTGCTTATTGGAGAGGTGATGAAAACAAGCCTCAATTAACTCGTGTTTATGGTGTATCTTTCCCTAAACAAAAAGAATTGACAGAATACTTGGCTTTACTTGAAGAAGCCAAAAAGCGTGATCATAGAAAATTAGGAAAAGAATTGGAGCTTTTCACCTTTTCACAAAAGGTGGGAGCTGGTTTGCCTTTATGGTTACCAAAAGGAACTGCTTTGCGCGAACGCTTGGAAAACTTTTTGAAGAGTGCCCAAAAGAAAGCTGGATATGAAATGGTCATGACACCGCATATAGGACAAAAGGAATTGTATGTTACTTCAGGCCATTATGCGAAATACGGAGAAGACAGCTTTCAACCCATAAAAACACCTAAAGAGGATGAGGAATTCCTATTGAAACCAATGAATTGCCCTCATCACTGTGAAATTTACAACAATAGTCATTGGTCTTATAAAGATTTGCCTAAACGCTATGCGGAATTTGGCACGGTATACAGATATGAGCAAAGTGGAGAGCTTCATGGATTAACCAGAGTTAGAGGTTTTACACAAGATGACGCCCACTTGTTCTGTACTCCAGATCAATTGGATGAGGAATTCAAGAATGTAATAGATTTGGTTCTTTATGTTTTTGGCTCATTAGGTTTTGAGGACTTTACAGCTCAAGTATCCTTAAGAGATCCAGAAAACCCCGACAAATACATTGGTAGCCTTGAAAACTGGGAAAAAGCCGAACAAGCAATTATTAGTGCAGCCGAAGACAAGGGGTTGAACTATGTCATTGAAACTGGTGAAGCCGCCTTTTACGGCCCTAAGTTGGATTTCATGGTAAAGGATGCTTTAGGTAGACAATGGCAATTGGGAACGATACAGGTTGATTACAACTTACCTGAACGTTTCGATTTGACTTACAAGGGTAGTGATAACGAATCACATAGACCGGTTATGATTCATCGTGCTCCCTTTGGAAGCATGGAACGTTTCATCGCCATTTTACTGGAACATACAGGTGGAAATTTCCCTCTATGGTTAATGCCAATTCAAGTTTCTGTATTAACTCTTAGCGAGAAATATGAAAAATACGGTAAAAAAGTTTTAAATTTGTTAGAAAATCACGAAATTCGCGCCCTTGTGGATAATAGGAATGAAACTATTGGAAAGAAGATACGTGAAGCAGAAATGAACAAAACGCCATATATGATTATCATTGGCGAGAATGAAGAGCAAGAAAACAAGATTTCTGTAAGACAACATGGTGGAAATGATTTAGGCACAATAAGTGTCGATGAATTTTCAGAAATTGTCAAAACGGAAATAAAAAAGACATTGAAAGAATTTTAAATAGAATAAGTTTAACTAAAACTCAGAAGTCATAGCAATACGTAGAAAAAGATCAAAAGGCCCTTTAAGAGTAATTAAAGAAGACCAACACAGAATCAACTCTAAGATTAGAGTTGAAAAAGTACGTCTAGTAGGAGATAACATAGAAGTTGGAATATATTCAACAAAAGATGCTTTAGCATTAGCAGGAGAACAAGAGTTGGATCTTGTAGAAATTTCTCCAAAAGCTGATCCTCCCGTTTGTAAAATCATGGACTATAAAAAGTTCCTTTACGAACAAAAGAAACGAGACAAAGCCATAAAGTCCAAAGCTACCAAAGTTGTGATAAAGGAAATTCGTTTTGGTCCTCAGACAGATGATCATGATTACGAATTCAAGAAGAAGCATGCTGAGAAGTTTCTTAAAGAAGGTGCAAAATTGAAAGCATTCGTATTCTTTAAAGGACGTTCCATAGTATTCAAAGAGCAAGGTCAAATTCTATTGTTGCGTTTGGCTCAAGATCTTGAAGAATTTGGAAAAGTCGAGCAAATGCCAAGGTTGGAAGGTAAACGTATGACTATGTTCATTGCTCCAAAAAAGTAAAACACACCTCTTGGAGGTAAAAGATATTATAAGCGAAATAATTAAAACCTAGGAAACAAGATGCCTAAAATGAAAACAAAATCTAGTGCTAAAAAGCGTTTTAAGCTTACTGGTACTGGTAAAATAAAAAGAAAGCACGCGTTTAAGAGTCACATCTTAACAAAGAAGTCTAAAAAACGTAAGCTTGCTCTAACGCACAGTACATTGGTACACCCTGCGGATGAGAACAATATTAAAGTAATGATGCGTTTAAAGTAACATTGCCTTAATTGGTTAAAAATTATTTATAAACCCTGGAGTTAGGCTATTCGATTTAAAGAATAAATTAAAGTGTCAGTTTTGAACGCCTACTACAAAAAAATTTAAAATTATGCCTAGATCAGTAAATTCTGTTGCCAAAAGAGCCAGAAGAAAAAAGGTGCTTAAACAAGCAAAAGGTTACTTCGGACGTCGTAAAAACGTTTGGACAGTAGCAAAGAATGCGGTTGACAAAGCTATGCAATATGCATACAGAGATCGTAGAAACAAAAAGAGAACATTTCGTGCACTATGGATCACGCGTATTAACGCTGGAGCTAGATTACACGGTATGTCTTACTCTCAATTCATGGGGAAATTGAAAGCTAACAATATCGAATTGAACCGTAAGGTTTTAGCCGATTTAGCGATGAACAACCCAGAAGCTTTCGAAGCTGTAGTAAACAAAATCAAATAAGGCATTTTGCCTATTGACTAATATCATTTCGCTTGTATACGAAAAATCTGATTCTTAATTGAATCGGATTTTTTTGTTTTTACACATTTTATTTATTAGCATTCTTCAGAATAACAATCATTCATCCTTGGTAATTTGCTATTACTATTGAATATCTAAATTCAAAGTACCTAATCTACGAGGTCCTGTTCGGGATAATCACTTCATTCATTTGTTTGAAACGAGGCCGGAAATTGCAAGAAAAGCAACTTCATTTCCTGTACGACATTATATAAGCTAATTGGCATTATATATTTCTCTATAATATGCTTTAATTTTTTACTTGAAATTAATTAAATTTATTGCTGCTCCTGTTTATCGCATATAAAGTTACCTTTTCCTCTTTTCCTTTTAACGTAATATTTCCCAATGTGGCCGTTTTGAATTGCTCGCTCAAATTTAAGTCTTTGAGCAAAATTTCGGACACAAGCAACCATTCCCCATATTTGTTGCATTCGCCTTGAATTCTAGCTGTAGTATTTATTACATCGCCATGGTATGCTATTTCTTTTTTTATGGTACCAACCTCTGTTACAATAAGTTTACCTCCATGAATACCTGCCTTGAATTTGGGGAGCAATCCATATTTTTTTAAGTATGTATTTTCCTTTTTCGACAATCTTTGTTGAAAATCATAATATAAAGCCACACAATTGTTATTTGTCAATCCTTTTTCATAAGGCCAACTCAATACTGCCTCATCTCCAACATATTGGTATATTTCAGCATTATATTTGGGCGTTGTCAAATTCAAATCATAAAAACAGTCTTGTATGAGCTCACTGTACTTATAATGCCCCAATTGTTCCGCAATCATGGTTGATGCTTGCAAATCCAAAAACATGAATATACGTTCCTCCTCCATAGGCCTTTTGTATCTTCCAATCAATAGTTTGAGAAAAACTCCTTTTCCAAATTTTTCATTGGCAATCTTTATAAACGAGAAAATCAAGGAACAAATAGTGAAGTAGATCACCAAAAGCCAAAATATCTTTGAGGTCATCCACCACCCTACTTCGTCATTGGGTAAATCAATATCTCCAAATTTTTCAACTTTTTTAGAAATAAAAGTTATGGACACTATCAAGCCAAAAAGATAGATTATTGATTTTTGAATGAAAATGATTCCAATAGCCAAGTGTTTGGAAACATATTTATCAAACAAAAATTCAATCAAGGCATAAAAAGTCCCCACCAATACACCAGATACAATACCAAAGTTTAACAACCAATATCCTATGGGTATGTCATTTTCTATTCCTGTCTCAACTTCTCCTATTGCATAATACCTTATTATAATGAACATAGACAAGGCTATTATCCAAAAAACAATGGTAAATAGTAGTAATCGTAAAAAGCTAAGTGCATTATTTTTCAAAGATCCAGTATTTTAATCTTCGGATATTTCATCTATGGCTGCTTTGAATTCTTCCCAATCAACAAGCTTGTCTCCATCCTTATCATACCCTTGAATTAGTTTTGATGCTACCAATCCTCTAATGAATCCACTAATTTCTGCTTGCTTCAACAACTTCACTATTTCTTTCTTGGTGAGTTTCCCATCGCCATTCTTGTCGAAAAATTCAAAAGCTTTTTCTGGAGATTCAAAATGATTGGATATAAGTATTTGTATTTTATTGAGTATCGTTTCCTTTGTGGACATAGCTAAACTATTTATTGTTCCATAAATTTAGTGAAAGTATGATGGACAAAAAAACATTGACCCGTTCTAACTATTAGATTCAGGCAAAAAATTCATAATGAATCTTGTATCATACCAATAAGAATATATGATTGGATTAAACCTCTCTTCGTATGTCAATTTCTGACAACTGCTTGTATAAAGTGCAATTCAAAAAAGGACTTCCTCTTTTGAATAGATTACAGGATCAAGTTTTTTGCTTCTTCTTTCTTGCTGCAGGAAACAAGACATTATTGAGTATTAACCTATACCCTGGAGATGTGGGATGTAAATCCAATTCTGTTTTGGGGTCACCAACCTTATGTGTGTAATCTTCTGGATCATGACCTCCATAAAATGTAAAGAAGCCTTTACCTTTTATGCCATGAATGTATTTGGCCTCGCCATTCGTCCTATTCTCCCCCATTACCAAGACATTGGATTTTATTTCTTCTCTTGTAAAAGATGTTGTTTGTCCCATGAACCCTTTTACCAATGCTGTATGATTTTGACATAGCATCGTTGGTATGGGATCCCATTTTGCGGAAAAATCCATCAATGAAAAATAATCTGTTTCTTTTGGTATCTTACGTTTCCTTGTCATATCTATGCTCGAAAACTCATAAACCATAGGACTTCTTTCCAATATGAATTCCTTGAATGCAAATGTCTTACGGTAATCTAGTTTTGCTTGATAGTTGGCGTCACTACCATCTCCGTCGAACATTGGCTCGCAAATGTCCACGCCATCTGCTGACAATGCAATGTCAAAACTATCTGTAGCACTGCACATTGCAAACATAAACCCTCCTCCTACTACATAGTCTCTAATTTTAAGGGAAACTGCTCGTTTAGATTCAGATACTTTGGCATACCCCAATGATTCGGCCAATGCTTCAGCTTGTTTCTTCTCTTCAATGTACCAAGCTGCCGTCCTATAATTACGGTAGAACTTGCCAAATTGCCCAGTAAAATCCTCATGATGCAAATGCAACCAATCAAAGAGCAACAAGCCGTCTTCCAACACTTCTTTGTCATATATGGTTTCATATGGAATCTCCGCATAACTCAAGACCATAGTAACTGCATCATCCCATGGTAGTTTACCTTTGGGTGTATAGACTGCTATCTTTGGTGCCTTTTCCAATATTACGGCTTCCATATTCTTGCTTGGGCTACTTATTTCCTCCAATATGCTTTCTGCCTTGGCGTTGCTCAAGACTTCAAAACTAACACCTCTTATCTTGCATTCGCGCTGTATGGCTTCATTGTCAGGCAACAAAAAAGAACCTCCTCTATAGTTCAACAACCATTTTACCTTTAGTTCTTGTTTTAAAGTCCAATAGGTAATCCCGTATGCCTTCAAATGGTTTTCTTGAGTTTCTGCATCCATCGGAATTAATATGTATGATGCAAATGCCTGTGTGGTAAACAGTACTATTGTTAAAAGTAAGATTATTCTTTTCAAAGCATTAAAAACATTTATGCCCATTGATCTCTTTGCTTAAAAAACTATGGGCTTCTTCATTATTCAACTTGAAAGATACTTAAAAATTGTTCTATTTTATCTCCTTTAAGTAAATATTGGCAAATATCTAATTGCTTGATCCTGATATGAGACTTGCTATGCCTTTGGTACTCGGAAATTGTTCGAAAATGATTTTAAGGAAGACTGTTACCGGAATTGCCATTATCAAGCCTGGTATTCCCCAAATGTATCCCCAAAACATTAACATTACCAATACAGTGATAATGTTTATGGAAAATGACTTCCCCATGAAAATAGGTTCCAAGATCGCTCCAAAAAGGACTTGCACTCCAGTTATTGAAAGAACAAAAAACAGCAAAGTGCTCGTTGGATCCAACTCTACGAAGGCAAATATCGATAGGAGTATTACTGAAATGAACGATCCAACCATTTGGACGAAATTGATCAAGAAGGCAAAAAGTCCCCAAAAAATCGGAAAACTCACATCGAAAAAGTAGCAAGCCAAACCTGTTCCTATTCCTGTTAGCAAGCTTACCAGAAATTTTACCTTTATAAACTTTATCAGATCTTTTTCAATTTTTCTAAATGTCTTTACAGAAGTATGTTTTCGCTTCAATAGCGTCTTGTTCAACACCTTTTGAATGTTAATGGACTCTCCCAACCACAATACGACAAAAAAGGTGGTCATCAAAACAGAAGTCAAAAATTTGCTTATTACACTAAACGTCGAACCGAAATTACTAAAAAGGGCTTCTTTTTTAAAGAATCTAGATAGCTTTGGATTGCTATCTGGTATGCTTTCCACTCCAAAAAAAGAATCAACATTGTATACCAAATCGTTGATTTTTGTTTGTGCTTTGGTTAGAAAACTGGATTCCGTTGCCAATATTTGCTTGCTGGACAGCTTAATAAGTTCTCCTCCAATCTTCAATCCTGCTATAATTATCAAAATAACAATGACTATGCTCACTTTCTTAGGCACATTCTTCTTTCCCAAAAAACGCATCAATGGCAAGAACAGCAATGCTATGAACATTGAAAACACCAATGGTATAAATATAAAGGACAATACTTTCAACAAGTAAAATATAATTGGTATCACTATTACCAAAAGCAACATATTCGTTGTACGCGTTCTATCCATCTTTCGTTATAATTATTTTAGGGAATCAATCTCATTTACGTCGTAAAATACTTTAAAACTGACTTTTCATAAAGTAGTTTAACAAATATATTCTATTTATTTGTTTAAAATGGTACATCGTCATCGTCTGGTGCTCCAAAAGCATCATGTGGGGAAGCAGTGAAATTATCCGATTTAAATGTATCATCATTAGCGGCTGCGTTCATCTTACTATGGAATTCTTGTCCAAATGGCGTATCGAAATCATCCAAGTTGTCGAACTTACCGAGGTGTCCAATAAATTTAAGTCTAATGTTCTCCAAACCACCATTACGGTGTTTTGCTACGATGAACTCTCCTTGACCAGCCGTAGGTGAATGCTCATCATCATCCCATTCATCGATCTTATAGTATTCTGGTCTGTATATGAACGATACGATATCGGCATCTTGCTCAATCGCTCCGGATTCACGCAAATCCGATAGTAAAGGCCTTTTGCTTCCTCCACGTGTTTCCACGGCACGGGACAATTGTGACAGTGCAATTACCGGCACCATCAACTCTTTTGCCAAGGCTTTCAGGTTTCGAGAAATCGTTGATATTTCTTGCTCACGGTTTCCTCCATTTCCAGCAGCGGTCATCAATTGCAAATAATCAATCATAATCATTTTTATCCCATGCTGAGATGCTAGACGCCTAGCCTTTGCACGTAAATCGAAAATGGACAAAGATGGGGTATCGTCAATGAACAATGGCGCCTTTTCCAAGTTCTTGACCTTGACGTTAAGTTGTTCCCATTCATGTTTTTCGAGCTTTCCTGTCCTCAATTTCTCTGAAGACAATCCTGTTTCACTGGATATCAAACGTGTTATCAATTGCACAGATGCCATCTCCAATGAGAAGAAAGCAACGGGAATATTTGAATTTACAGCAATATTTCTCGCCATTGTAAGCGTCAATGCCGTCTTACCCATACCTGGACGAGCAGCAATGATGATTAAATCACTGGGTTGCCATCCTGATGTCAATGCGTCCAATTTCGTAAAACCAGTAGGCACGCCACTCATTCCTTCTTTTTTCGAAATTTCCTCAATTTTCTTTTTTGCTTGTATTACCAAGTCTTGAGCCGTTTCACTGGATTTTTTTATATTACCCTGTGTTACTTCATACAATTTGGATTCTGCATGATCCAACAAATCGAAAACGTCTTTTGTTTCGTCATATGCCTCTTCGATAATTTCATTTGAAATTTTTATCAAACTTCTCTGAATGAACTTCTGCAAGATAATACGTGCATGAAACTCGATGTGGGCAGAAGAAGATACTTTTTGCGTTAAGGAAATGAGGTAAAAATCTCCTCCTATCAAATCCAACTTCGCATTGGTCTTCAATTGGTTGGAAACGGTTAATAAGTCTATCGGTTCACTTTCCTGAAACAACATGAAAACAGCTTCAAAGATGTGTTGATGCGCTTCTTTGTAGAATGCATCAGGGCTTAAAATATCGATTACCTCATCTACACCTTTTTTATCAATCATCATTGCGCCAAGCACAACCTCCTCTAAATCAATGGCTTGAGGGGGTATTTTACCTTTTTCAAGGCTTATTATCGTGCTTTTGTCGACTTTGAAGCCTGATACTTGTTGTGGTTGTTTCATGACAACGAATGTAAATAAATAGTTAAGATTATTATGAATTATAAAGTTACTCAATCTTCACATATAGTGAACATTTTCTATGTTAATAACTCGTTTTTTTTGTTGATAAGCATAAAAAAAATCTGAAAGCCTACTTTCAGATTTTAATTTTTTAGGTTTTAATGCTTCTAGCCTTTGTATACTCCCATTTGAGAATACTTGTCCATTCTTTGTTCAACCAATTCTTTTGGTGATAAGTTTTTAAATTCATCATAAGATTTCACAATGGCATCTCTAACAGTCAAGAATGTCTTTTCTCTATCGCTATGGGCTCCTCCAATTGGCTCCTTGACTATTTCATCTACCAGCTTCATTTTTTTCATATCCGTAGCTGTCAATTTCAATGCCTCTGCAGCAGTTTCCTTAAACTCCCAGCTTCTCCATAAGATGGACGAGCAGGATTCTGGAGAAATTACAGAATACCATGTATTTTCCAACATCAACACTTTGTCTCCAACACCTATTCCCAATGCTCCTCCTGAAGCTCCTTCTCCAATGACTATTGTAATGATCGGTACTTTTAGACGGGTCATTTCCAATATGTTTCTAGCAATGGCTTCTCCTTGTCCACGCTCTTCTGCTTCCAATCCTGGATATGCTCCTGGAGTATCCAAAAGAGTAACCACAGGAATGCCAAACTTCTCTGCAGACTTCATAAGACGCAACGCCTTTCGATAACCTTCAGGGTTTGCCATACCGAAATTTCTATATTGACGAGTCTTCGTGTTGTATCCTTTTTGTTGACCAATGAACATATAGCTTTGGTCTCCTATCTTTCCAAGACCTCCAATCATGGCTTTATCGTCCTTGAAATTGCGATCTCCGTGCAATTCCAAAAAAGAATCTCCACAGAGCGCCTTTATATAATCCAATGTATAAGGCCTATTGGGATGACGAGACATCTGTACACGCTGCCAAGGTGTAAGGTTCTTGTATATCTCCTTTTTGGTTTCTTTGAGTTTTTTTTCTATTTGCTTGCAAGTCTGTGTAACATCAACATCACTCTCTTTACCAATTACTTGGCATTTCTCCAGTTGATCTTCTAGCTCTTTTATAGGTAATTCAAATTCTAAATATTCCATAGGGAATTTATTATTTGTTTAGTTTTAGTTTGATGGACAAATATAAAAACTTTAATTGTTTTTATGGTGTCAAGTCTCTTTCCTTTTTAAGGTTTTTATATTTTTTAAAATCCCATTTAATATCACAGTGCCTAAAATTATTGTAGCTCCGTAGTAAAATGCCGGTGACATTCTCTCTGATTCAGGGAAGTAGATCAACGCCAACAAAACACCATAGACAGGCTCCAAATTATATGTAAGGACAACTGTATAGGGGCTTATGTGCTTCATGACATATACAGATGCTATAAATGCATAAGCAGTACATATTGAAGCCAATATGAACAAGTATCCGAAATCCGAGCCGCTAAGACTAAAGTATTCCATTGAAAATCCCCCTCCAAAGAGTTGTATGAATATAGATATGAAAATCACACCACTGACAAACTCATAGAATGAGATTTTGGTTGCCGAATGCTCTTCTTGGAACTTGCCATTCATTACGGCAAACAATGATGAGAAAAATGCGGAAGATATCCCTAATAAGATTCCTTTCATGTGTTTCATTTCACTTAGAGTGATTATGTAGACACCTACTATAACCATTATGCCAAAGAGTATTTCATACCATATTACCTTACGCTTGTATATAATGGGTTCTATGAACGATGCAAAGAAGGCTCCTGTAGAGAACATTGCCAATGTTATAGATATATTAGACTCATCTATGGATCCAAAAAAAGTAATCCAATGAAGCGCTATGATAATTCCTGCTATCAAAAATTTAATGAGTGACTTCCTACTTACCCGAACATCGATTTTTGCAACCTTTACATATACAAACATCAAAATAGAAGCTATGAACATTCTATACCAAACCAATGAAACAGCCTCTATTGTAATTAGTTTGCCTAAAATTGCAGTAAAACCAGCAATGAAAACCAAAAAATGTAAATGAAGATGATTTTTAAACTTATCGTTTAGCATTGTATAAAAGTATAAGAGCTAAAACACCAAATATAATGTTGGAAAACCAAACGGCCAATACTGGGGAAAAATCTGATTGAGAAGCCATAGTACCAAATATTTTGTCAAAAAACACAAATACCATTGCAATACAAATACCAAATGCCAAGTTCACCCCCATTCCTCCTCTTCTCTTTCTCGAAGATACAGCTACAGCTATAATGGTAAGAATGAATACGGAAACTGGCAAACTCCATTTTCTATAGAGTTCCAATTTATAACGTCCAATGTTCGACGACCCTCTTTTTTCTTCTCTTTCTATAAATCGCTTTAAATCTCCATACATCTTGGTCTCAGCAATATAGGATTCTGGTGTCAGATCTTCCAAATCAAAAGGAAAAAGTGTATCCTTCCTTCTTTCGGATTCCAAGATGTCATTGTGTTCACCCACTCCTCTTTTGAAGTAGCTCCTCAACCTGTATGTGGTATCCTCCTCAATGTAACGAATGTTGTTGGCTTCTATCTTATAGGTCATCTTCCCTCCTTCAAAATGTTCCAAAGTGAAATTATGGCCAGTATTCTTATTCGCATCGAAATGACTTACATATATGATGTCATTGTCGTTGATTTGCTTTAACAATTGGCCATTCTCAGTAGCCTTCCTTCCTTTTAAATATTTGTATTGAAAATCATTGAACCCCTTACTTGCATTAGGTGCCAAATACAATCCCAACACGATGGAAAAAGCAGCAACTAGGGATGCTCCTATTAAATAGGGTCTCAAAAACCTGGAAAAAGAAACTCCAGAACTTAAAAATGCAATGACCTCCGTATTGTTAGCCAACTTGGAAGTAAACCATATGACCGATAGAAATAAAAACAGTGGAAACAACAAGTGGGCAAAGTAAACGGTGAAGTCCAGCAGATACACCATTACTTCCCCAAAAGGTACTTCCTTTTCTAGAATCTTACCAATCTTCTCTGCTAAATGCACTGTTATCCCGATGGGGATAAACAACAAAATCATCATCAAAAAAGTAAGTAAATAGCGCTTTAATATGTACCAGTCTAATATCTTCAAAGTCTATAGGCGGTTATTCATTTGTTTCACCATCTTATCTTTCCATATTCTAAAATCTCCTGCTAATATATGTTTTCTTGCTTCGCGAACCAACCATAGGTAAAATCCTAAATTATGAATGGTCGCTATTTGCTTTCCAAGCAATTCATTTACCGTAAACAAATGTCGCAAATATGCTTTGGAATATTCGGTATCCACAAATGTGATTCCCATTTCGTCTATTGGAGAGAAATCGTCTCGCCATTTCAAATTCTTTATGTTTATGCTTCCATAAGCCGTAAATAGCATTCCATTTCTGGCATTTCGTGTCGGCATTACGCAATCGAACATATCCACTCCCAATGCGATGTTTTCCAATATGTTTATGGGAGTTCCCACTCCCATCAAATAACGGGGCTTGTCCTCTGGAAGGATTTCGGTCACGACTTCAGTCATGGCATACATTTCCTCTGCGGGTTCTCCAACAGACAATCCTCCAATGGCATTTCCTACAGCTCCAGCGTTGGCGATGTATTCTGCCGATTGCCTTCTTAGATCTTTATAGGTGCTTCCTTGCACAATTGGAAAGAAAGCTTGTGAATAATCGTATTTAAAAGGTACTTTCTCCAGATGATCCATACATCTGTTCAACCAGCGATGCGTCATATGCATGGAACGTTTTGCATAATTGTAATCACATGGATATGGTGTGCATTCATCAAAAGCCATAATGATGTCTGCACCAATGCTGCGTTGTATTTCCATTACATTTTCTGGAGTAAATGTATGGTAGCTCCCATCTATGTGAGATTTGAACTTAACACCTTCTTCTTTTATCTTTCGTCTTGAAGACAAGGAATATACTTGGTACCCTCCAGAATCGGTTAAAATATTACGATCCCAATTCATAAACTTATGCAAGCCTCCAGCTTTTTCCAAGATTTCAATTTGAGGCCTCAAATACAAATGATAGGTATTTCCCAATATGATATCCGGGTTTATTTCCTCTCTAAGTTCTTTTTGATGCACCCCTTTAACCGAAGCAACCGTTCCAACTGGCATGAATATGGGTGTCTCAATCACACCATGATCTGTTGTTATTACCCCAGCCCTCGCATTGCTTTGTGAATCCTTTGCTTTTAAATCGAATGTCATATTTCTAAAAAATCTTCAGTGGGCAAAGATAATTAACAAAATGTCTCATGGTCTTAAACATTTAATAAAATTTGCATATATCTAAATTTCCTACTTTCTGCTGGGTAAAAGCATCGTTCTCCGTCCAATTACCATAGAAAACTTTCGATTGTTAGCAAATCAATCAAATTCGTTAATAAGTGAAGTAATTCAATCTTTGTAAAAGGGGCATAAAAAAGTTATTTTTGGAGCCAATTAACATAACGCTAAAAAAATGGCAAACACACAACAATTAGAAGATATTACAACTCAAGTACGTAGAGACATCTTACGTATGGTACATAAGGTGAATTCCGGGCATCCAGGAGGGTCTTTAGGCTGTGCAGAATTTTTCGTAACGCTTTACAATGACATAATGGATAGAAAGGAAGGCTTTGACATGGACGGTGTTGGAGAAGACTTGTTTTTCCTTTCCAATGGGCATATTTCCCCAGTTTACTACAGTGTGCTTGCAAGAGCGGGGTATTTTCCAATAGATGAATTAAATACCTTTAGATTGATTGATTCCAGATTGCAAGGTCATCCTACCACGCATGAAAAGCTACCTGGCATAAGAATAGCATCTGGTTCTCTTGGACAAGGACTATCCGTTGCCTTGGGTGCTGCTCAAGCAAAAAAACTAAATGGATGCAATCATTTGGTGTATAGCTTGCATGGAGATGGTGAATTGCAAGAAGGACAAAATTGGGAAGCAATCATGTACGCTTCAGGCAAAAACGTAGACAACATAATAGCTACAGTGGATTTGAACGGAAAACAAATTGATGGTTCTACAGACGATGTTTTGCCAATGGGCAATGTCAAGGAAAAGTTTGAAGCCTTTGATTGGATCGTTGTCGAAATTGAAGAAGGTAACAACATTGAAGCCATTTTAAAAGGGATGGAAGAAGCCAAGTCTAAAACTGGCCAAGGCAAACCTGTTTGTGTCTTATTGAAGACAATGATGGGTAACGGTGTGGATTTCATGATGCATACACATGCTTGGCATGGAAAAGCACCCAACGATGAACAATTGGCAAGTGGATTGGCACAAAATGCTGAAACATTAGGAGATTACTAATTTAACTTTAGACTTACGAATTACGATTTTAGACTTATGAAAACATATACAAATACAGGAAGTAAAGATACTCGTTCAGGTTTTGGAGACGGATTAACGGAATTAGGAAGAACAAATCCTGATGTCGTTGCCCTTTGTGCCGATTTGATCGGTTCTTTGAAAATGGATAAGTTCATTGAAGAAAACCCAGAACGTTTCTTTCAAATAGGTATTGCTGAAGCCAACATGATGGGGATTGCTGCTGGGTTGACCATTGGAGGAAAAATACCCTTTACAGGTACTTTTGCCAATTTTTCCACTGGACGTGTTTACGACCAAATCAGACAAAGTATCGCGTATTCCGACAAGAATGTAAAAATTTGTGCTTCTCACGCAGGATTGACACTTGGAGAAGATGGTGCAACCCACCAAATATTGGAAGATATCGGATTAATGAAAATGTTACCAGGAATGGTCGTTATCAACCCATGTGACTACAATCAAACAAAAGCTGCCACAATTGCCATAGCAGAACATCACGGTCCAGTATATTTACGATTTGGAAGACCAAATGTAGCAAATTTCACACCAGAAGATCAAACTTTTGAAATTGGAAAAGCCGTGCATCTTCAAGAAGGAACAGATGTTACCATCGTTGCTACCGGACATTTGGTATGGGAAGCTCTGGAAGCTGCAAAGGCATTGAACGAAAAGGGCATATCTGCAGAAGTGATAAACATTCATACAATAAAGCCTTTGGATGCCAAAGCCATAATTGACTCAGTTACCAAGACAAAATGCATTGTCACGGCTGAAGAGCACAACCACTTGGGAGGATTGGGAGAAAGTGTTGCCAGAGTCTTGGCCACAAACAAACCGACTCCACAAGAATTCATTGCCACCAACGATACTTTTGGAGAATCTGGAACTCCTGCCCAATTGATGGAAAAGTATGGTTTGAACAGCGATGCCATCATCAAAGCTTGTGAAAAAGTGATTAAAAGAAAATAATGTACTTCATTTTTCGTTTTATAATATGTAAATCAAAAAAACGAACAATTATGAAGAACGTATTATTAACTGTAACTTTTGTTACGATGATAGCCTCATCCGCTTTTGCCCAAATTAGCAAAAGCGGATTTGGCATTAAAGGAGGTTTAAACTACAATGCCAACGGTCGTTATTTCGATGCCATAGGCAATGCCTCTGAAAATCCCGATGCCACAATAGGCTACCATGTTGGGGTATTTGGCAAATTGGGCAACAGACTATACTTCAAACCAGAATTGGTCTATACCAGCACCAAAAGCGACTACAACACTGCGGGTGAGTTTAAAATGCAAAAATTGGATGCCCCCCTGTTGGTTGGATTAAAGGTCATTGGACCAATTCATGTCTTTGGAGGGCCAGCATTACAATACATTTTGAATACCGATTTAGACAATACCAACATACAAGACATTGAGAACGATTTTTCCATTGGCCTGAACTTTGGCATGGGCATTTACATAGGTAGGCTAGGTATCGATCTAAGATACGAGAGAGGCTTCAACAACAACGAGGCCACCATAATTACCAACAACACAAGCATTTCCAACAATAGATTGGACACGAGACCCAAACAGCTCATATTAAGTTTCTCCTATATGCTATGAGAAGTAAAATGAAACTTATAAAAAAAAGCCCAACTCACATACCGAGTTGGGCTTTCTCATTTATATTAAAGTCTTCTTTAATTAATGATGTCATTGGCTACCGTAGGATCCAAATAATCCGGTAAATCCGGAGAATCCGTACTATTGGTGTTTGGTGCCCTAAGCGTATGCAATGTAAACGTTCCATTGTTTTCTTGGTCAATGCCAATAAAGATTTCATCTGCAGCCACATTGTTGTCATAATAAGACTGTGCTGCTGCTTTGGTTGTAAATGGCGTGTTACCATCGTCCTTTACGTATTCTTTCTTCTCTACTTCATATCTCGTCAATATGCCATCTCCATCATCATCATTGTCTATGAAATCCACAAAGGAATCTCCATCCGTATTGTCATCCATTCCGCTACCATCTGCATTCAAATCCTCCAAGTGAGATGGAACACCGTCAATGTCATAATCCGTATTGTTGCGATTTATCAATCCAAATTTAAAAAATATAGGAGTATAGGAAGGAATTGAACCTACAGGTGTAGAAAAATATCCCAACCCTGAAGGAATGAACACTGCTCCTATTCCATGACTATGATATACTGTAGTCCCATCGGAATTGTCCGTATATCCCGTAGATGTCTTAAACTCGGTCAATCCTTCTCTAAAACCATTGACTACTCCTCCCAAAGAGCCTACCGTTGTCAAATTGAATGATATTGGAGTTACGGCACTATCAAAAGAATCACCAGTGGAAAGTGTCCCATCATACGTCACCACAGCTTTATCCAAACCATGCAATGCATCACCAAGTCCTTCTCTTACCGTAAGGATGTACAATTTGTAATCTATTCCATCCTCTGTTACCGTCTTTATGCTCAACGCACCTCCAAGCATGTCCATTAGAGGTGTTTTGTCTTCTGTTCCATTTTCTTCCGAAATGGTATCGAATACCAATTCAAATTCGTCATTTGCCAAAGAATAAGGATTGGCATCGTCAAAATCCTCATAGTTGTAGAAATGGGTCTCCAAGTATTCCTCTATTTCAAGAATATCCTCGTCGTACACTTCTTGCTTGTCCCTTGGTGGTGGGGGGGATACACCATCATCGACCTTTTTACAGGAAAAAGAGACCAATGCCACCGATAAAATCGTGAAAGTAAATTTTCTTAAGTTCATATTGCGTATTTTTGGGTGCAAGATAAGTTTAAATATAATTTTGCACAATATCATTAACGTAGATTTTAGATTATTTATATGCGAATAGACAAGTATTTATGGTGTGTTAGACATTTCAAGACTAGGACCATTGCGACTACTGCTTGTAAGAAAGGGCACATAAAAGTAAATGGTCAGGTGGTAAAGCCAAGTAGAGAAGTTTTTGCCACGGACAAAATTGAACTCAGGAAGAATCAAATAAACTACAGTTTGACGGTTTTGGACATTCCTCCCAACAGGGTTGGTGCCAAGCTAGTGGACATTTACAGGGTGGATACCACTCCAAAATCTGCCTTTGAATCTCAAGAGCTCCTTAAATTTGCAAAAGACCATTATCGAAAAAAAGGAACTGGAAGACCTACAAAAAAAGACAGAAGGGACATTGATGACATTTATAAGGAAAATGAATCTTAAAATGTGCTTTATTCTCTTTCAGTCTTTATATTTGAATAAAATAATTTCTCATGGCTACATTAAAAAACAGTATTCTATCCCACGATCAAATAAATCATAAAATAAAACGCATTGCATATCAAATCTATGAAAGCAATGTCGATGAGCCAGAAGTTATTTTGGCAGGGATAGATAGCAACGGTTATGTCCTTGCAAAAAAACTAAAGACGGTTTTGAACAAGATATCCCCGATAAAGCCAATTTTATGCAAGGTCTCCATAAATAAGAAGAATCCGAGAGAAGCCATCAAGACCTCCATAAAAGCAGAAGATTACACAGACAAATCC
This sequence comes from Bizionia sp., assembly GCA_020631395.1. Taxonomy (GTDB): domain Bacteria; phylum Bacteroidota; class Bacteroidia; order Flavobacteriales; family Flavobacteriaceae; genus JAHDHI01. Next base: position 20,658 of record JAHDHI010000079.1, read on the forward strand.
GTTGTATTGATAGACGATGTGCTAAACTCAGGCACCACGTTGGCATATGGGGTTAGACATTTCTTGGATGTCCCTTTGAAACAGTTCAAAACTGCCGTATTGGTCAATAGAAATCATAAAAAATATCCAGTAAAGGCAGATTTCAAAGGCATTTCACTTTCCACCTCTTTAAACGAGCATATCGATGTCATTTTAGAAGGCAGCACCTATGAAGCCTTTTTAAAATAGTTTCAACAAGATGTCCTCGATAATTTCGTTGCCATCTGCATTGGCATCGATTACCAATTCTGCTTGATTGTAGAAGTTGGATCTTTCGAACAGGTGCTTACCTATGAATTCAGTTAACAACTCATCTGTTTCCAAATGTGAAATCAATGGTCTTTTGGCTTTTTCCGTCTTCAACCGTCTTACCAATTCCGGTATGGCCACCCTTAGGTAAATGGTCTTTACATTCTTGTCCTCCTTCAACATGTTCATCGTGTCGTAATAACATGGCGTTCCCCCTCCCAAAGAGATAATAGTACTCTCCTTGTCCTTCAACAACGTCTTCAAATGTATTTGTTCGACTTTCCTAAAGTAAATCTCTCCCTTTTGCTCAAACAACTCCTTGATTGAACATTTTTCTTGAGATTCTATGAAATCATCCAAATCGATGCAATCGTATTTTAAGGTCTTTGCCAATTTTTTTCCAATAAAAGACTTGCCAGAAGCCATATATCCCAATAAAATTATATTCATTATTTAGTTATCGATTTGATTATTAAAAGCATAGAAAAATGAGGTGCAAAAAAACGAAAAAAAATCAAAAAATAGCATTGTAATATTAATAAAAGCTATTATATTTGCACCCGCATTGAGGAAATAACCAATGTTGACAAAAACAAAAAATGACCTGGTAGCTCAGTTGGTAGAGCATCTCCCTTTTAAGGAGAGGGTCCT
>JAHDHI010000080.1 GCA_020631395.1 Bizionia sp.
AATCCATCTTTTTTGCTATAAAAAACTTACCTAAAATTAATCGAACTCAGGTTATAGAGACCGTGTCAACGACGGTATCATTTCCATTGGCAAAGCCATTGCCATTGGTGTACTTATTTCCCTGTTGGTAGGTTTGGGAATAGCAATGGCAGATTTCATATATACAAAATACATAGACCCTTCTTTCTTTAGCAACTATGAAAAAATGCTAGAGGAACAAGGAAGAAAAGATGAAATAATCAAGATGACCAGTGAATCCGCAGCATTATTCATGCTGGTTCTCGTCACTGTAATCGGATTTATCATATCTTTAATTTCAGGATTAATTCTACAACGTAAAAACTAACAATCATGCAATACAAGGCAGACTCTCCAGAAGATTACATCAGTCAACTACCAGACGATAGAATAGAACCGATAGAAAGAATACGAAAGCAAATCTTGGACAATCTTCCAAAAGGAATGGAAGAAGCCATGAATTATGGTATGCTTGGCTATGTAATACCGCATAGCGTTTACCCAGATGGATACCATTGCGATACAAAGTTACCGTTGCCCTTCATGAATTTGGCATCTCAAAAAAATTTCATTGCCGTCTACCATATGGGAATGTACACAAAAAAAGAAGTCTTGGACTGGTTTACAACAGAGTACTCCAAACGCTGCAAGTACAAATTGGACATGGGAAAAAGTTGTGTCCGCTTTAAAAAGATGGAAGACATTCCTTATGAGCTTATCGGTGAACTGACGGCAAAGATGAGTACAGAAGAGTGGATAGACATCTATGAGACCAACATCAAGAAGAAGAAATAACATACTCAAAAATAAAAGACACACAACTAGTATTTCCTTTCCAGGAAATCATATAAAAGGAAATCATGAAAAAACGAGTTACGGGAATTGGTGGATTATTCTTTAAAACCAAAGACCCCAAGCAAACAAAGGAATGGTATAAGAAGCACCTAGGGTTCAACACCGACGATTATGGCTGCACCTTTTGGTGGAAAGACAAAGAAGGCAATGATTGCTCCACGCAATGGAGCCCTTTTTCTGAAGACACGAAGTACTATGAACCTTCAAAAAAAGAGTTCATGTTCAATTATCGCGTAGAAGACTTGCGTGAATTGCTATCTGCATTAAAAGAAGAAGGCGTTACCATTGTAGGTGAAATAGAAGAATATGACTATGGAAAATTTGGCTGGATATTGGACAATGATGGCAACAAGATAGAATTGTGGGAACCAGTGGACAAAGCCTTTTTGTAAATAGAACTTTTTTTTTATTAACTTTAAGCACATAATCATTAATCACATAACTAATGTCTGACGAAAAAAATTTAGGTGACGATCTCAACGACATGTTGGGAGACGCAAAAGAAGGTGCTAAAAAAGCAGTTGGAAAAGCCAGTGAAATAGCTGGTGAGGCTAAAGAAAAAGCAACGGAGTTTGCAGAAGAAGCTAAAGAAACTGCTTCCGAATTCGCTGATGGTGCCAAAGAAACGTTTAACAATGTAACCTCAAACGAAAACAAGAAGGTTCTCGCTGGAGTATTGGGAATTCTTTTTGGAGGGTTAGGAGTACACAAGTTCATTCTTGGCTACAACAAAGAAGGAGTAATCCTCTTGATAGCCACATTGGTAACCTGTGGTGCTGCAAGCATTGTAGGACTCATAGAAGGCATCATTTACTTGACGAAATCGGACGAAGAGTTTTACAACACTTACCAAGTAGGAAAAAAGCCTTGGTTCTAAAATATAGATAAAAAAAGTCTAAATTAACACTTTGGGCTTTTTTTAAATAATTTATTATCGTAATATTGCAATATATAAATAAGTATAACTTATGGGATTTTCAAAAAAACACATCTTCGATGAGCAACAAAACCAAGCTGCCTTGATCACAAAGGTTCTTGGACATCCAGCTCGCATTTCAATCATACAACACATCAGTCAAAACAAGTGTTGCAATTGCAATGAACTGGTACAAAACATTGGCTTGGCCCAACCTACCATCTCCCAGCATTTGAATGAGATTAAAAAAATAGGCTTGCTCGATCAGGATGCCAAAGGCAAGAACCTCTTCTACTCCATCAATGTAGATCGATTGAATGATTGTAGACGTATCATAAACGACTTTTTTGTAAAAACCCAAATAAACTGCTGTAAATAATGAATACTCAAGAATTTTTAACCGTATTGGCCGAACACCAAGGCAAACCTCTATTGTTTGAATATGCTCCAAATCTATTGGTAGGTGCAAATTACCATATCACAGAAGTAAAGCATCTTACAATAGACTCCGTAGATTGTGGCGCACAAACAGATTCATGGAAGGAAACCATAATACAACTATGGGAAAGCCCTGACGAGCTGGGAAAAACCGAATATATGAGTGCGTACAAGGCATTGGCCATCCTAAAGAAGGTAGGCACCATGAAAACCTATACACTTGATGCAGAAGTGAAATTCGAATATGGCAATGCAACTTTTCACACGGCTCAACTATTTGTTAACGATTTCGAAATACGAAACAACAACTTAATCATTAAATTGGCCGTGGAAAAAACCGATTGCAAGGCTAAAGAGCTCTGTGGTGTTCCAGAACCATCGGAAACCAATGCCGAGAGCTCTTGTGCACCAGGAAGTGGATGCTGTTAGGCCATGGTTTCGCTTGCCATAAGAGCTTTGATGGATAGTGATTGGGCATCTGTTTCAAAAATTTATGCCGAAGGCATTAAAACTGGTATGGCTACTTTTGAAACAGAAGTTCCCAGTTGGGAACGATGGAACAACAAATATGTCCCGTCCTGCAGATTGGTCGCAGAATTAAACGGTGATGTCGTTGGTTTTGCCGTGCTTTCCAAAGCATCCAATCGAAAAGTATACAAAGGTGTTGCAGAAGTTAGCGTCTACGTTTCAGAAAGCCATAGAGGAATGCGCATTGGAACTACTTTGCTAAATCGACTAATAGAAGATAGCGAAGCCAATGGCTTTTGGACCTTGCAAGCTGGTATTTTTTCTAAAAACATCGCTAGCATCAATTTGCATGTGAGATGTGGGTTCAGAATAGTGGGTGTCAGAGAAAAAATTGGCAGAATAGATAACAAATGGCATGACAACCATTTTCTCGAAAGAAGAAGCAAAAAAATAGAAATCTAGTTAAAATTAAAGATCGCGTTTGCGGAAACAAATATGAAAAACATACTCGTACTTTGTACAGGAAACTCATGCCGAAGTCAAATGGCTCATGGCTATTTAAACAAATTCTCAAAAGACAAGGCAGCTATTTATAGTGCTGGCATAGAAACTCATGGTTTGAATCCAGGTGCTTTGTCCATCATGAAAGAGGACGGTTTGGACATTTCTCACCATACATCCAACAATGTCGTTGAATACAACGCCATTGATTTCGATTTCATAATAACCGTATGCGATCATGCAAATGAAAACTGCCCATTCATTCCCAGCAAGAATGCAAAACGTCTGCATCACAACTTCTTTGACCCTTCGAAGGTGAAAGGTTCCGAAGAACAGAAACATGCTGCATTCCTAAAAGCTAGGAATGAGATTAAAGACTATTGCAAACAGTTTGTCGAGAATCATCTACTTTAAGCCGTAACCCAAAGGTAGGGCATCACCTACCCTTTGATTCCCCATGAAACCACCAAATAAGACCTGCTCTATGGGACTGTGATTTCCGTAAACATCTATAGCAAATGTTTTCACTTCACTCCTTATGATAGATTGCTTGTTCTTGTGGAGTATGTTAATCTCGTTGGGAATGGTGACTTCCGTAGTGTTCAAGCTATCGTTTTTCTTTGTGAAAATATAATATGCTGGGTTAACTTGTGAGGAACCTTTGAAGATCTTATAACGTTCTTCTTTCAACCTTCCGCTTGATATGGATCTCATAAAATGCAATACAGAGCCCTCATAGGCTTTTTCCCTATTCTTGAGCGCTCTTTTGTGCTTCTTCGAAATTTCCGTCTTAAAGAAGGATGTTCCCGAATAGTAAACGGAGTGCAACACATACCAATTGTCTTTGTTATTCTTTACGGTAACCCTGATATCACCTTTGGCATTATACTGTACCACAAACTCCTTTAAATCGTATGTGATTTCATAATCCAATGCTTCGTTTTTTATGATTAAAGGTCTTTTGGTCGAAGCCGACAATTGCATCTTGGTCGTATTGAATCGCAAAACGATGTCGTCTTCATTCAGGATTTTACATGCTTTGGAAAATTTCGAAAAGCCGAGAAACTGCTCCTTGAATTGCTTTAGCTTGTATGACCTCGTCCATTCGTCCTCATATTCTATGAATACCTCATCCAAGGCACTTATGTCTTCTTCCAACAAGACCTCATATTTCTTGTCATACTCCAATGAAGTTATCGTGATGGTCTTATATCCCACAAAAGAGATCACCAAGGGAGACCCTATCTTGTTTTCCAAATCAAATGAAAATTCACCTTGGAAGCTGGTTATCGTACCAACTGTGGTATTGTCGAAATAAACGGAGGCTCCGGCAATGGGTTCTTTCGTATTTACATCTAGCACGACACCGAACAAATGTTGTGAAAATGAAACATTAGCCAATAAGAGAAAAAAGAGCAAAGTACAACCAAAGACCTTACTCATTATTATTTATCTCCATTGGTTCCCGAAAATTTACTCTCCAGCTCGGCTTGAAATTCTTCCATTACGGGACGCACCGTACTTTCTGGCAAATCCGATATCTTAATATACATCAAGCCATCTACGGCATTGTTGAATAGAGGATCTACATTGAACCCTATCAGCCTACAGTTTTGCTTGATGTACTTCTTCAACAATACGGGCAATCGCAATGCTCCTGGCTCAATCTCGTCAATCACCTTGTCAAACTTGTTCAAATCTGCAGCCGTAGAATCAAAAACAAAATCCTTGTCTGCATCCTTTAACTTTACTTTGAACGCTTTCTTGGGATGAACATACTGTGCCACATATGGGTCATAGTAGTGGGATTTCATAAACTCTATCATCAAGGATTTCGAGAAATTCGAAAACTGATTGCTGATGCTAACACCACCTATTAGATATTTATGCTCAGGGAAACGCAACGTAGTGTGCACGATCCCCTTCCACAACAAAAACAAAGGCATTGGCTTTTGTTGATATTGCTTTATGATGAATGCCCTACCCAATTCCAAGGATTCGCTCATCATCTTATGAAGTTCGGGTTCAAAACGAAACAAGTCTTGAAGATAGAACCCATCTATGCCGTATCTTTCGAAAATTTTAGCTCCAAGCCCCATTCTATAAGCACCAACCAAAACATTGGCTTCACAATCCCACAGAAACATATGATGATAATAACTATCGAACTCATCTAAGTCAATGGCCTCGTTTGTACCTTCTCCCACTGCTCTAAAGGTTATCTCTCTTAAACGCCCTATTTCCCTTAGTATATTTGGTATTTTTCTTGCTGGAGACAAGTATACCTCATAATTTTTACTTTTCAACAATCTATTGTCGTCCTCCCTCAACATTTCAATTTCTTCAATCATCAGCTCAGTTTTAATAGGAGTAACTATTTTTTTAGGAGCTTTCGTAAGTTTTTGGGGTTTTAGAGTAGAGGAAATGGTATCTCTCAAATTCTCCTTGGGTTCAAACGCATTGGATAGCATATAGGTTTTCTTCCTAACGAAAGCCGAAAAACTTTCCAAGCTCTCATGCTCGTTTTGATCTTTTATAGAAATGGGTCTACCTATCCTAACTTTGATGGTTCTACGCTTCTGAGTCAACAACTCCGATGGTAATTTGGCAGTTCTAAACGTATCACTGATTTTAGACAACTTGTAGAACAGCTTGCTGTTCTTGGCATGAAAGTATATGGGCACTATTGGTACATTTGCCTTTTGCGCGAGTTTCATGGCTGCTTCCTCCCATGGTTTATCCACTACAAGCTTTCCATCCCTATAGGTGGACACTTCTCCTGCAGGAAAGATACCAAGGGGATGCCCTTCCCTCAAATGCATTATTGCATTTTTGAAACCTGAAATGCTTGATTTTGCATCCTTCCTATCTTCAAAGGGATTAACAGGCATTATGTATGGCTTCATCGGCTCTATGCGATGTAAAAGGAAATTGGCTATGATTTTAAAATCTGGTCGCTTCTCCAACATGAGCTTCAACAACAAAATGCCATCTATGCCACCCAGTGGATGGTTGGATATCGTTATGTATGCACCGTCTTTGGGCAACCGCTTTAAATCTTCTTCCGGTATTTCGAACTTAATTTGAAACTCGTCGAGAATAGCATCCAAAAACTCTGTATCGTTTAAGTGCTTATTGCGATTATAAATTCTATTGAGTGTGGATATCTTTAGAATTTTCATTAAAAGCCAACCAATGAAAGTACCTATAAACCCATACTTTTCCAGATTTATTGCCTTTGAAACTTCTTTAGCCGTAACTAACCCCATTCTTTATTTTTGTTTTTTTAGATATTTACAAATGTAACAAATACATTACTTAGTTACTATTTGCATCGTTTCTTGAAACAATTGCTTCAACAATACGATTTTGTCCTTCTCCAATGCTTTTATTGAAAGATCATCATAGTGCCTTATCGTATACAATGAGACGTCTTTGTGGCAAGTCACCTTGAATTTAGCTTTTAAATGTAACAATAGTTTCTCTAAATTATTATATGTGTCATCAAAACATACCGAAAAACTTATCGCGGAATTCTGAATCACATCCACCTTCATCTTATGTGACGCCAACAAATTGAATATTTCGCTTATGTTTTCTTCTACGACGTAGGAGAAATCCAGAGTTGACAGAGACAACAACACTTGGTTTTGCTTTAAGATGAAACAAGGCACCTTCGGACGTATGCCTCTGGTCTTATTGACTACAGTCCCCGAATCATCAGGGTTCAAAAACGATTTCACAAACAATGGAATCTCCTTTTGTTGTAACGGCTGCAAGGTTTTCGGGTGAATTACCGAAGCCCCATAGAAAGCCAATTCGATTGCCTCCGTATAGGATATGGCATGCAACAGTTGAGTGTTTTCAAAAACACGCGGATCTCCATTTAACACTCCAGGCACGTCTTTCCAGATCGTTACGCTTTCGGCATTTAGACAATATGCAAAGATAGCTGCCGTATAATCACTCCCTTCCCTTCCCAAAGTCGTCGTGAAATTGTTCTTGTCACTACCCAAGAACCCTTGGGTTACATACAATGTGTTGGAATCTATGGTTTTGGAAACGAGTCCTTGCGTGGCTTCCCAATCTATGTTTGCCCTCCTGTAGTAGTTATCCGTCTTTACACAAGTCCTTACATCCAACCAATTGTTGTTAAATCCCCTTTCATTTAAATAGAAACTTATGATGGTCGTAGACAACAATTCCCCATAACCTATCACTTGATCGTACACAAAGCTATAATCAGGTGATTTGTTCGTTTTCAAAAAGACGCCCAGTTCCTCGAACAATTCATTTATCGCTCCAAAAACCTCATGTTGGTTGCTTTTAAACAACTCCAATAAAATATCTCTGTGAAACGTTTTGATGCCTTCCATTTCATTCTGTAGATTGGATTTGTCATTGAGGTAAGCATCTATTGCACGTTCGAAGGAATTTGTCATTTTTCCCATTGCAGAGACCACGATGAGGGTATTGTCGCTCCCCACCTTTTTCAATACTTCAATGACATTCCTTACGCCATCTGCATCTTTCACAGAGGCTCCCCCAAACTTAAATATTCTCATTGTATGGCATTAATGTAATTCTCAATTCCCTTTTCGTCCAATTGCACGACATCCCAATCCCTCATCACGTTGGCACCTTTCTTTTCATAGAATCCGATGGCCGGTTCATTCCAATCTATGACCTCCCAGCCTATGCGTTTCACCCCCAAGCCGTGTCCATACTTAACGACCTCGTTCAACAATGCCGTTCCCAAACCACTACCTCTCATCGTTTCGCCAACAATTAGATCCTCCAGATGCAAAACTTCTCCTTTCCATGTGGAATAACGCATATATACCAATGCTATTCCTACGATCTTTCCGTTGGACTCAGCCACGAAACATTTAAACTTCGGATCTTCGCCAAAACCATCATTTTGCAACTGTTCCACATCGACTTCCACGGCATCCGGCTCCTTTTCATAATGCGCCAACTCCATTATTAAATCGAGTACTTGTCGCATGTCTTCTTTTTTCGCAAATCTTATAGAGAAATCCATAACTTCAATTTTACATCAAATATAGTTTAAAGTTAAATAGCTTGACATATTAATACTACACGAAACGACGTAGTTTGTTAAAAAATGCGATATTTGCAAATAAATGCCTCTAAATTTAGAGCATGGATAAAAACAAACAGCAACACTCTTTATGTCTCGAAAAAATAAAACTCTAGGAGAGTTTATCATTGAAAACCAATCATCTTTCAAATACACGTCTGGTGAATTGTCAAGACTCATAAATTCCATCCGTTTAGCGGCCAAAGTCGTAAATCATGAGGTTAACAAAGCAGGATTGGTTGACATCATTGGAGCTGTCGGTGACACGAACATACAAGGAGAAGACCAGCAGAAATTGGATGTATATGCCAATGACAAGTTCATACAGACACTCACAAATAGAAACATTGTCTGTGGCATAGCCAGTGAAGAGGAAGACGATTTCATCTCCATAAATAGCCAAGACGAAAACAATCAAAACAAATACATAGTGCTCATAGATCCCTTGGATGGATCTTCCAACATAGATGTGAATGTTTCCGTAGGCACCATTTTTTCCATTTACAGACGCATTACACCTGTAGGCACTCCAGTAACCATAAATGATTTTCTTCAAAAAGGCAATCAACAAGTGGCTGCCGGCTATATCGTATACGGTACATCGACCATGCTCGTGTACACCACAGGAGATGGTGTGAATGGATTTACGTTAAATCCTGCCATAGGCACTTTTTATCTATCTCATCCAAATATGCAATTTCCAGAGGACGGCAACATCTATTCCGTAAACGAAGGAAACTACACCCACTTCCCACAAGGCGTCAAAGATTATATAAAATATTGTCAAATGGAGGAAGACAATAGGCCATACACCTCCCGATACATTGGATCCTTGGTTTCCGATTTTCATAGGAACATGATTAAAGGAGGGATTTACATGTACCCAAAAAGCTCAAAGAATTCCAATGGGAAATTGCGTTTGTTGTACGAATGCAACCCTATGGCCTTTCTAGCCGAACAGGCCAACGGAAAAGCAAGCGATGGGTATACCAGAATATTGGATATCGACCCGACGGAACTACACCAACGTGTTCCCTTTTTCTGTGGAAGCAGGAAAATGGTGGATAAAGTAGAATTTTTCATACAGAGAAACAAATAAACCTCTTTTTCTAGTAATTTTTCCTATTTTTACTTTTTACAACAATGAATTATGGCCAAACTGGAAAAAACTAACACCGATGATGCTAACATATCAGATCAAACATCTAAGATCGATGCGATTAAGCAACTCCTATTTGGAGAAAACATCCAAGAATACAATTCGGAATTTGAAGCTGTAAAACGTGACATCCTTGAAAAGAAAAAGGAGTTAGAACACTTGATGGATGATGTAAAGGCGGAATTACTTCAGAACATAGACAACCTAAGTACAGACATCAACATTAGAATCACCGAGTTGGAAAACACACTCGATGACAAAACCAATGTTTTGGAAGACAAAAAATTGGATCGAAAAATCTTTGGGGACTTGCTAATAAAACTTGGTGAGAAAATAAGTCAGTAATTGATTTTATAAGTCTCATTTATGAATCAGGAAGACAAACTTAAAATATTGAAAGACATCTTGCTCACAGATGAGCGAGAGTATGCTTCTTCCATTCAAAAAAAAATAGAGCTCTTAGAAGAAACCCTAAACAAACAAAATGAACTATCCAAAAAGATAGAACCCATAATTGATGAGAAACTCGAAGAGTTCGTTGCGGGAATCCCTAAGACGATGGGACCGATAATCACTGAAACCTTGAAGGAGGAAATCAAAAACTCTCACAATGCAGTTGTAGAAGCTCTTTTCCCCATTATGGGGAAAATGATAAAAAAGTACATACAACATGAAATAAGGATGTTGTCCGAACAAATAAACTCCAAAATAAACAAGACTTTTTCTTTTGAAAACCTAAAGCGTAGATTCAAAGCAAGGTTCTCAGGTGTCAGCGAAGGGGAATTGGCTCTACAAGAGTCACTTAGACCAAAGATAGAGCAACTAATGGTTATAGAAAAAGGCTCTGGTTTGATTATTTCCGAATATTCAAAAACAACGGACATAGAGGAGGATATGGTTGCAGGAATGCTCACTGCCATAAAAAGTTTTGCTGAAGACGCCTTTGAACAAGACAATCAGGAATTACAGTACATAGAGTACGATACCTATCATATCCACATTCAAAATTTTTCATCTTATTACATAGCGGTTGTCGTTTCTGGCACATTTAATGTTATATTTAAAAACGAGTTGGAAGATAAATTGTTAGACTTCGCTCAAAACCATATCAATAAAAACGATTTAGAGGACAAGGAATCCTTTTCAAAAAAATTAAAAGCATATTTCAATAATGAAAATCTCTAAGAAAATAGTTTTGCTAGGCCACTTTGGAGTTGGCAAATCCTCACTTATTAGACGCTTTGTAGAGAATACCTTTTCTGAAGATTATAAAGTAACCATAGGCGTACACATATTGAAAAAGAATGTAACGCTCACAGAGGCTGACAAGGACGTATCTTTGGTGATTTGGGACTTGGAAGGTAACGATGACATAAACAACACCCGAATGTCCTACCTTTTGGGAACGAATGGATTTATATACGTATTCGATGTGACAAGACCATCCACTTACCAAAACTTGGAATCCGACCTTAAATTCATTGAGAGCAAATACGCCAATATCCCCATAAAAGTGGTTGGAAACAAAAAAGATCTAGTAACAAACGAATTCATAAAGCAGAACAACGAGAAATTTGGTCGTTTAACGAATTGCTATACGAGTGCCAAAACTGGAAATAATGTTGAGGATCTTTTTAATAAATTAGCTGAAGAGCTAATTAAATGACGACCAAAATGTTAAAAGCATACAAAGAAAAATATGCAAAAGATTTAATCCAATACTCCATAATAGACCTCACAGGTCTTATTGTCGAGTCGGATGGTGTCCTGTTCCCAAATATGGAAAACCAAAACATTGGGGACATCCATCCTTTCTTTGAATGTTTTTATCCACTACTGCTATCCAAAGACGAAGAACTCGTATTTTCCTGCATTCATTTGGACTACAATGGCAAAAGCATCATAGGCGATGTCATTTTAAAAACATTTGATGGAGTCAAACTCCCTCTATTGACAATACATGACCTAACTTCTCATTACAACAACTATCAAACCACAGCTCAAGTAAGAAACGAATCCGTGATACATTCTCAAATCCTAGAGCTTAAAAACAGCTATCTAAAAGAGAAGGAAGAGTTCAAAAACACCTTCATCGCCAATTTTAGTCACGAGCTACGAGACCCATTGACAGGTATAATCACATTTTCGGACATTTTGGAAAAATCAGGATTAAACCAACAACAACAGAACTATCTAGACATTATGAAATCTTCTTCTAATTTCTTGAAGAAGATGATTGACGACATTTTGGATCTCTCAAAAATTGAGGTTGGAAAATTGAATCTGGTAATAGAGCCATTCGACCTCATTGAGCTCATTGAGGATCTAAAGCAAAGCTATACCATTAAAGCCAAACAAAAAGGATTGGAATTCCATTCCAACTTCAGTGAGAAATTACCGAAAGTACTGGGAGGGGATGCTTTACGATTGAGACAAGTGCTGTCAAACCTATTGAACAATGCTTTGAAATTCACTCAATCCGGAAGTGTGACCTTCAATGTTTCCCTAAATCAAATACGAGCTCAAAAAGCAAGCATTCATTTTGAAATCATAGATACTGGAATAGGTATAAATGAAGAAAACATAGACGCCATATTTAATAGTTTTACGCAAATAAATGACCAAAACTCCTTTAAAGGCGTTGGTTTGGGGCTGTCGATAGCAAAATATTTGGTAGAACTGACAAAAAGCAAGATAAACGTGACTTCGGAATATGGAAAAGGATCCACATTTTCCACAAGCATCAATTTCTTAGCCAACCAAACTTTGAAATTGAGCAAAAAGACCCAACCAAAACCAATAATCTTTGACAAAGATCGAAAATACAACATCCTATTGGTTGAGGATTCGGAAATAACCCAGCTGTCCGTTCTCAAGATATTAGCATCCAAAGGTCAGTTTTTCTTGGACATAGTCAACACTCCAGAAGATGTGATATCCAAAATAACCAACTTCGACAATGAGTTCGATTTGGTGCTCATGGACATCAAACTCAAAGAAAAGGATGGAGATGACATTGCCAAGTTAATTAGAAAGCTACCTGAAAAACAACATAGAAAAATCCCCATAATCGCACTGACCGCAAAAGTTTTCGAAGAAGACTTGAAACGCTACAAGAAAGCCGGAATAAACGATGTCATAAAAAAACCCTTTGACCAAGTAAGTCTGTTGGACACGATGTCCAAATATCTGAAATAAAGATTTCCCTACATTGCAAAACCTCAAAGTTTGTATCTCTAAGAATTTGGCGTATATTTAATTCTCCCTAAAGACCATATACCGAACCAACATCCATCCAATGCTTAGCGCTTACGACAAAACCTATAGTAGATCTGTAAACCAAATGATCCTTATAGACCCGAAAGGACAAATTATCGATAATGATTGCAACATCTTTGAATCGATAAACGGAAAACAAATCGATACGATACACCCCTTTTTTGAATCTCTTGTAACACTCATGGACAAAAAGAATCAAGAATATCACTTTGGTTGTGTCAATTTGAATGTAAAAGACAAAAATTACATTGTAGACCTCACCTTCAAAACATTTGAAGATGACGTCAATGCCTTGATCATAATACATGACTTGACATCACAATACAATACGTATCAAACCGTAGCACAGTTAAGAAACAAGACCAAAGTACAATCTGAGATAATTTCATATGAAAATGAACTCATTTTAAGGAAAGAGGCCTTCAAAGATAGTTTCATAACAAACTTCAGCCATGAAATCAGGACACCTATAAGCACTATTGGAGGGACTACGGAATTACTCGAAAATGCCAATCTAACCCAAACGCAACTCTATAGTCTCAAAGTCATAAAAAGCACAAACGAAAGGTTGAAGCACATGGTTAACGACATCTTGGATCTCTCCAAGATAGAAACGGGTTATCTCTCTATCGTCGAAAATGAAACAAACCTGATGGAAGAGCTTCAAACCATTGCAAACATCTACACAAAAAAATGCGAATTGAAAGGTTTGACCCTAAATTGCGAAATAGACGAAGATTGTCCAAAATATCTTGTTACGGACAAATTCAAACTGGCTCAAATATTTGGAAACCTCTTTGGCAACGCCATAAAGTTCACAAATTCGGGAACCATTGCACTCCAAGTGAAAGTCGTCAAGAAAAACACCAAAATGGTAACTTTGGAATTTCTTGTCTCGGACACGGGCATAGGTATCGAGAAAGACAAAATAGATTTCATCTTCGACAGTTTCTATCAAATAACAAACAAACAGACAAACAAAGGCGCCGGTTTGGGTCTAGCCATCGTAAAGCGAATAGTGGAGGCTTTAAACGGAGAGATATCTGCGTCGAGTACCATTGAAAAAGGTTCCTCCTTTAAAATCATCCTTCCATTTAAAATTTCCCAAAATCATACCGTCGAGACCATTTCCATTCAGCACCCGGAAAGGGTCAAAGACTATGAGCATAGAGTTCTAATAGGTGAAACCTTCAAAAAGGATCAAATCGAAATCTCAAGAATATTAAACGACTCCGGCAAATACTATACTTTCGTCGTAGACAATGGAGACGACGTAATCAACCAGCTCCATAGATCCAAGTTCGACATTGTTTTATTAAACCTCAGATTACCTACTATGGATGGGTTTGACGTTACGCGTTACATTCGCTATTCCGAATTGCCAGAACTATCCGACATTCCTATAATTGGAATAAGTGACAACCCTTCCGAAAAAGAAGAGGCATACTGTTTGAAAAGGAGAATGA
The DNA here is from genome assembly GCA_020631395.1 of Bizionia sp. Taxonomy (GTDB): domain Bacteria; phylum Bacteroidota; class Bacteroidia; order Flavobacteriales; family Flavobacteriaceae; genus JAHDHI01. Next base: position 14,205 of record JAHDHI010000080.1, read on the forward strand.
ACGATTATACCGGTAAACCCCATAACAAGAAATCCTTGTTGAAAAAAATGGAAGACATACTACAAAAAAAGTGAGCTGAATTGCTCACTTTTTTTGTAGTATGTGGTTCTTTATCACCTATCTGTTCATCGATTTCATCTCCTCGGTGAATGTGTCTAAATCGACACCATTGCTCACCAACGTCAAAGCCTTGTCACAAACATATTTCACATTTTCAGGAGTAAAACCCAAACCAATCGCTATCTTTCTAAGTAAAACCTCTTCATGATCTCCTTTGATGTGATCCACGTAAACCATACGAGACAGATCATACAAGCGTTCCAAACGTCTATCGTAAGACGTAGGTGGATTGATCGGGTGTTTTTGGTAATCCTTTAAAATCTCGGCATAATTGGCTTCAGATATATCCAGTTTACGTGCCAATCTCTCCAAAAAGGCTCTCTCATCTTCACTAATAATTCCATCATCCATTGCTACTCTGACAATTGCTGCAAAATGGTCCTCGTTACGCTTTTTAAATCCGCTATCGAATAAATCTGAAAATGACATATGTTTTTATTTTTTAAGTGCTGCAAATATAATGAAACTTAACCCTTTTTAAAATTAAATATTTCTTTTTTTAGACATTCCATTTCAGGTGCAAAATGTTATCTGTTTGGCTTTTGACCTCAAGGCTCCAGACCCTTTCAACAAGAGAAGGCAAAGCGTTCCATCCTTTGACTCAGCAGTCAAACATTTATTAATTCACTGTCTAAAAAATCATTAGCCACAATTCGTAAATACAGAATCTAAGACATATATTTGCGTAAAATAGAAATACGTGAGCAAATCTTCAATCTCGCAAGCTTATTTAAAGTCTTTGCAACTGCAAAAACTACAAACCGCCATTGCCAAAACCGAAAGCAAAGTACATTTAAAAGGCCTTGTTGGCTCCGCATTGTCCTTTGCCATAAGTGAAAGTTTCAAGATCGCAGAAAAACCATTCTTGCTTGTCCTCAATGACAAGGAAGAGGCTGCCTTCCATCTAAACGACTTGGAACAACTACTCAACACGAAAGGTGTGTTGTTCTACCCGGGGAGCTACCGAAGACCATATCAAATAGAAGAAACGGACAATGCCAATGTCCTATTGAGAGCCGAAGTTTTAAACCGAATCAACTCGCAAAGGAAACCAGCATTGATAGTAACCTATCCAGACGCCTTGTTTGAAAAGGTCGTTACCAGAAAGGAGTTGGAACGCAACACTCTCAAGGTTTCGGTAGGAGACGACCTCTCCATAGACTTTGTGAACGAAGTGTTGTTCGAACACAAGTTCAAACGTGTCGATTTCGTTACCGAACCAGGGGAATTCTCGGTTCGTGGTGGAATAGTCGATGTCTTTTCTTTTTCACATGACGAACCCTATCGCATCGATTTTTTTGGAGACGAGGTGGACAGCATACGTACATTCGATGTAGAAACGCAACTCTCCAACGAGCAAATAAGGAAAATTGGCATCATTCCAAATGTAGAAAACAAGTTTTTGGACGAATCCAGAGCCAGTTTCCTTAAATACATTGCTGCAAAGACCGTCGTGTTTACAAAGAGCGTAGATGTTCTGTTTTCTAGGATCGATGATTTTTTCGGCAAAGCGGAAAATGCATTCGAAAGTCTTTCGACAGAAATGAAGCACGCAGAACCCAAAGAGCTGTTTTGCAATTCGGAATTGTTGAAAAGGCAGCTATTGCACTTCAACTTGGTGGAATTCGGCACGGATGCTTGGCTTAGTCCTACATCCCAAATCGTATGCAACACAACGCCTCAACCAGCATTCAACAAGCAATTCGACCTATTGATTGACGATCTCAATAGAAATCACAACAACGGGTTTACAAATTACATAGCTTGTGCAAGTGAGCAACAAGCCAAACGTTTTCGAGACATCTTCGATGATGTGGAACAAGAAGTCCATTACAAGACCATTACACTTTCATTGTATCAAGGTTTTGTAGACCATTCCAACAAGTTGACATGCTATACAGATCATCAGATCTTTGAACGCTATCATAAGTTTCACCTAAAAAACGGATACGCAAAAAAACAAGCAATTACACTCAAAGAGTTAACCAACTTGGACATTGGGGATTACGTAACGCACATAGACCATGGAATTGGCAAGTTTGGAGGCTTGCAAAAAATAGATGTGGAAGGCAAGAAGCAAGAAGCCATAAAATTGGTGTATGGAGAACGCGACGTCTTGTATCTAAGCATTCATTCCCTACATAAGATCACCAAATTCAACGGCAAAGATGGCAAGCCACCAAAAGTCTACAAACTGGGTAGCAAGGCTTGGAAGACTTTAAAGCAGAAAACCAAGGCTCGCATAAAACATGTCGCTTTCAACCTGATAAAGCTATATGCCAAACGAAAACTGGAGAAAGGCCATCGATATAGAACGGACAGTTATTTGCAACACGAGTTGGAAGCATCGTTCATCTATGAAGACACACCAGACCAGACAACAGCCACGGCAGACATAAAAGCCGACATGGAGAGTGAACGCCCAATGGACCGTCTAATTTGCGGGGATGTTGGTTTCGGGAAGACCGAAGTTGCCATTCGTGCAGCATTCAAAGCTGTCGACAATGGGAAGCAAGTGGCCGTTTTGGTTCCAACTACCATTTTGGCATTTCAACACAACAAGACCTTTAGCGAACGTTTGAAGGAATTTCCCGTAACCGTGGATTACGTAAACAGATTCCGTTCGACAAAACAAAAAAAGGATACCTTGGAACGTTTGGAAAAAGGGAACGTGGACATTATTGTCGGCACACATCAGCTCGTAAACAAAAACGTGAAATTCAAGGATTTGGGATTGCTCATCGTAGACGAAGAGCAAAAATTCGGAGTAGCAGTCAAAGAGAAGCTAAAAACCCTGAAAGACAATGTGGATGTATTGACATTGACTGCCACACCCATTCCAAGAACACTACAATTCAGCCTAATGGCGGCACGAGATTTATCTGTGATAACGACGCCTCCACCAAACCGTTTTCCGATTGAAAGCAATGTGATACGGTTTAATGAAGAAACCATTCGTGATGCAGTGAGTTATGAAATACAGCGCGGCGGGCAAATCTTCTTCATCCACAACCGCATAGAAAACATCAAGGAAGTAGCAGGAATGATTCAGCGTTTGGTTCCAGATGCCAAAATAGGCATTGGCCATGGACAGATGGATGGCAAGAAACTGGAAGAGTTAATGCTTGGGTTCATGAATGGCGCTTTCGATGTTCTTGTGAGCACAACCATCATCGAAAGTGGTTTGGACGTACCCAATGCAAACACCATTTTCATAAACAACGCCAACAACTTCGGATTGAGTGACCTACACCAAATGCGTGGACGTGTAGGAAGAAGTAACAAAAAAGCATTCTGTTATTTCATAACACCAGAACATTCCGCCATGACCAACGATGCTCGCAAACGCATTCAGGCCTTGGAGCAATTCACGGCCTTGGGTAGCGGTTTCAACATTGCAATGAAGGATTTGGAAATTCGTGGAGCTGGAGATTTGTTAGGAGGCGAACAAAGTGGTTTCATCAATGAAATTGGTTTCGACACCTACCAAAAGATATTGAACGAAGCCATTGAAGAATTGAAGGAAAACGAATTCAAAGACCTCTATGAAGATGAAGCGAAAGACAAGGACTATGTAAAGGACATTACCATAGATACTGATTTCGAATTGTTGTTTCCAGATGATTACGTCAACAACATTGCCGAACGTTTAAATCTATATACGCAATTGAACAATTTCAAGACAGAAGCAGAACTCGAACAATTCGAAACCGAACTCTTGGATCGTTTTGGTGAACTCCCCATACAAGTCGTGGATTTGTTGAATAGTGTCAAACTAAAATGGATTGCAACCAAATTGGGTATCGAAAAAGTGATATTGAAACAAGGCAAGCTCGTCGGTTATTTCATAAACGATCAACAAAGTCGTTTTTACCAGAGTGCAAGCTTTACCAAATTATTACAATATGTACAGCAAAATCCTAGAGCCTGTAAAATGAAGGAGAAACAAACCCGAAATGGATTGCGACTGTTGCTTACCTTCGAGAACATAAGAACCGTGGAACAAGCACTGAAAGCCTTAAATCCCATTTTGGAATAGTTATTGAACATCAAATCACTACAATACATCATTTATGAAAAAATTATTTTGCTTCATTATGTTTTTGTTTTTTTGTAGTGCTTATGCTCAAGAAACGAATTTTGATTCCAAAAGAAAGACCAAAGATTCCATAACTATTGGTTTTTACTGTGGTTTCGCTGGAAATAAATCGCAGTTTGTTAAAGATTATGAAAAGAAATTTTTACTCACTTCAGATTTAAATGAATTGAAAAACAATTTGAAACTCACAAGTATAAAACAAGCTCCTGAAGCTTTTTTATCTTTGATAATTTGTGAAGCATTGGAAAAACATAATCTAATAGAATTCTAATGAAAGTGATAGAGACAGAATTGACAGACTATACAGACACCCAATGCTCATTTTTATCTGTGAAGGTTGCATAGGAGGAGAATCTTCATCTTTAAAAACATTATTGAACAAACGAAAAGAACACGGGATTACCAAGTCTGCTAGGCTTTGGGCCGAAAAAATAATTGCAAATAGAGAAAACAGCCATTAATACGGCCCAGTTTTTGTCTTAAACAGAATAAAACCAATAACAATGACTAGAAAGTTACTTTTTTTACTCGCTTTTATGCCAAGTGCATTATTGGCACAACATACCATAAAAGGAACGTTTACGCCTCCAGAAGAATTCAATTTTGCATTTTTGTACAAAGTCACAGCAGAAACATCCATATATGTAAACAATGCCAACATTAAGGAAGATGGTAGTTTCGAAATCAAATTGGATTCTACTGCCAAGGCTGGAACATATCGCATTGTATATGCACAACCTCAGGATCAATATAATTTCGATGTATTGTATGATGGCAAGGAGGACATCGTCTTGGAGTTCGATTTGGAAAAAGGATTGAACTTCACAGCGTCCAACCAAAACAAATTGTTGGCCTCGTACAACAAGAGCATGAGCATGGTAGGCTCCAGCATAAACAACTATTATTCCAAGAACGTGAAAGACGAAGAGGGTTTCAAGAACGTCTTCAAAATACTCGCAGATACGCAAAACGAATTTGAAAAAGCAACGGAAGGCACTCTGGCAAACACCTTCATAAAGGCAGGAAGCCCATATATCCCCAATGAATATGAGGATGTGACAACCTTCTCAAAGAATGTAAAGGACAATTATTTCAAACATATCGATTTTGGCAACGAAACACTTCAAAATTCGAATTTTTTAATTGAGGCCACATTGAATTACGTCTTTGGTTATTCCAATACCACAAGCGGAAACAATGATTTCATTGACAATGTAGATACCGTTGCAAAAGTCACCAAAGATGAACCCAAGATCCAAAAGATCCTATTGGAGATCCTATGGGATCAATTTGTTCAAGTAGAAAACGAAACGGTGGCAAACCACATAGCAACCACTTACTTGATGCAACTTGCCAAAAACTCAAAAGACGATGAATTGAGCAAGAAATTAACATACTTTAAAAATGTTTCCATCGGTAACACTGCTCCAGATTTTGAAATAGAGATTACAAACAACAAAGGGAAGACGACAACTAAAAAATTAAGTGAATTGGAAAACTCAAACAATTACTTGGTATTCTTTTGGAGTACGACCTGCTCTCACTGCTTGGAAGAAATTCCTAAACTAAAATCGCATGTAAAAACAATAGGCAATGACAAGTTAAAGGTAATTGCCATTGCATTGGATGACGACAAGTACCGCTGGAAGAACATGACATACGACTATCCCGATTTTCTTCACGTTTTCGGAGAAGGCAAATGGGACAACGAAATTGGAAACGACTACAATGTAACGGCTACACCTAGCTATTTTCTTTTGGACGAAAACAAAAAGATCATTGGCAAACCATACGATTTTGAGGATTTCAAGATCGATTTCGAAAAACTCCCTACAGATGCAAACGACATTAAATCTATTGAAGGCTCGAACCTCTTGGGCTCTTGGACCGACTCTCGGGAAGAGAATCAATTGAATCCAAATGGCCTAGTCTTTCGCCCTTCGGATTTTAAAAAATTCCCACCAAGCAGATTTCGTTTCAAAATGGAGTTGAACGAGGATGGTAGTTGCAAATACCTCTACCTCCACCCTACGGATCGCCATCGGATGGTTTCCGGAAAATGGGATTACGATACAAAAACACAAACTTTGAAAATCCTTGATGTGAACGGTAAAATCATCAAGTCCTACAAAGTGACTAAAGCGGATAAAGACCTATTGTTATTGCGCAATGCAGAATAGTTGTCTTTCAGTCAATGTCAAGAAACTCCAAAGGGCTTTGTATGTTACGAATGCTTCTATTTGATACTTGAGTATACAACATTGTCGTTTTTATGCTGTTATGCCCCAATAGTTCTTGAATAACCTTCAAATTGGTTCCTGATTCCAATAAATGTGTTGCAAAGGAATGTCTCAAGCTATGACATGTAACCCTCTTATTAATTCTTGCCCTTTCGCAACCTTTGTTAAATACAGCACGTAATGATGTCGTTGTATATTGTTCCCCCTTCTGTCCTTCGAACACATATAGTCTCGGCTTGTATTCAACATAATAATTTCTTAAAATTTTCTTCAATGCTTCAGGGTAAGGCAAGATCCTATCCTTGTTTCCTTTGGCCTTCTTGATGTAGATCGTATTCCGATTTTTATCTATGTCGGAAATTTTTAGATTTATGACTTCTCCACTTCGCAATCCCAAGCTATACAATGTGGCCAACATCGCTTTATGCTTTTTGTTTGTGGTACTTTTTATAATCGTAGCCACCTCTTTCTTTGAAAGAATTTCTGGCAATACCCTTTGAGGTTTTCTAGGTTGTAAGCTTGAAAGATCCAATGATACTCTATGGATTTCTTTCATATATAAAACTAGAGCACTCAAAAATTGCTTTTGAGAAGTATAAGCGTAACTCTTATCTATTATAAACTCTCTTATTTTTTGAAGTAAATGCTTATTATCCAATTTACATATGGGCAATGCATCTCCCAAATAGCTTTGAAAAGACTGTAATAATCCCATATAGGTACCAATCGTATTTTTACTATATTTCTTAATGACCAACAATGTTTTAAAATCTTCAAACATACTCATAACCAACTTTTTTAAA